>JAJFJB010000473.1 GCA_021774435.1 Alphaproteobacteria bacterium
GAACGAATACCGCGCCCTGCCGATTCCCGACCGGCTGTTCGAGATGGGCCGCTACGGCCAGAAGACCGGCGCCGGTTGGTTCAACTACAAGCCGGGCGACCGCACCCCCTATCCCGATCCCGTCGTCGACCAGGTGATCGAGGAAGTCGGCCGCGAGCTCGGCCTGCAGCAGCGCGACTTCACGGACGAGGAAATCCTGCACCGCCTGCTCTTCTCGAGCGTCAACGAGGCCGCCAAGATCCTCGAGGAAGGCATCGCCTACCGGGCCAGCGACGTCGACGTGATGTGGCTGAACGGCTTCGGCTTCCCGCGCTACCGCGGCGGGTTGATGTTCTGGGCCGACGGCATCGGCGTGAAAAAGATCTACGACCAAATGTGCGAATGGCAGGAACGCTATGGCGACCGCTGGAAACCGGCGGCGATGATCAAGGATCTCGCCGAGGCCGGGAAAGGGTTTTTGGACGATTGAGGTGGCGATACGTCGTCAGCCTTTATAGACACTGCACGCTCTCACCGTCATGCTTGGGCTTGACCCGAGCATCCATTGCGCAACCCCGGCGGCGTCTGGACCCTCGGGTCAAGCCCAAGGGTGACAGTAAGGGTCGGTAAAAGGTCGATTACGGCGCGCACCGCACCATGACGGAACGGCTCAACCCGACGAGCGCAATTCGGTACGAGTAGAGGCATGCGGAACTATCTCATCATCAGCCTGATCATCTTCGCGGCGCTGACCCTGTACGGGCTGCTGAGCGGGCAGTTGGCGCTGCAGTAAGGCGGTAGCCAGGAAAGAGCACCCGGACGACGAAGTGAAAAAAGGTCCCGCGCGTAAGGAGTGTCCCCTAACGCTGTGGCGACTAAATGCCTTCCTCCCACCGTCATGCTTGGGCGCAGACCCGAGCATCCATGGCGTAACACCGGCGTCGCCTGGACCCACGGGTCATGCCCAAGGGTGACGGACATGGATGGGACCCGCGCCTCTCCGCGCTTGCGTTATTCGGCGGCATCGGCGGTCGCTTCTTCCTTACGGCGCAAAACGGGCCAGCGGCAGAACGCCAAGACCCACATGGTAACGACGCCCAGTATGGGAATAAATTGGGTCACCCCCCATAAGCCGGAATAACCCGCACGGCGGCAGATACGCCATGCCGGCCAAACCGGCAGAACCATAAAGACGAGAATTAAGAGCAATTCCCAGATGAAGGATTCGCTCATAACTCAGCGTTCCTCCGGGCGACCGTCGACCGCCGGCCATTTCGAAAAGGCGAGAATAAACAAGAGCACAATATGTCCGATGACGGGGATAATTTGGAGTAGCGCCCAATATTTGGTCTTTCCCGCCATGGCAAAGATTTTCGCTGTCGGCACATACATCACCACGGCTAGGATTGCTAACGCCGGCAATGCAAAGATGAGAGCGTACAAACCCTGCATCGTCGAACTAGGGCCTACCATTTCGCATCCTCCGTTACCTCGGTTCGAAACCGCAACTTAGCAGGATCACTCATTCAACGAGAACCAAATCGGTGAAGCGGCTGATACACGGCGCCCCCGCCTGCTCACAAGCGCCATGCGTGAGCCGATAGGGGGTCGACGGCACGGCCATAAAAAGGCACGCTGTCAAAATGCCGGGTCGGCCATCCGCGTGCTGTTCGCAGCGCCGGCGCCCCCGCTCCGAAAAAGAACAACACTGAAGGTATGACGATGCGACCGAACAAGATTAAAGAAATGTGGCGTGACGGCAAATACACGACCCTGGGCTGGCTCTCTATATCCCATGGATTCTCAGCCGAGATCATGGCGCGTCAGGGTTTCGACGCCCTGTGTGTGGATATGCAGCACGGCACGGCAGAACAGAATGACGTCCTGCCCATGCTGCAGGCAATCTCGCAGACGGATACGGTGCCCTTCGTGCGCGTCGCCTGGAACGATCCGGCGGCGATCATGAAGGCCCTGGACCTGGGCGCGTACGGCATCATCGTGCCGCTGGTCAATAATGCCGCGGAAGCGGCGCTGGCCGTGTCGGCGTGCCGCTATCCGCCCGACGGCATGCGCTCGTCCGGTCCCGTGCGCGCCATGCACTATGCCGGCGGCGGTGATTATTTCGAGCATGCAAACGATGAAATGATCATCATGGCCATGATCGAGACGAAAGAGGGCCTCGAAAACCTCGATGCCATCTGCGCCACACCCGGCCTCGACGCCGTCTATATCGGGCCGGCCGACCTGTCCTATGCGCTGGACATGCCGCCGCGCGCCGATAATCCCGATCCGACCCACCTCGCCACCTGCGACAAGATCCTCGCGGCCGCGCACAAGGCCGGCATCAAGGCTGTCATGCATTGCGCCGGTGCGGAATTTGCCGCGGGCGCCGTGGAACGCGGCTTCGACATGGTGATGCTGACCTCCGACCTCCACTCCATGATCGCCGGCGCCCGGAATCAGCTCGATACCCTCAAGGCCAAGACGGGCTGAGAGCGAGCGGAAGCCGGGCAAGGGTTGTCGGACGACTGAGTCGGTCAGCCGGTTGGGAGGAGTTCGCTCCCTTCGAGTGCACCCCTACCTCTGAACGGTTTTGATGGCCGTTCAGCCCCCATCAAAGGGGGAGGGGCTAGATGAATTCGTTTTTAAAGGATTCCTCCCCCTTGAGGGGGGAGGATTAAGGTGGGGGTGACTGACTACAACCGGTCCCCGACGGCTGGCACCCTCAATGCCCCTGGCGCAACAGATAGGCCGCGCCGTTTTTGTCGTTGATCGACGGGGTTTCGCCGAAAATACGTTCCTTTGATTGCGCGAAAATCTCCCGGTTCGCGCCCAGCGGGGCCAGCTGCCGCGCCTTGTCCATTACCATCCCGAGCAGGCTGTCGGCATCGGCAACGTCCTGCACGAAACCGGCGGCTTTCGCGTCGGGGCCGGTCCAGCGCCGCGCCAGCTGCACGGTGTCGAAAAACGCGCTGCCCGACATCTTGTGCCGGAACAAGGCCAGCTCCGCGTCGGGGATGGCCATCCCGAGCTGGATTTCATTGGCGCAGAGATAACCGCGATCTTCCCGCATGAACCGCATATCATGGCACAGCGCCATCATGAACCCCGCGCCGAAGCCGTGCCCGTTGACGGCGCACAGGGTGGGGACGGGAAAGGTGATCAGTTTCGCCATCAGGGCGAAGAATTCATCTCCGAAGACGGATTTGTCGCCGCCCTCGCCATCCCCCTCGCCGCGTCGCCAGTCGAGATCCAACCCGTTGGAAAAGAATTTCGGATCGCTCGACGCCGTTACCAGCGCCGCCGGCCCGTCCGCCGCCAAGACCTCATCGAGCCGCCCGTCGAAGGCGCGGACGAAATTGGTATTCCACCGGTTTTCACCGGCCTCCATCGTCAGAATGAAGACCGTGCCGTCCCGTTCAAGATTGATCATTGCCGCCTCTTTTTTGTGTCCGCTCATACCTAGCCGAACCGGGGAAGGTACGCCAAGCGACTAAATGCTTCGGCTTCCCGCCCGCAAACCGTTGCTAGCGGTGACCGGGAGTTTAGGAGACACTATACCTAATTAATCAAGCCTCAGCCCAACCCCTCCTGCACTAGGCTCTAAACCGTCGCCCCAGCTTCATGCCCGCTCGCGGTGGCGAACAGCATTTCCTGCGGGGCGCGGGCGTCTCCAACCGGCACCACCTCGATGCCGGCGTCCTCAAGCGGCGCCATCAGCGCGTCATTCGCCGCGCGCGGCGTCGCGTAGGTAAGCAGGGCCAGGCCCTCGATCACGGTGACATCGCCATTGTAGATATTGACGAGGTCGAGCCGGCCCTCGGCGCAGGCGTCGCTCCAGCACGGCTCGGCCAGGGTCATGATCTCGATATGCTGTTCCGCCATGCGCCGCAGGATGCCCTGGCGCGACACCATCGGCACGTCGGTGGCGATGGTGTCGCGTGGCGTGACGATCACGGTGCGGGCGAAGCGGGCGCATAGCGCCTCGGCGGCGGCGTAGGCGGCTTCGGTGTGGTCGGTGTCGTACAGGACCGCCGTGCCGGGCATCGCGATGCCGTCCTGCCGTCGGTCATGGCGCAGCACCTCGGCCATCGCCGCGCGCACATCCGTGACCCAGCCTTCGGCGCGCACGTCTTCGGGCAGCCAGTCGGGCGGGATCATGGTTGACCCCGTCGCCAGGATCACACTGTCGGGCCGGTGCGCGAGGATGTCCGCCGCCGTCACCGCGCGGCCCAGGGCGAAGCGCACACCGGCCCGTTCCGCCGCAACCGTCTGATAGTCGTAAATCGAGCTTACGGTCTCGCCGCCCGGCAATTGTTCGCGCCAGCGCGCCTTGCCGCCGACCTCGTCCGACGCTCCGAAGACGGTGACGTCATGGCCGCGCACGGCGGCGACCCAGGCGGCCTCCATCCCGGCGATCCCCGCACCGATCACCGCGACGCGTTTCGGCGTGTCCGTCGGCTGCGGCTGGAAATCCACCTCGTCCGGCAGGGCAAGGCGCGGGTTGTTGACGCAGGCGATCGGCTGCTGCTGCGTGACGATGGTGCCCCAGCAGGTGTTGCAGCTCAGGCAATAGCGGATATCCCAGCTCCGCCCCGTGCGCGCCTTCTCCGGCCAGGCGGGGTCGGCGACGAGCGTACGGCCAAGCCCGATGAGCTGCGCCTCACCGCGCGCCAGGATGCCGTCCGCCTCCGCCGGATCGGTGATGCGGCCGAGCGCCATCAGCGGCACGCCATGCAATGAGTCTTGCAGGTCCTTGATGAAATGCATGTAGGGCATCGGCGGACCGTGCCTGTCGGGCGTGTGCATTTCCAGGGTGCGGGCATGGGCGCCGCCGGCGAAACAGACATAGTCGGTGTTGCGGGGGGCGGTCAGGCGGTCGGCGATGAGGCCGGCCTCATGCGGGCCGATGCTGCCCGCGACCCCGTCATCGCCGGGCAGTTTCAACCCGACGATGAAATCCGAACCGCACGCGCCGCGCAAAGCCGCGACGAGCTCTGCCACGATGCGGGTGCGGCCGTCCCAATCGCCGCCATAGTCGTCCTCGCGGCGGTTCGAATGCGGGGAGAGGAACTGGTGGAACAAATGGCCGTGCCCGGCGGAGATCTCCACGCCGGAGAAGCCGCACGCCTGCAGATGGGCGGCGGACTCGGCGGTCTGTTCGATGAGATCGCGGATTTCGGTTGGGGTGAGCGCGCGCGGCACCGTCCAGGAGAGATCGTCGGGCAGGGCGGAGGCGCCGATCGCCTCGGGATTACGGCCCGGGAAGTGGCGGCCGCGTCCGGCGTCCTGGATTTGGCCGAGCAGGCGGCAGTCGCGGCTTTCCACCGCGTCGGCGAAACGTTTCAGCGCATCGGGGTCATCCTGGCGCCAGACCTGCACGCGGGGCAGGCGGGCCTGATGGCGCATCATGCCGAGCGGTTCCGACACACTGAGCGCCGCGCCACCGGCAGCCCGGTTGGCGTGATACTGGATCTGCCGGTCGGTCACCCGCCCCTCCGGTGTGGACAGGGTTGTCATCGAGGCGTGGGTGATGCGGTTGCGCAGTGTCTTGCCCGCCAGGCGGAAGGGCGTGAAGAGTGCGGTGAAATCGCTGTCTTCATTCGTATCGGTACTGTCGGCCATCGTCTGCATTCCCTGGTCCCTGCCCGTCAGCATGCCCAATGGCATCGCGCGCGTCGATCCCCTTGGGACCGCGACCGGTCTGTCCTAAGATCGAGTATCGTTCACGGAGAGAAAATATGACCGACCACGCGCCGCCTGCCCTGCCGCCGCTCGCCACCATGGGGGTCGGCAGCTATGCCACGCCCGGCTGGATGTTCGCCTTCCGCACCGCGATGCGCGACGGACGGACCGGCGAGATGGATATCGAGGAAGCGTTCGACGATGCGACGCGGGTCGTCGTCGGGGATCAGATCGAAGCCGGTGTCGACGTGCTGTCGGATGGGGAGCTGCGGCGGCAGCGCTTCGTTTATGAGATGTATGACCGGCTGACCGGGATCAGCCGCGTGCCGGCGGGGCGGCGGCTCGGCGTGACGGGCTACGACATGGCGCCGTCCTTCACCGCCACGGACCGGATCGCGGCCCCCGGCGGGCTCGGGCTGGTCGCGGAGTATGAAGCGCTGCGGCGGATCGCGCCGGACCATCGGCTGAAGATGGCCGTGCCGGGGCCGATGACATTCGCCAGCAACATCGCGCCGGCACCGCATTATGGCGCGGACGGTGTCGCTGCGCTGCTCGACGATCTGACGGACATCATCGCGGCGGAGCTGACGGCGCTGGCCGCGGCGGGGGCGAATTTCGTGCAGCTCGACGAGCCGGGCTTCGCCAACCCGCCGGCGGGGGTGAGCCTTGAGGCCGGAGCGGCGGCCATCAACCGGGCCCTGGCGCCCGCGAAGGGTATCAGCGCCGTGCATGTCTGTTTCGGCAACAATGCCAGCCGCCCCTTCGTGCGGCGCGATTTCGGGCGGCTGATGCCGGCGATGGGCACGCTGGCTTGCGATCTGCTGCTGCTCGAATTTGCGAACCGGGAGATGGCGGACCTGTCCTTCCTGCCCGAGCTGGCGCAAGGCCGGGGGATCGCCGCCGGGGTGATCGACGTGAAGAACTTCCATATCGAGACGGCGGAAGAGGTCGCCGAGCGTATCCGCGCGGTCCTTGAGTTCGTGCCCGCCGACAAGTTGTTTGTCACCGCCGATTGCGGCTTCTCCGCCATCCCGCGCTGGCTCGCACAGGAGAAATTGCGCGCCATGGTGGCCGGCACGCGGATCGTGCGCGACGAAATCGGCTGAGTTTGCTAGTGCACTGAATTCGCTTTCATTCGAATTAGAGATATAAAATCTCATTTTCTTGATTGTTTTGTTTCATTTTTTGAAAATTTTGCGCATAGTGACGCGATCAGGGTTACCGAATTGCAAAGGGCAGACACGCGTTTCGCCCGGCCGCGAGAATGGTAGGGGTGCGTTGGAGCCCAAAGTTCAGACATAAAAAGACAAACGGGTTAGAGGAGGAAACACCAGATGACCAAGATGACGACGGAAGAGGCGTTCGTAAAAGTCCTGCAGATGCATGGCATCGAGCATGCGTTCGGAATTATCGGGTCGGCGATGATGCCGGTGTCCGATCTGTTCCCGAAGGCCGGGATCACCTTCTGGGACTGCGCGCATGAGTGCAACGCCGGTATGATGTCGGACGGCTACAGCCGCGCCTCGGGCAAGATTTCCATGTGCATCGCGCAGAACGGTCCGGGCATCACCAACTTCGTGACACCGGTGAAGACTGCCTATTGGAACCACACGCCGCTGCTGCTGGTCACGCCGCAGGCCGCGAACAAGACCATGGGTCAGGGCGGCTTCCAGGAAGT
>JAJFJB010000474.1 GCA_021774435.1 Alphaproteobacteria bacterium
GCGCCTTCCAGCGCGGTGCCGACAAACGCACCTTTTCCGATCGAGTAGGTGATAATGTCCGCCCCGAGCGCCGTCGAGGTCGCACCTTCGACACCAACGCCGTAAGGACCGACCGCAGCATTCAATTCGCCGCCCAACGTAACCTTGTTGTCGATGATGGAATTCAGGCCCTTTGAGGTCATGATAATCAGCATGGTCTCCGACACCTGGCCACCGAATTGCAGACCGATACTGGCAGCGCCCATGGTGTAGAAAGCCGGATAGCTCCATTGGCCGCCTTTGCCTTTCGCGAGAAGCACACCGCTGCCACCCTCGCCGCCAACGAAAAAGCCGGCTTTAAGAAGGGCCGGGATGATCAGGACGCCCTTGGACTTGCGGACGTAGCCTTTGACGAAATCCTTGATATCTTCTCGTGCCGTGATCTTGTCGACCGAGATGATGGCTTTGTCGATAAGCTCCTGCTGCTCGGTGTATGCACGAGAAGGTGCGCTCCACAGAAAGAATGCTGCGGTCACCGTGGTGAGCAAGATTGCTGCAACTTTTTTCATGGCGAAGCCCCGGCTTAAATGTTGTTTCTAAAATTCAATTCCGACCTGCGCTTTGATCCCGCTGCGGAAAGGGTGTTTTACCTGGGTCATTTCCGTCACCAGATCCGCCATATCGACCAGCGGTTCCTTTGCGTTGCGCCCGGTGACCACGATATGCAGGTCTTCTGGCTTATTTCGCAGTGTTTCCAATACATCATCTAGTGGCAAATAGTCATAACGCAATACAATATTTAGTTCATCAAGAATTAGCATCTTGTAGCTGGGATCCGCGATCAAACCTTTGGCATATGCCCAGGCGGCTTCCGCCGCTGCAATATCGCGTTGGCGATCCTGCGTGTCCCAGGTAAAGCCTTCGCCCATCGCCTTGATCGTGCAAAGTTCCGGAAATTTATCCAGCACGACACGTTCGCCGGTTTCCCAGACGCCTTTTACGAATTGCACGATTCCGACTTTCATACCGTTGCCGATCGCGCGAGTCGCGAGGCCCATCGCCGCTGTTGATTTGCCTTTTCCCTTGCCGGTATGAACGATTAGCAAGCCCTTTTCAATCGTCTTGGTTGCGAGAATTTTGTCTCGCGCTGCCTTTTTCTTCGCCATTTTTTCAGCATGGCGCGCATCGGCTTGCTCGGTGCTCATTCCTTCGGTTTTCATCACCCTGTCCCCTGATTATTACCCGCGGCGCAGTGCATCAAGCCGATCGTAGCTGATGTTCGATCTTGGTTGCCATAAACCTCGATCCTGCGCCTCAATCAATCGTTCGGCGATTTCCCGCAGAGCCGCCGGATTATGTTGGGCAATAAAGTCACAAATGTGGCCATCGTCCAAATAGGCGTCAAATACAGCATCGAAGTGGTGATCGGCGACGGCGCCTGTGGTCGCGGCAAAGGCGAACATATAATCGACTGTCGCTGCCATTTCGAATGCGCCCTTGTATCCATGGCGCATGACGCCGGCGATCCATTTTGGATTCACGACACGTGCGCGTACGACACGGGCGATTTCTTCCTCCAGGCGGCGGATTTTCGGCGTTTCCGGGCGCGAATGGTCATTGTGATAAACGGTAGGCCGATGCCCGGATAGGGTCTGGACTGTAGCGGTCATGCCACCTTCGAACTGGTAGTAATCATCTGAATCGAGCAGGTCGTGTTCGCGGTTGTCCTGATTGTGGATGACGGCTTCCACATCGCGCAGACGCGCTTCGAACAGGCCGTGCGCCGCCTCGCCTTCCGCGCCGGCGCCGTACGCGTACCCACCCCATGCGAGGTAAGCCCGGGCGAGATCGTCTGGCGACTCCCAGCCGCGTTCGTCGATCAGTGCTTGAAGGCCGGCGCCGTAGGCGCCGGGTTTGGATCCGAAGACCCTTGCACCAGCGCGTCTTGCAGCCACTGTCTCCGTAACGCCGCTTTCGAAAAGTGCGCGCTTATCTTGTCGCACGCGGTCGGCAAGCGGATTGTCGCGGGGTTCTTCGTCCAAGGCGGCGACGGCACGAGCAGCGGAGTCGAACAGATCGATCAATGCGGGGAAGGCATCTCGGAAGAAACCGGAGATGCGCAAGGTCACATCGACCCGAGGGCGATCGAGAATATCCAGCGGTAAGACCTCAAACCCGGTTACGCGCCGCGATGCGGAGTCCCATGTTGGCCGCGCACCAATCAAGGCGAGTGCCTGCGAGATATCATCCCCACCCGTACGCATGTTCGACGTGCCCCAGGCGGACAGAGCCAAACGCTTTGGCCAATTACCGTGGTCTTGTGCATATCGCTCGGCCAGCATCTGTGCCGACTTCCAGCCGAGCAGCCAGGCTGCCGGGGTTGGCGCCGTGCGGGTGTCGATCGAGTAGAAATTGCGACCTGTCGGCAGGACGTCCGGCCGCCCGCGCGTTGGCGCACCGGAGGGACCAGGAACAACGAAGCGCCCGTCGAGCCCACACAACAATCCCTCTAGCTCCGCCGGTCCGCTCGAATCGAGCGCCGGTGCCATGCGCGACACCAATTCTTCGAGTACTTGACCGCTGGCTGTCCAGGATGGATCGAAGCTGCGTTGCTTGGAGACCAAGCCGCTTGCGAGGGCTTCCAGCCGCTCTACCGCGTCGCCTAATGTTCGCCATGGCGCGGCGGTGACATTCAACGCGTCCGGCCGGCTCATCGTCCATCGGTCGCCAAGCGCGCAATTCAGGGGATCGAAATCCAAACCCAAGTCATTCGCCAACGCGCGGATCAGGGACGCATCCTTGCCGTCGCCGGTACCGCGTGGCACGCGCGCCAGCGCGACCAACAAATCGGTGCGCTGGGTGCCGGCCGGTGAGTCGCCGAATATGTGCAACCCGTCACGGATTTGCATTTCCTTCAACTCGCACAGGAAATTGTCGAGCAGTCCGAGCGCATCGGTTTCGTCGGCATCGGGTTCGATCCCGCAATCCTTATCCAGGCCGATGTCCCGGGCGAGGTCGAGTATCTGAGTGCCGAGCACTTTGAGGCGACGCGGGTCCAGTCCGGCGGCCTCGAAATATTCGTCGACGAGCGCTTCAAGATTCTTCAGCGGGCCATAGCTTTCGGCACGTGTCAGCGGCGGCGTGAGATGATCGATGATGACGGCTTGCGTTCGCCGCTTTGCCTGGGTGCCTTCGCCTGGATCATTGACGATAAAAGGGTAAAGGTTCGGCAGTGGACCCAGCGCCGCTTCCGGGAAGCATTCCGCTGACAAGGCCAGCGCCTTGCCCGGCAGCCATTCGAGATTTCCATGCTTGCCCATATGGACGACGGCGTGGGCACCAAAGGCGTTTCGCATCCAGGCATGGAACGCGAAATAGTTATGTGGCGGCACCAATGCCGGGTCGTGATAGCTGGCAACCGGGTCGATGTTGTAGCCACGCGCTGGCTGTAGCGCGATTGCGACATTGCCGCACCGAAAGGCTGGTATGGCGAATGAGCCGCAATCCAGGTCGGCATCCCGATAGAACGGATCAGATTCGGGCGGGCCCCAGCGCTCAAGGGTTTGAGACCGCACGTCGTTCGGCAGGGCGGCAAAGAAAATATTGTAATCGGCGAAAGTGAGTGTTTCCTCGATTTGCCGGCCGTGCCATCCGGCATTTGTCGGCCCCGCAGCGAGGCGCGCGATGAGCGCATCGCCGCCTTCGGGTATATCGGTGACCCGGTATTTTGCACGATCCAGCGCACGCAGCACGTTTATCGCGCCGGCGGGTGTATCGAGGCCGACGCCGTTGCCGATCCGGCCGTCCCGGTTGGGGTAATTGGCCAGCACGAGGGCGATGCGCCGGTCGCCGGGCGCCGTATTGCGCAGCTTTGCCCAGTTTGCGGCCAGTGCTGACACGAAATCGACGCGGTCTTTAACCGGCTGGTAGGCGACGATGTCCGCCTCAACGGCCTCGTCCCGCCGCGCAGGATTTTTGAACGATACGGCGCGGGTTATGATGCGGCCGTCGACTTCCGGGAGCGCGACATTCATCGCGATGTCTCGGGCAGACAAGCCTTGCGTTCCGGCTGCCCAGCTTTCCATATCACCGCCGGAAAATACGGTTTGCAGGATGGCGCAATCCGCGTTGTCGAATGGCGTGCCTCGGCGGGCTTCGCCCGGGTTCGATAGGGCAAAGCCTGTCGCGTTGAGAATGACCGATGGCGATCCCGCATCGATCAAATCCTGAACGATGGCCGCCGCGACGGGGTCCTTTAGGCTGGCAGCGTAAAGAGGTAAGGGATTCAACCCTTCGCGGGCCAAGCTCTCGATCAGCGTATCGATGACTGCCGTATTCGCGGCCTGAACCAATGCGCGGTAGAAAAGCAAGGCGGCGGCCGGTCGTCCGGCGGTCCAGGGTAGGTCGCTGATCATGGCTGGCGCCGAATCTGGCCAATACAGACCCGCGCGCAGCAAAGGCGCCGGTTCTCGCCATGGGCACGCTTGCCCGCATAGCGCTGCGGCGTAACCGAGCAATCCGTCATAATTTGCCGGGCCGCCATGCACGCAATACTGCCACAGCCGGTGCACCGCTTCGCCGGAGATGGTCGACATCGAACTCAACTCTGCGTCCGGTTGGTCATCGCCAGGCAGCCAAGCCAATGCCGTGCCGTTCTTGCGGCACAGATCGGAGAGTTGATCTACCCCATAAGGCCAGTAGCCGCGACCGCCAAGTAGCCGGACAATGACGAGTTTCGCCGGGGCGATGACTGAATCCGCATAGAGATCGACCGACATATTATGGCTAAGGCGCAAAAGGTTCGCGAGGCGCAGTGTCGGCGCGCCATCATTTTCTTTCCGTTGCCGGCGATGGGCGTCGGCGAGGCCGGCAATTTCACTATCGGCAGCGCTAAGTATCACGATGTCGCCCGGCGATTGCTCGAGGTCGACGGCTAGGCTGCCATCGTCGATCGTACCGGGTTGAGTCGCGAGTAGATGCATTTACGGAGATTAACCGAGAATGGCGCGTTCGATTGCCGGGCGGTCTAGGCCCGTGAAACCGATCACGACGATCTGGCTTTGGCGCGTTTCGTCGGGTTTCCAGTCGCGGTCGAAATAGCGGTGCAGTCGCGGCCCGACCCCTTGGATGGCCTCGCGGCGGTCGCGGCCGGGGCGGTCGAGGAAGCCTTTGATCCGCAAAATATCATGATCACGTACCGTCGCGGTCAGCCTGGCTTCGAAGGCTTCAGCGTCGTCAATAGGGCCGAAACCAATGACGAAGCTTTCAAAATCGTCGTGATCATGTTCGTCATCCGCGCCGTCATGGTGCGATGGGCGGTTTTCGAGGTCGTCCTCGGTCGCCGATCCCAGGCCCAGCAAGGCGGCAGGATCGAGCCTGGCATGTGCGGCGCGAACGATCTTGGTACCTTCGCGTAGTTGTGCGGCAAGTCCTTCGCGCAATGGATCGACAATGTCTTGGTCGAGCAGATCGCATTTATTCAGCACGACGATGTCTGCGCAGGATAGCTGATCCTCGAACACCTCTTCCAAGGGGTCGTCATGGTCCAAAGCCGGGTCTTCCCGCCGGGCAGCCTGAACCGCTTCCGGGTCGGGCGCCATCCGGCCATCTGCGACGGCAGCCGCGTCGACAACCGTGACAACGCCGTCGACGGTGACACGGCTCCTGATCTCCGGCCAGTTGAAAGCCTTGACCAAAGGCTTTGGCAGGGCGAGCCCGGACGTTTCGATCAGGATATGGTCGGGTGGCGACTCGCGCTCCAGCAAAGATTCTATTGCGGGGAGAAAATCGTCCGCGACCGTGCAGCAGATGCAACCATTGGCCAGTTCCACGACATCGTCTTCGTCGCACCCTTCGATGCCGCAACCGAGCAACAGTTCCCGGTCGATTCCCTGGTCGCCGAATTCATTGATTAGGAATGCCAGCTTCCGGCCTTGATTGTTTTCGACCAGATGTCGGATCAAGCTGGTCTTGCCGGCGCCAAGAAAGCCTGTGATGACGGTCGCGGGTATTTTTTCGGCCATGGTAGCTCCTAAACGGTTTTATCTTTGAGGGTCATCGGCAACCCGGCGGTAACGAGATGGACGCGGTCCGCGGCGGCGGCGATCGCCTGGTTGAGGTGGCCCGCTTCTTCTCGAAAGCGTCGCGCCAGCGCATTTTCCGGCACGATCCCACCGCCAACCTCGTTTGAAACGAAAACGACAGGACCGGTGAATTTCGGAAATGTGTCGACCAGTAGGCTTGTTTCGGAAGGTATGTCGCGTTCGGCGAACATCAAGTTGGACAACCACAAGGTCAAACAATCAACCAGGACCGGATGTTGTGGATCTGCGAATTGGAGCAGTGTTTCGGCGAGCGCAAGAGGTTCCTCAACTGTTGTCCAGCTTGCGCCTCGGCGTTCCCGATGGCGCGCAATCTTTGCCGCCATCTCGCCGTCTCCAGCGGTTGCTGTCGCCAGATAAATAGCACCGCTCCAGCGGTCACCGAAGCCAGATTCGATGAGGCCTTCGCTGAAGACGCTTTTACCCGATGCCGCGCCGCCGAGGACGAGCGTGACCGGGGGTAGGTATAACTCAACCGTATCGATGGCGCGGTCCTCCGCCCGAGGGGCCAACATGACGCGCCGGAGAGGTCTCCTGGCTCAAGGCGGGATTACGACCGGGACGCCTTCCCAACGGCTCGGGCCGTCAGTGGCGTCGTGTCCCAGTTCCGCCGATTACAGTTGCGGGGGCAGCGCCGGTGTCACACCGGACTTCCCTGTTCCAACGCGTTCGCGCGACGGTAGACCTCCGCTACCTGAAGGGCAATAACTTTAAGGCCGCGCTAGTTGTTTTCTCTGAGTTTCCGTCGTGCCGCGGCACGCTTTTTGCGCCGGTTTCGGAAGCGGTTGATCAAGCGGAGGCTCCAGCGATAACCCAACCAACTGCTGAGAATTGCCCAGGGAACGGACCCGACGAACATCGGTATGCCCCAGATTTCGAATAGGCTAATCGTATAGACCCAAAGCGACTCGACAATACCGGTTTCCGTGGCCAATGCGTCCTGCAAATGTGTTGCGAATGCGGAATAACCCGCAAGATCGCCTCCCGCACCGAGCATGATTCGGCCCGTAACCAGGAAAACATAGTAAATTGGTGCGAGGGTGAAGACATTGGTCACCCAGGTCCAAAGCATGGCAATGACTACGTTGAAATCCCATTGTGGCTTTACATAGCGGACAGCCAGCCAGCACAGGAAAACGATGGGCATTTGCACGCCGACCGTGGGCGTCATGGCGACGATCAAACCGAACAGGACGCTCCGTGCGGTGTATTCCGGCGGATATTTCGCCCGTAGCACCGGCATGATGAGCTTATAGAGGACCACGCGCCGAAAACGCGACGCAAGACGGCGGCTCAACGAATTAGCCACCCGTGCAATCTCCCCTTTGGCGGTGGTCCGGAAAATCCATTGTATTACGACCTGCGTTATGTCGCCAACTGCACTTCGTTTAGCGCGGCGGTTGATTGACCGATGTAACCCGCCAAGCGACCCCATCGGCGCGATCGGTAATTAGATCGAGCCGGGTGATGCCTAAATTTTGCGTTGCGAAGGCCAGCGATGTTTCGGGATCGAGGCCGATTGCGAGGGATAGCGCTGCCCGAATCGTACCGCCATGCGTAACCGCGACAATATCCCGCCCGGCATGCTCTTCGGAAAGCCGTGTAATGGCGGGCGTTACGCGGGCGATGAGATGGACGAAATTTTCGCCATTTGGGGCCTGAATGAAAGATGGGATGCGCCAGTGACGGTGCGGTGTCGCCTCACGCAGAAGCCCGAACGCCTCATGCGTCATGCCTTGCCAATCGCCAAAATGCTGCTCGCGCAAATCGGGTTCGACAATTGGTTGCGGCAGATCCAATCCGGCGTTCCGTATCGCATCCGCTGTTTGAATGGTCCGCTTGAGGTCACTTGTGACGAGTACGGCGCCGGTTGGCAGTGTTCGGGCCAGGCCTTGAAAGGATTCGGCGTCTGAGCAGTCTGCGTCCAAATCCATTTGCCCGTAAACAATGTTTTTCCCATTCGGTACGGGGGCATGCCTAATCCACCACCAGCGAGTAACGACGCTCACTAATATTTTCTCCCGTTCATTAGATTTCCGTCGAAATAGTGACGAGAATGGCGATTTCCGCGACTTGCTGTGCCGCGCCCAGCGTGTCGCCGTTATACCCGCCGATCATGTGGCGGGCCAATAGGGCAGTCGCCGTAACGCTAAAAATAGCGATGATCGAAACGCCAATCCCTGTCGCGAAGCCAAGAAACGCGATGGCACCAATTGTGCCAAGGATTGCTGCCGCCAATGCCCGGTGCCGGGTAGGCTGTCCGACACCTGCAGCAAGCCCGCTCGGGCTCGCCAGGGGCAGCATATGCATCATGCCGGGGAGCAAGCCGCGAGAGAGTGTGGCTGCGGCGACCAGCGCTACGAACCCGAGTCCCGCATCGGAAATTGCTTCGATGGCCGCTGCTCTCAAGCCCACCGAAAAAACCAGAGCAAGGACGCCATAAGCACCAATGCGGCTATCGCGCATGATTTCAAGCCGTCTTTCGGGGTTTTCGCCAGCGATGCCGTCAGCCGTGTCGGCAAGGCCGTCTTCATGCAGGGCGCCAGTGATCACCGCCATGGCCGTGAACGCGAGCAGCGCGGCGGCAAGCGCCGGTATACCCATCGCTAACGCAATACTGAACAAGCCGCCGCCGGCCAACCCGACCACCAATCCCGCCACCGGAAAGGCCCAACTCGCGGCAGCAAGATCGCTATGTGGCGCGCCGACCGGTAATCGCGTCACCAAGGAAATCGCGACGCGTATATCGCTCAGGATACTGTCGGTATCTGGGCTTTGATTAGGGGGCTTGGGATCCATCATGGCCTTCAAGTTTGCCGCGCGGGCAGAACCGTCATATACGACAGAAACCAAGTGTACGAAACGATATAGAATTTCAGTTGCAGTCTAATGACGGGGTAGGGCATGGCGGAAGCGGAAATAGCGGCGACATTCGACGAGATGCGGGCTTTGCTGGCGGCGATGCCTGGGCCCGATCAGGTTGCGCGTGAGAAGACTGCGGGGCGAGAAGCTGTCCTGACAAAGCCTGCCAACGCGTTGGGACGATTGGAAACGCTCACAGAATGGTTCGCTTCCTGGCAAGGGCGTCATCCGCCGCTGATCGAGCACCCCCGCGTTGCTATCTTTGCTGCCAACCATGGTGTCGCAGCGCGTGGTGTATCGGCCTACCCGGCCTCGGTTACCGCGCAGATGGTCGCAAACTTCCAGGCTGGCGGGGCGGCAATTAATCAACTTTGCCTCCTGCATGATGCGGATCTGCGGGTTTATGAGATGGCCCTTGAACACCCGACCCAGGATTTTACAGAAGGGCCCGCGACGAGCGAAGCGGAATGCGCGCGTGGCATGGCATACGGGATGATGGCGGTTGAAGATGGCATCGATGTACTTTGTCTTGGCGAAATGGGGATCGGCAATACGACCAGCGCAGCCGCGTTGTGCCACGCGCTTTTCGGCGATAGGGCGGCGGATTGGGTGGGTGCCGGCACCGGTGTCTCGGGCGATGTGCTGCAGCGTAAAACCGATATTGTCGCGGACGCGGTTGCGCGACATGAAGCGGCGCTTAACGATCCCTTTGAGATCCTGCGATGTCTCGGCGGTCATGAGCTGTCAGCGGTTGCGGGTGCGATCTTGGCGGCGCGGATGGCCCGAATTCCTGTTGTTCTGGACGGGTACGCGTGCACCGCGGCAGCGGCTGTTTTGTATAAGGCGGACCAAAGTGCGCTCGATCACTGCATCATCGGACACTTGTCGGCGGAACCGGGGCATGCCCGGCTGGCCGAAGCGATCGGGAAGCAGCCCGTGCTCAATCTCGGCATGCGGCTAGGAGAAGCAACGGGCGCCGCACTCGCGCTTGGCGTGCTGCGGGCCGCGCTGGCGTGCCATTCCGGTATGATGACGTTTGAGCAGGCCCGGGTGGATGGTCCATCGATCTGATAACATTTTAAATTTAGGTTCGAAATTCCATGGGCGAAGGGCAGACAACAAGGGGTTCTACGGCGCCCCTCCGCAGGGGCGAAGGTCAACTCGGCCTGCGAACACTTATCCTCATTCGTTGGATCGCCGTCGTTGGCCAGACTGCAACAGTTCTCATTGTACATTACGGCTTCGAGTTCGAGCTGCCCGTTTTTGCGTGCCTCTCGGTCGTCGCGTTGACTGCCCTGTCGAATCTGATGCTTATGTTTCGCATGCCGGCCCGGGCGCGGCTCGGCAATATGGGCGCGACGATGCTCCTGGGTTTCGACATGCTGCAGCTTGGGATGCTTCTCTATCTGACAGGCGGCTTGGAGAACCCCTTTGCAATCCTTATTTTGGCGCCGGTTACCGTCGCAGCGACCATCCTATCGAGAGCGCCGACGTTAGCGCTGACAATTCTGGCGATGGTCCTTGTGACCTTGCTCGCATTCTTTCGCGCACCATTGCCATGGAGCGGCGAAGCCGTAACGTTACCCTTTGCTTATTCGCTCGGCGTTTGGACGGCGCTCTGCGTCGCGTCCGCGTTTATCGCCGCGTATATCTGGTCGGTCGCGGATGAGGCGCGGCGGATGTCCGATGCGCTGGCCGCGACCGAAGCGTCGCTGAGCCGAGCACAAAACCTTTCGGCGTTGGGTGGTCTGGCCGCGGCGGCGGCGCATGAACTGGGATCGCCCCTGGCGACAATTGCGGTCGTCGCGAAAGAGTTATCACGCGAGGTGCCGGAAGATAGTCCGCTTGCCGAGGATGTAGCATTGCTGATCAGCCAATCGGATCGTTGCCGCGGAATCCTAGCTGGTCTCTCGCAACGGCCGGATATGGCCGATCACCGTCCCATGGAGAGGGTCAAGTTTTCCGCCTTGGTAGCACAGGCTTGCGACCCGTATCACGCCACAGGCGTTACAATAGAGATCGTCCATGAACCCGGCAGCGTCGGCGACGAGCCCGCGGCTCCGGGATCGCAGGAGTTTATGCATGGTGTCGCGAATATTATTCAGAACGCCGTGCAATTCGCGGCGCAGCGGGTTGAGCTTCGATTGATGTGGAATGAGACAGTCGTGCAACTGACCGTCCGGGACGATGGTCCCGGGTTTCCGACAGCCGTGCTCACATCTATAGGGGAACCTTATATTTCGACACGAGGCGGGGAACAGGGGCATATGGGGCTTGGTGTCTTCATTGCTCAGACATTATTGGAAGCAGACGGCGCGGTGCTGGAATTTGGGAACCGAGGCGGCGCCGAGGTTGTCATTCGCTGGCCACGCGATATGTTTGGGAGAAACGTTGGGATATCGCGGTCTTATTGAGGGCTTGATGCAGCCGGTTACGCATTAGTTGGAGCTAGGGTAAGGGGATCTGGTCATGTTGGAACAGTCCGAAGCGACGGAAAAATCACTGTTGATCGTCGATGACGATGCGCCATTGCGCAACCGCTTGGCGCGTGCGATGGAACAACGGGGATTTACGGTCGTTACGGCGGCAAGCGTTGCGGAGGGACTGGAAGTGTCCGGGACTGCGCCTCCCGCATACGCCATTGTTGATCTCCGTTTGGAAGATGGTAATGGCCTCGAAGTAATCGAGGCGCTGCGCGCTGCACGTGGCGACGTCAGGGTCGTGATGTTGACTGGCTACGGCAATATCGCAACAGCGGTCGTAGCGATCAAAGCCGGGGCCGTTGATTTTCTCGCCAAGCCGGTTGATGCCGACCAAGTTACGGCCGCCTTACTAGAGACGGAAAGACCGCTCCCGCCGCCGCCGGACGATCCAATGTCGGCGGATCGCGTGCGCTGGGAGCATATCCAGCGCGTTTTCGAACAATGTAACCGCAATGTATCGGAAACCGCGCGCCGGCTAAAAATGCATCGCCGGACGCTGCAACGCATCCTCAACAAACATGCGCCGCGGACCTGATCGGACGTTGTCGCCGAGGAGTTAGCGCGCAATCGCGCGGCGACGCGGCGGCATTTTGGGTGCAGGAATGTAACTGCGCTGGCTTTGCAGCAATGAGTCGATATAGCGACCCTGGAACATGGTGATGCCCAAACTTTGGCCGAGGCGAATTGCCGCCGGCGTGTCGCATCGCGACAGAATGATCCGAGATTTTCCCAATTCTTCGATATGCGCGCCAATTTCCTCGCGCCGCGCTGGATTTCCCTCGTTCGAAAGCTCCGGCGACCAGATCAACTTAACTAGATCCAGGCCCAGTTTCTTACGGTCTATGAACTCGAAGAAGTTGATGCCAACGCCATCGAGACAAATTCGATAGCCCTTTTCGCGGGCGAAGTCGCGCGCGAACATGAAGGCATTGAAGTCGGCGAAAACATCAACAGGCTGTAATTCGACGACGATTGTTCCGCGGCTGCCGGTTCGCAATGATTTGTCAAATTCAATGAAGTCCGGATGGACTAGAGTTTCAATGTTCAGATTAATGCTGAAGGACGAGAACAAATCGCTGTCGTCGGCACGGCTTAAAAGCTTTAACACCCGCAGGTCGAGTGTTTGTGTCAGATGTTGAAACAGCCAGCGGTTTGCGATGAGGTTTACATCCGGCAGCACCGTCTCTGCGAGATCAGCGATTGATACAAAGAGTTCCTTGAAGATCGATTGCGGTGGGTTTTCACCGATCACCGCGCAAATATGTTGGCGGCGCAGCACGCTCGATAAATCAGCACGCTCGAGGAAATTCTCCAGCCTGCCGAGTTGCTCCGGACTCAAAGGCGTTCTGTCGTCCGCGGCGGTTTCGTTTTCTCCTGTTGCTTCCGCCGCCGCCGCTAGGCGGCGTTCGCGGCGTTGTTCTTCTTCATAAAGCTTTTCAACAACCTCAAGGAACAGTGCGTAATTGGCCTGTATGTTGTACCAAGTACAAAAACGGGCAAGATCCTCTTCGTCGCTGCCCTGTGCAAGCGGGTCCTCGCTGAACAAATAGCGCAACCGCATGACCGCTTCGTCGATATCGGAAATTTTGGCATCTTTGAACAGGAACATGAGATCGCAATTGCTCAGCACGAAGACTTGACCATCAAACTGGCTGACGAGTTCCTGGAATGTATTAACGGCGACGCGGATGTGCTGTTCACGCCGGTTTTGCGGTTTCAGCCGCGAGAGATGGATATGCACTGCACGCCGGCCCTCGCGGTGGCGATCAAGACGCTGCGCATAGTCGAGCAGCAGGTACGCCTGGCTGGCAATATTTTCGTCGCGCTGCATTTAAATCCTAGACTTTGTTCAAATCATACTTTCTTACAAATCAAGCGAGTACAGGCAATATTTGCTAATATAGTATAGGAAAGATGCGGATATGTATCAAATCATCGTTTCGGTCCCCGGAGACATTGAGTTTTCGCGGGATGTGGTGAGTTTCTACTTAGCTGCGATGGAGCCACCAATGCTTCTCATTGATTGAGTAGATTGGTTGGTAGTGGCGTATTCTGTCCGCATTGACGACCTGCGAGATTTGATTGTCGAGGATGAGTGGCTCTCCCTTGTAGTAAACAACCAATACAGCATGGGCGACTTTAAGATTTAGGTCGCGCAGTACAAGAATGCGCATATTTTGAACCGGGACACCAAGTTTCCGCAACGAAAGGTATTTTGAAATCGCATAATCTTCACAGTCGCCATTCTTGCTAAAGAATTGCTTCGGCGTCGCCCAATAGTCTTTCTTGCCGTAATTGACCGGGTCGATGATGTAACGAACTTTGTTGAAATAGAGATTGACCTCGTCGATCTGGTCGCGAAGTGGCAAGGTCCCGATTTTTTTTAAGAATCTGTGCCAATTTTGTACGGAGCAGCGATTTACCTTTGAGATGCGGCATTTGCGTCGCTTTTGATTATCTACTGACCTATACCGAGCGATCACATCGTTCCATTTGCGGAATTTTTTCAGCTTGGAAGACTTGATTTCCCGGGTGCCAAAAAGCTTGGGATACGCCGCGGATGCTTGCGTCGTAGCTATAGCCGGTGTGGCGGAAACCGTGCCTAATATTAGGGTGCAAAGTATAAAAGCGGTGAGTAGGCTTGTCGTGATTCTAAGCATCTTAATGTGCAAAACTTTCTGGTTAATGTGCTCTTTTGTGAAAATTCCAATATAAATCGAAAGAAATGGTTAATCATAAAGTGCGATCAGCTTAGAGCGGAATTTGGTGTAGGAGAACAAGTTTGAGCGAACCCGGTGCCGAGGCGGATAAATCACAGCGGCGCGCTTTGCCGCGGATGATCATTACGGGACTTGTGATCGCCGTTGCGGCTATAGCAGGGGTCTTCGCCGTATTTCAGTTTACGGAGAACGAGCGCGAGCGCGAATTGAAGCGTTGGCAATTACGCCTTGGTATCGTCGCTGATAGCCGGCTCGCGGATATCCAAAACTGGATGTCGGACCAGTTCAAGGAATTGGCGGATATTGCTGAGAATGAGTCGGTACAGCTTTACATCTCCATTCTCGATGAAACGAGCGGTGCAGGCGAGCAGGCGGAAGCGACTTATTTGCGCAATCTCGTAACCGTCGTAGCGGAAAGGGCCGGCTTTCGGCCTGAGGTGGCGGCAGCAGCTGTGCGTGCCAATGTCGAGCAATCGGGCACAGCTGGTATCGCGCTCCTTGACCAGACCGGCAAGCTTATCGTGGGTAGCCCCGCCATGCCGCCGATGGCCGGAAAACTTGCTGCATTCGCGCAAAGTGCGGAAAAGGCGAAACGTGCCGTTTCCGATATCTTTATCGGCGCGGCGGGGACCCCGGTTGTCGCATTCCTCGTGCCGGTATTTGATGTGCAGGAAGATCAGACGGCTGAAGCGCAGATTGGGGCTGTGCTGGGTGTGAAAGAGGTAAACGGTTCACTTTATCCGCTGTTAAAACAACCAGGTAGTGTGGATGAAACAGCAGAAGCCCTGCTGGTACGTCACAGCGGCGCATCGGTAGAATATTTGTCGCCGTTAGCGGACGGGACAGCACCACTGAAACTTCGCCTTGCGGCGGATACGCCCCTCTTGGCGGCACATTTTGCGTTGCGGACGCCGGGCGGTTTCGCGCGCCGTAGGGATTATCGCGATGTGGCAGTCCTGGTAACCGCTCGTGCCGTACCGCAGGTGCCTTGGGCGTTGCTCTACAAAATTGATGTCGCTGAGGCGCTCGCGGAATCCGAATCGCGATTGAAGCAACTCGTTGTCGCGTTCCTTCTCATAATCGTTGTCGTGCTGATTGGGATGGCGGCGCTTTGGTATTATGGGACCTCACGCCGCGCGACGGAGGCGGCGAGCCGATTTGAGCAGCTTGCCAAACGGTTTGAGAATCAGCGCGACTTCATGCACCTCGTGACCGATACGCAGCCCAATTCGATCGTGATTTACAATGCACAGGGTAACTATCGATGGTTCAACAAAGTTGCCATTGAATTGAGCGGTCTCGATCGCGAATCCTTGCATAATAAGCCAGTATCCAGCGTCATCGGACCGGTCGAGGGAAAACGCCTTATCGGGTGGATCCAGGAGTGTCTGGAGAAATTCGAACCTGTTAGCCACACACATACCATCACACACCAAGGTGGTGGCGCTGATGGGCGGGAAGAGGAGAGAGTGTATAGCTCGGACCTGATTCCCTTACCCGCCACTGAAGATGAGGCGGTGGGTGTCCTTGTGGTTTCGCAGGACATTACGGACTCGGTTCGTGAACGCATGCGCCGAGAACGCATCATGCGCCAGCTGGTCAGCACACTGGTCAGTGTTGTCGATCGCCGTGATCCATTTTCTGCGAACCATTCCGTGCGTGTCGGTATGGTGTCGCGGGCAATTGCAACCGAGATGGACCTTGAGCCGGAAATCGGCGAGGCGGCTGAAATCGCCGGGAACCTCATGAACCTGGGCAAGATTGCCGTACCGGAGCAGGTCTTGACGAAGGCTGAGGCCTTAAGCGAAGAGGAAATCCTGCTGATCCGGGAAAGCATTCTTGCCAGTGCCGATTTAGTATCAGATATCGAGTTTGACGGCCCCATCGCGGAAACGATTCGGCAACTGCAAGAAAATTTCGACGGCAGCGGTATGCCGGGTGGCCTGGAGGGAGAAGAAATCCTGCTCACGGCCCGGGTCGTTTCCGTCGCCAACGCATTCGTCGCAATGGTAAGCGCCCGGGCCTATCGGCCGGGCATGGCGTTTGATCGGGCAATCGATATCTTATTGGAAGAAGCCGGCAAGGCGTTCGATCGCAGGGCGGTTTCGGCATTGGTGAATTTTCTTGAAAATCGTGGTGGTCGCGACGCGTGGAAGTCGTTCGGCGCGCCGGCACCGCCATCGAGTTCGTAAGTTCCCGGCGATGTTAAGTTGGCTCAAACCAGCGCTTGATAGCAAACCGCCTGCCGGTACGCGGGTCTACGCCGTTGGCGATATTCACGGTCAAAAGGACCGTTTGTGCACCTTGCACGACCGTATTCTGGAAGATGCCGAGTCGGCTCCGGAGCGCCGCCGGGTGATTGTCTATGTCGGTGACTATGTCGACCGAGGGCCAGACTCGTCGGGTGTTCTGGATTTACTCATGGAGCAACCGCTCGAAGGATTTAAATGCGTTCATCTGAAGGGCAATCATGAAGACTACATGTTGCGATTTATGGATGGCGATATCGAGGCTGGCGCGAGTTGGTTTGCCAATGGGGGCGATACGACTTTGGAAAGTTACGGTATCGAAACCGAGGGCAAGTTCCCGGACTTTACCGTGCTGATTGACTGGCGTGAAGGCCTTGAGCAGGCGGTTCCCGCGCCGCAGAGGCAATTTCTCGAGTCGCTGCCCTTGTTTCATATCGAAGGCGATTATGCGTTTGTCCATGCCGGGGTTAGACCCGGTGTTCCTCTCGCCTCGCAAGAGGCGCATGATTTGATGTGGATAAGAGAGGAATTCCACGCGTCGAACGCAGATCATGGGTATGTCATCGTGCATGGTCATAGCGTGTCGTCGAAAGCGGTTAACCGTGCCAACCGGATCGGCATCGATACGGGTGCAGGATATGGTCGCGCCCTCACTGCCGTCGTGCTATCCGGAGTGGAGCGGCGCTTCTTGCAGGCGTGAGCGCATAGACAGCGGAATTTGGAACGCGCTTTGGCAACGAAAGCCAATGTTACGACTTGAGGGTCATGAATGACGGATAATACGGATGTCGCCGGATTGATCGGCAAGATGCCGGAGGCGCGAATTCTATGTGTCGGTGACTTGATGCTAGATCGGTTCGTCATCGGGGCTGTTGATCGTGTTTCGCCGGAAGCGCCAATTCCCGTTCTCGAAGTGAAAGATGAGACCGCCATGATCGGCGGTGCTGGCAATGTCGTGCGCAATGTAGTGGCGTTTGGCGCGTCGGCGGTGTTGGTCTCGGTCATTGGCGAAGACGCGGCAGGTGCGGAGCTGTCGGCATTACTCGACGCGACGGCAGGCGCAGACGCGCGCCTGCTGCAGCTCAAGGAGCGCCGTACGACGATCAAAACACGCTTTATGACAGGCGGGCAGCAATTGCTTCGCGCGGATTATGAAGCGGAACGTCCATTGAGTGAGGAGGACTGCGAACGCCTTTTTGAGCAGGCGTCTGGTGCGCTGACGGACTGCGGCGCGCTGATCCTGTCGGATTATGGCAAGGGTGTTTTAACTTCGGAATTGATCCGAGACCTAATCGATTTGGCTGAGCGTGCCGGCAAACCCGTTATTGTCGATCCGAAGGGTGCGGATTACGGCAAGTATCGCGGGGCAACGCTGTTGACGCCAAACCGCGATGAATTGCGTCAGGCTAGCGGAATGGTGACGGATGGTGACGAAGCTGTCACCGCTGCCTGCCGTGAAGTCATATCGGCTTGCGGCGTCGGCGGTGTGCTGGCGACCCGCAGTGAGCAAGGAATGTCCCTGGTCCAAGGCGATACCGTTTACCATCTCCCGGCACGTGCACGCGCTGTTTTCGACGTTTCGGGCGCTGGAGATACGGTTGCCGCGGCGATGGCTTCAGGTCTTGCTCTCGAAGCGCCCGCTCCCTTGGCGGCGCATTTCGCGAATACGGCGGCCGGTGTCGCCGTTGGAAAGGTCGGTACCGCTGCGGCCTACGCTTCTGAGATTTTAGCGGCGATGCATGAAGCTGAATTCATCACGGGCGAAGCAAAAATCTCGACCCTGGCATCGGCGCGCGACAAGGTCGAAGGATGGCGGCGGCAGGGACGCCGGGTCGGATTCACAAATGGATGTTTCGACTTATTGCATCCCGGCCATATTTCCCTGCTCGATCAGGGGCGGGGGGCGTGCGACGTTCTCATTGTTGGTTTGAACAGCGATGATTCAGTGCGACGGCTGAAGGGTCCCAACAGACCAGCGCAAACCGAAAACGGCCGCGCATCGGTGCTGGCCTCTCTTTCATCCGTGGATATGGTTGTGATCTTCCCGGAAGATACGCCTCTTGGCCTCATCAACGCCTTGAAGCCAGACATATTGGTCAAGGGGCAGGACTACACGATCGAAGACGTTGTCGGCGCCAAAGAAGTCCAGTCCTGGGGCGGAAAAGTCATTTTAGCGGAAATTCTCGATGGCCATAGCACTACGGAGACATTGCGGCGTATGGCCTGCTAAGGCATTTGCCCTTTGCCAAGTTAGCACCATACGGGGGAAGGGGATCTATGGCGCGTGACCTCCTTCCCTATGCGGTTTTGATTATTCTGCTACTGGTCGCGATCTATGTTTACTACATGGCGTTTCGCAGCCGAGAGGCGGAGCTGAAACAGGCGCTACGCAAATCCGAAATTGCCCTCCAGGACGCCGAAAGACTGTTACAAAACACGGCAACCTTCCACGCTGGCGAATTAAGCCGACTTCGGGGGAAGCTTGCCGATCAGCCAGGCTATGCGGAGGGAGACGAGAAGTTCCGCGAAGCAAAAAACGCGTTCGCGCGCCGCTTTCATCCCGATGCAGCAAATGGCGATACAGAGGATCGGAATATTCGTATGGCAATATTTCAAGAATACTGGGAAGTGCTGGAACGTATTGACCGTAAATAACGTGCGTCATGTGCCTGGTGGCGGATCCGTGAACCGAACCAAACGGGTTGCGGCGGCGCGTGCAAACCGCAAGGTTAACGCTTTTCGGCGTGCCGCGTTCATCTTCCCCCGCGGGCTTTCGCGCAAAATTTCGGAACCATACCCGTCGGCGACGATCAGACCACATTCCGCGGGGAGAATGTCGGTTGGAAAATCTATCGGTACTGCAAAGTAGAATTGGTCGCAAAAATCCAAATATTCTTGCCACTTATTGTCAGCCCGAAAGTCCGCTACCGATGATTTTACTTCGATGACCGTGACATCCCCTTGGCGTCCCAAGGCAATCAGGTCGACACGGCGCCCCGTTCTAAGCGTGAATTCGCTCAGGCAGGTTTCGCCCATATTCCGAAACAACCTTGAAACGCCCCGCATAACGGCTTCTGCCGCCTCGGTATTTCGTGCTATGGGCGTCGGTTCGTCACTCATTTCATGAATATAGGAGCAGGATGATTCGAACAAAACAAGTACAAAATAACCGCTTTTGCGGATTCCAATTGAGTGGCATCTCTGCTGATGGAATAACATGGCATTCCAAGCTCGAACAAAAGGAGACAGTGCATGGCGAGGGTCAGCGATGTTGAAATCGATGCAGTACCAGACGACGTAAAACCGGTTTACGAGCGGTTCGCCAGCGAATATGGCCCCTTTCTCAACCAAGTGCGCGTATTTGCCCATCGCCCCACGGCGGTAAAGCACATCATGGGCATGCTGCTTGACTTCAAAGACGAGCAAATTTTGCCAAAGCGATATCTTGAAATCGTTCTGGTGACTGTTTCAAAGCTGAATGAATGCCGCTATTGCGTGGCCCATCACACACCGCGACTGATCGAGCAAGGACTGCAAGCCGAAACCGTGACGAACATTCTTGAGCCGGATTGCCCCGGCCTCGACGACGTGGATAGGCTGGTCCGGGATTATGCAGTCGAGGTGACCGAACGGTCACAATATATGCGGGACAAGATATTCGACGATCTAAAGCAACACTTCACGCAAGAACAAATCGTTGAGCTGACATTGCGTACGGCCTTATGCGGTTTCTTCAATCGATTCAACGATGCGTTGATGATCGGCATGGAAGAAGGCGTGGTCGCTGACATGCTGTCGATGGGCGCCAGCGAAGCGGACTTGCCCGAGGCCGCACCTGTCGCGGAATAGCCGATGCGCAGGCTAAAAATGACGATCGGTGGCGTGACAATAAAGGCGGCGCTTTTCGATACCCCGACCGCCGACGCTATTTACGACAGTCTGCCTTTTACCGCAGCAGCCTGCCTGTGGGGCGAAGAAGTCTATTTCTCGACGCCCGTGCAGGTGTCACGTGAAGCGGATGCGCGTGACGTGGTCGAGGCAGGGGAGCTCGCATTTTGGGTTGAAGGGGATGCTATTGCCGTCGGGTTTGGTCGAACGCCGATTTCGCGAGGCGATGAAATACGACTCGCGGCACCGACAAACATTTGGGGGCGTTCGCTGGACGACGTTCGACAGCTCAAGGCCGTTGCTGCGGGGGCGCCGATTGTTGTGGAGCGACTTGAATAAGATGGCGTTGCGACAGAACCGGATTGCGCAAAGGTTCGCGCGATGTGTTAAGGATGTTGAAACTTGTTGCAAGCAAGCATGCGGGGAACAACTGTGTTAAGGTTGATGGCTTGTGATCGTTGCTGCAGTTATCCATAGGTTCGACATAATTAGCGCGTAATAGCTTATACTTATTGCACAATAAGGGAGTTCCCCGCCTGTGCAGTTGTTGCGCCTTTCCACAATAGAAAAATTTTCTTTGTTCCAAGTTACAAAAATATCATTTCGAGTGACCAATACTCGGCAATTCATTTTTTTCGCCGCCGTACTCTTTTTGTCGGCGATGCCTCTCCACGATGGTTCAGTGCATGCAAAGCAGGCCGATAGTCAGGAAGCGAGTTTATTTGAAGATGCGCTTAAGCGATTTGAAGATAAGGACTATGTCGGCGCAATAATCCAGCTTAAGAGCGTCTTGCAGACGAACCCAGAAAATCTGCCGGCGCGCATATTGATTGGCCGCGCATTTGTCGCGACCGGGGACGCCTTGGCGGCGGAAAAAGAGCTGCGTCGTGCACGCTTAGAAGGGGGGGACGAAGAACTGATCGTTGTGCCTCTTGCGAGCGCGCTGCTCATCATGAATCGGAATAAGGAGATATTGAGTACGCTGCCAGCCGAAGGGCGTAGCCCCAAAGTCGAATTTGGATTGCAGGTCATCCGGGGGCAAGCCCACCTTGGACTCTTGAACAGGGCCCGA
>JAJFJB010000475.1 GCA_021774435.1 Alphaproteobacteria bacterium
CACAGACGCTCGGCCCGGCATTGGAAAACGTGATATTGGCATTGTCGGCCACCTACTGGCCGTTCTGGGCGCGTCTGGTCTATGCCGAGACCCGTTCGATCAAGAATGAAATATTCGTCGAAGCGAGCTTGGCCCTCGGCGCGTCGCCGGCCCGGGTGATGTTACTCCATATCCTGCCTAACATTTCCTCATCTATCATCGTGAGGACGACGATCGGCATGGGGGGCACCATTCTAACAGCGGCGACACTCGGATTTCTAGGATTGGGCGCACCGGCCCCCTCCCCAGAGTGGGGCCGGATGATCTCCGAGTCCCGGGAATTCCTGCCGGAAGCTTGGTGGTACGCAACAGCGCCCGGCATCGCCATCTTCCTCGTCGTTATGGCGTTCAATCTCTTGGGGGATGGCCTGCGCGATATTCTTGACCCGAAAATTCGTCGGAGTCCCCAAAATGACCGATGAATTGCTAACGGTTCGGGATCTCAAAGTGAGCTTCGGCGCGGACAGCGGTGTTGCACAGGTCCTCGACAACGTGAACCTGACCATCGGGCAGGGAGAAATCGTCGGACTCGTCGGCGAAAGCGGGTGCGGCAAGACCACATTGGCGCGTGCCATTTTAGGGGTATTACCGGCACCTGCCGCGCGGATTGAATCCGGCATTGTCAATTTTCTCGGAGACGATTTGCTGCAGCGGACATCCGAAGACCTCTCGACCAATATCCGCGGCCGTGACATCACATTCATTCCCCAGGACCCCTACAGCTCCTTCAATCCGGTTTTCACGATCGGTACGCAGATCATGGAGCTCATGAAATGGAAGTCGCCGCTCCTGCGCGGCCAGGGCAATGGCACCGGTGGCTTTCTCTCCCGGTATCCGCGCCAACGTTACGACGCCGACCGCAAACATGTCATTGAGCTTCTCAACACCGTACAGTTGCCACAGCCTGAACAGATCCTGAAAAAATACCCGCACGAAATATCCGGCGGCCAACGGCAACGTTTGATGATCGCCATGGCCTTATTGCCGGATCCGAAATTGATCATCGCAGACGAACCGACAACCGCACTCGACGTCACAATTCAGGCTCAAATTCTAAAATTGCTCCGCCAATTGGCGTCCGAACGCAATGTCGCCGTCCTGTTCACGACGCATGACCTCGGCACCGCCTATGAAATTTGCGATTCCGTAACCGTCATGTATGCGGGACAGGAGATGGAATCCGCGCCAAGCAGCGGTTTTTTCAATCGCCCGTCGCATCCTTATACCAAACGTTTGCTCGATAGCTTGCCGAGCCGCGAACATGGGATCGAAGGTATTGCGGGCGAAATTCCCGGCCTGATCAATCCCCCTAAAGGCTGCCGCTTTCATCCGCGATGCAACGCGGCGACCGGCATTTGCAGCCAAGGCAGGCCCGACCCGCAAGGGATCGACACTCATCATTGGGTTCGGTGCTATCATCCCGTCGGCGCCAAGGTGGCAGCGCCATGACGATCGAAGCGAATGACGAGATTCTCTCGGTCGAAGGGTTGCGCAAGTATTTTCCGATCCGGAACGCTTGGAAGCGCCGCACCGGCTGGCTCAAGGCCGTGGACGATATTTCCTTCACGGTGCAGCGCGGCGAAATACTCGGCGTCGTCGGCGAGAGTGGTTGCGGAAAGTCAACGTTGGGCAAAACACTCATGGGTATCCACCCGCCCAGCGGCGGTCACATTACGTTCGAAGGCGCCGAGATTGGCGTCGACGGGCAGGCTCAAGACCGCGCCTTGCGACAGCATTTGCAATATTCCTATCAAGACCCCGGTGCATCTCTAGACCCGCGCTGGAAAATCGGCCGCGCGTTGCACGAACCATTGGTCATCCACACTAAACTCTCTCGCGCCGAACGGAATGAGCGGGTTTACGACATTCTAAAAGCCGTCGGCCTGCCAGACGGACATCTCGACCTGTACCCGCACGAGATCAGTGGCGGTCAACAACGCCGCGTCGGGCTGGCTCGCATTCTCACGCTACAGCCGAGCCTGATCATTTTCGACGAACCAACATCCGGACTTGATGTTTCGGTGCAAGCGACGATCCTCAATTTGTTCCTCGATCTCCAGCAGCGTTTTAACCTGACCTATCTTTTCATCTCCCACGATTTGTCGGTGGTGCGCATGATCTGCGATCGGATCGCTGTCATGTATCTCGGCAAAATCGTCGAGATCGGCGAAACGGAAACGATTTTTGAAAACCCACGGCACCCCTACACCCGCTCTCTCCTGTCCGCAATTCCGCAAATTGGCGGGCCGAGGGTGACCGACGATTTCTGGCTCGAAGGCGAACCGCCGGATCCCGGCGCATTGCCAACCGGCTGCCGTTTCAGAACCCGTTGTCCCATTGCCGGACCGGCCTGCGCCGACAGTGAACCGCCGTTGCGGGAAAGCTGGGACAACCAGTCCGCCGCCTGCTTCCTCGCCAATTAGGCGCCGCATTGACAAGGCACGGCGTGATCGCCTTAGCTTCTTCAGTCTCGAGATACGGGAGTCGCAGATCATGGAACTGACAACGGAACAAATCAGCCGCTACGATCGGGACGGATACGTGGTTTTTCCAGAACTGTTTTCAACTCAAGAAGTGGCAATCCTGAGCGGTGAGGTGGACCGGGTCTCGAAAATCGACTCCGAATGCATCTTCCGTGAGGTGGAAAACGGACCGGCGAAAACGATTTTTCGGATGCATGAATCCGATGGCGCGACCGCGTCACCCGCGTTTCATGCTGCCTGTCGTACGCCTCGCGTGCTTGGCGCCGCACGACAAGTGCTCGGTGATAACGCGCTTTACATGCACCACAGCAAAGTCAACGTGAAGTCCGCCATTCAAGGATCGGCTTGGCCTTGGCATCAGGATTTCGGCGCCTGGAATCTGGATGGTATTGCGGCACCGAATTTGACCACCATGGTGGTGTTGCTGGACGACGCCACCGAGTTCAACGGCTGTCTATATCTGCTGCCGGGTAGCCATCGGGAAGGCCGCCATGACCCGTACTTTGACGAATCCACGGCTTACAAACTTTGGGCCGTTGGGCCCTCAAGGATGCGCGATATGATCGCACGCTATCCCGACCCTGTACCCTTGACCGGAAAAGCCGGCACCGCCGCGATTTTCCATTGCAACAATCTGCACGCCTCGGGACACAATTTGTCGGCACAGGACCGCTGTCAGGTCTATTTCTGCTTCAACACAGTCGCGAACCGCCCCGCCGATGTGGAGAATCCGCGCCCCGACTATGTCCGCTCCCAAAACTGGAGACCTATGCAGCTCGGAGACGATGATGGGGTTCTAAATTCCGCTTCTGTACCTGCCTGACGGAAATGAAAGAAGAAATGCAACATTTCAAAGCCAGTGATGGTCTCGAGCTGGCATACCAAATCGACGATTTCACCGACCCTTGGCGCGACGCCGATACGCTAATCTTGCTGCACGCTGCGATGGGCAGCACGCGCCGCCTTTATGCATGGGTGCCAACCCTGTGCCGCGATTTCCGTGTCGTCCGCCTGGATCTGCGCGGCCACGGCCGGTCTGCAATTCCAGGCGAAGGACAACTTTCGCTCGAACGGCTAACGCAGGACGTGTTCGAATTGATGGACGAACTGGGCATCGAACGGGCGCATCTGGCCGGCTCCTCCGCAGGCGGCATCGTCGCCATGCATGCGGCAGTCGTCCAACCGGCACGCGTAATTACGCTGGGCGCCTTTGCGGCGATCCCCGGCCTCAAAATGTCTGCCGGCCACACCGATTACAATGCCTGGACGACGGCAATCCAGGATATCGGCGTGCGGGCCTTTCTCGCGCGAACCATCACCGACCGCTTCAACCTGGGCGAAGTGGAACCTGGTTTCGTGGAATGGTTCCTCGATGAAGCGGAGAAGAATGACCCCAGTCTTCTCGTGCGCTTCGTGACCTTGATGTCGGGCGTGGATTTCGCCGACCGTCTGGGCGAAATAACATGCCCATCCCTTCTGGTCGTACCCGGCGGCGATCCGAACCAGTCGATCGAAGAGTATGAATTCTGCCGCGACGCAATCGCTGGATCCGAGCTCGTTATCTATGACGGCAAGCGCCATAACATCACCGATTCAGACCCGGAACGGTGTGCTCAGGATTTGTTGCGATTCTTACGCAGGCTTTCTTGACGGTTTAGGGCACCAAACTTCGATCCGGCACAGGTATCCTGGAACGTAGAAAGGGCCAGCACATCGACGCTGGCCCTCACTGAAATCTGGGGTGGCTGATGGGAATTGAACCCACGACCTCTAGATCCACAATCTAATTTTTAGCGGAACATGCGTGCATTACAGAGAACATATCTTTCAAAAAAATGCCGTATTTTCTTGCATTTATGTCATATCGTCATAACATGAGTGAACATAGGTAACATACCAAAACAAGGTAAAAATGTTACCCCGTGTTACCCGAGAACCCTATCTGGGGGCATATGATGGCAAGAAAGAAGTTCACCGACGCAGCGGTTAAAAGGTTCCCTACCCCAAAATCTGGACGTGTTGAACACTGGGATAGTCTGACGCCCGGCTTCGGAATTCGCATTACCGATAAAGGGCGTCGGTCATGGGTAATGATGACCCGCGCCTTTGACCCAAATCAGGGAAAGAAGACGCTCGCTCGGTTCACACTGGGCACGTATCCATTAATGAGCCTGAGCGACGCCAGGAAGGCCGCAGGCGCGAAGCTGGACGAAATATCAAACGATATCGAGGCAGGCATAGACACACGCCAAAAGCGCGCAACGCCTCCACTGAAAGCGAAGTCTCGCGCGATCGATGATGCGGTTGCCGAGTTCTTCCGCCTGCACGTGGCGCCAAATCTGCGAGCCAGCACAGCCGAGCAATATCGGATAGCCTGGGAGGTTCATATCCTGCCCCGCTGGGCCGGCTTTTCCATCGACGAAATCAAGCGCTCCGACATCGTGACGCTGCTTGCGGAAATCGTGGCGGAAGGAAAGCCCGTCTCTGCGAACCGAACCTTGTCGGCAATCAAAACTTTCTACTCATGGGCAGTAGTTTTCTACGACCTCGAATCAGTTCCGACGATAGGCGTTAAACCACCGAAGAAAGAAATGTCGCGCGAGCGTGTTCTTTCCGATACCGAAATCATGATGCTTTGGGACGGGACCGTGGCGACAGGCTGGCCCTTTGGCCCCTTCGTTCGCTTTCTGCTTATCACGGCGCAACGGCGATCCGAGGTTGCGAACATGCGTTGGCAGGATATCGACTTCGAAAAAGAACTGTGGTCAATCCCGGCCGCCATGACCAAGGCGAACCGGAACCACGATGTACCGCTATCCCCCCTGGCCCTTGAAGTATTGGGCGCCGTGCCGCGGCTTGGCGAGTACGTTTTTACGACACGCGGGGACAGGCCCCTGTCCGGCTTTTCCAAAGCAAAGGCGCGGCTCGACAAACTCACAGGTTCGAAAGACTGGACGTTGCACGACCTTCGCCGGACGGCGGGCACCAACATGGCGGACCTTGAAATTGTGCCTTCGACAATTTCCCAAGTGCTCAATCACTCCGAAGGTGGCGTGACGAAAATTTATGTCCGATCCTCTTTCGGGAAGCAAAAGCGAGCCGCCTTGAACATCTGGTCGAACAAGCTGGACAGCATCATCCGGCCCTCCGACGACAACGTGGTGCCCCTTCGCGGATAGTGCATAGGCGCGCTATCGGCGCATAGAATAAATTAAGATTTACAGTTAGAGAAATTTTCTCTAACTTAATTCCATGTCCGATAGATTAATGACCGTTGCGTTTGCAAAAGCTCTTGGCGTCAAGCCAACGCAAGTAAAATACTGGACCGACCTCGGCGCCCTACGATGCGTCCCAGGCACCAAAGGTGCTGGCCAGGGCAATAAGCGCCTGTATGCCGCGGACTACTTGCCGGAAGCAGCGCTTATCGCAGAAATCGCAAAATACAAAATTCCCGCGGATAGCTTAGTCCACTGGTCAAAAGAGATTGCGACCCTTCTCGATCACGGAGAACCCAAGCGGTTCCTGCATCGGAAGCCGGCTCAATGGTACCGTCACGCTATAGCCGGTAAGCACGAATCTCACATTGTTTTCGGAACGCCAATAATGGCTGCGCGAAAAGCCATCGAAAAGCTTGATGGGAAACTTGGTGACAATTTCGGTTGGAACGGCCCGGAACTGATATCCGATTATCCGAAAATCTTCTCATCCCTGATCATGATCAACGTAAAGGCAGTGGTTCAGCCATACCTGCAATAAAAATTTTAAGATTAATTAGATAATTTTTCTCTAACCTGAAGAGGAACAAAAATGGCAACACGCTTTATCCGCCCTAAGGAAGCCGCACAGAGAAGCGGCTACCACATTGTGACCGTTCGCCGGAAGGCTCGCGATCCGGAAGATGACTTCCCTCCCCTCGTTCAACTTGGCCCGTCCTCTTTTGGCATTGTCGAATCTGAATTCGAGGAATGGGCAAGCCGCCGTATAGCCGAGCGAGACGGAGGCGCCACCGCATGAGACCAATGAAAAACCCCGGGACGCTGGCGGGCGTCACCGGGGCTTCGAAACATCTCACGTCCAATGAGTTGTTCCAGCATAGCATGACATTTGTCTTTCCTCAATTACCTGCTTGCCACGAGAGGCTCCCGGCCGGCCTGGATCCGAACGGGATAATAGCCCGGCACTATTGGAGGGCCGATGAAGATTAATCAGGCCCGCCCGATAAAACGACGACGCACGAAAGCGGAGATAGAACAGCTTCGATTTCAGATCCGCGATGTTTTGGAAGAGGACCATCCGCAGAGCGTGAGGCATGTCTTCTACCGCATGACGAATCCGCGGTTGGCCGAACCCGTCGAAAAGACGGACCGAGGCTATAACCAGGTTCAATATCAAATCACACAAATGAGACGTGACGGCATTCTTCCTTATGGCTGGATTGCGGATGCCACGAGGCGCGGCTATCACGTTAACACCTTCGGAGACCGCGCCGAATTCATCCGCCGCGTTTCAGGCATGTACCGAGCAGACCTTTGGGCTAAGGCCCTTCTCTATTGCGAAGTGTGGTGCGAGTCCCGGAGCATTGCCGGTGTTATTGAAGACGATTGCAATGAACTCGCGGTGTCGCTTTATCCATGTGGTGGTTTTGCTAGCATCACGTTTGCCTTTGAAGGCGCGCAGGCGATCAATGAGCGGACTTATAACGGCGTATTGCCAGCAGAAATTATCTTCATCGGCGATTACGACCCTGCCGGCGTTATTATCGATCGGTCGCTCGAAAAGGAAATACGCAAGCACGTCAACCCAAACGTAGAACTGTATTTCCATCGCCTCGCGATAACACCCGAACAAATATCGCTCTACGACCTGCCGACGAAACCCCGAAAGGCCAGCGACAAACGCGCGCTGCACGTTCAAGAGACCGTAGAGGCCGAGGCTATGCCGGCTGGCTTGCTTCGCCGCCTGCTGCGGGATCGCATCGAAGCCAACCTTCCTCCTAACGCGCTGCGCATTGCAAAGATTGCGGAAGAATCGGAACGGGCGTCGCTTATTGAACTGGCGGGCCTGATCGATGGGTAAACCGCCAAAGCATCGACGCTCCAACGCCAAAGGGCGCACGAGAAGCGAAGGTCGTTATGTTCTGCTTGAATATGACATGGTGACGACACCGGCCTTCCGGTCTCTCTCCGGAACGGCCTTAAAATACTATATCGAATTGCGGTCTCGCTGGAATGGACTCAAAGGCGGCGCCAGCAACAACGGCAAGCTTCATTTGAGCGTCGACTCTGCAGCACCTTTGCTGGGGATGAGCAAGTCAACGGCACATCGCGCGCAAAAAGAGCTTGTCGAAAAAGGGTTCCTAAAAAGCATCCGCGACGCCAACTTCTATCAAAGTCGAGCCGCCGAATTCGCCCTCACGGATCGGGGCTGGCAAGACGAATATGGTACGTCACTTCCCGGCAAAGATTACCGGCTTTGGAAGCCCCCAGAAAAACAAATCATCGGTACTGTGACGGAACGTAAAACAACCTCAACGGTACCGAGACGGAACGTAAAAAATTCATAACGTTCGGTACGGGTACCGTGAAACGCCAAAATCGCAATTCTAACGGTACCCATACGGGACACTTCTATTACCAGGGTACTGGTTAGAGAGTGGGTGTTAGCAGTGACGGTAAGGGCAGTTAATCAGAGTGTGAACAACACCACGTCGGGACGAAACCTAAAGCAGTCTCGGCACTCTCTTCGCTTGGAAGCATGGACATGTTCCAGAGGGCTTGTGAGCGGCATTTGGGGGCATGAGGGGCAGACAATTTCCGTTCGGCTTCACCTTCCAAAATTTGGCGCTCGGCATTTTGCGGCTTGTTGTTCCTCATGCGCGCCTATGTTCTTTAGACTATATATCTAAAGGTTTAATTGTTATTTTCTACGGAAAATGGTACTTTTTAGCGGATTTAAGCAGCGACTTTCGTTTTTGGGTAACAACTGGGTAACATGACAGCCGAAACCACCGATCCACGCCACGCCACCGTTCCAGGCGGTAAGCCAGGCAAGCCGCGTGGCAGGCCGAAGGGCCATCCAAAGACGGGCGGACGGGCGAAGGGGACGCCAAACAAGAGCACCGTCGCCACCCGTGATCGCATCATGGAGTTGGGCGACCCGATCGAGTTCTTGTCCGACGTGATGGCAGGCAAGCGCATGACGGCCGCACAGACTGACGACAAGCGAGGCAGGAAGACCTGGGTGTATCCGACGCTCCCGCAACGCCAGGCAGCCGCCGAGACGCTACTGCGCAAGATATTGCCGGACTTGAAGGCTACGGAACTGACAGGCGCGGATGGTGAAGCGCTGATACCGGCGCCGTTTGGTAGTAGCCAGCTTCCCGAGAAAGTGGAAGTCGCCCGGCGCATCGCCTTCGCGCTGGCGCAGGGTGTATCCGAGAAAGAAGCGAAAGAGCGTAAGCCGGCAGCCAGCCGATTAGAACCTGGAGAAACCGAAAATGAATGAAGTGAAGGAACTGCCGAATGGCACCCACCTTGTCGGTGGCGTGCTCGCAGTAGAACCCCATGGCAAGCGTTTCAAGATCCGCCATGCCGTCACTAACTCCGTCCTCGAGATTATCGGGACGCGGGCCGTGGCGTTGAAACGCGCTCAGTTCTTACTTGAAAGTGGAAGGGTATCGGAATGACGAAAGAAGCCAAGGTTGAGGAAGCCAAAGTTGAGAAGGTATTTCAGCGGACGTTGCCAGCCAACCGTCTGAAACAGGCAAAGCATGAGGAACAGCACTTCCGCGTGACGATCGATAGCGGCACGGATGAAAAGGATGTTCTGGAGCCTGTGTTCTGGAGCAAGTGCGCGGCCCAGTTTCGCCCCTTCGACCAGGTGACATGCATATGGGCGGATGGCAGCTTGCATATCAGCCTGCTGGTTCTGGACGCATCCCAGGATAAGGGCGCAACCATGTTTGTTGCGTCCCGTCATGAACTGCCGGAACTGGACCGTGGCAGTGAAATGCCCAGTCACCTTGTCATCGAGTGGACTGGTCCGGAAGGGTTCTCCGTTATCCGCAAATCGGACGGTCGGATTGTTTCGCCAGGTCATCGCTATCGGCATCAGGCATACAGCGCGGCGTTAATCCATGCGCAGGACAGGGTTGCATGAGCGACGAAACGGAAATTGCCGATCTGCAAAGCACTATCCGCACCGACCCGGAAACCTACTGGAAGCATGGCGGTCCGGAACGCATGTCGGAACTGCTGGCTCAACGGGACGATGAGGGCGGAACGCTGGAGCCGTCCGCGTCGACGTCGCCGGGGAAGGACCACCTTCAGCCTTCTCCGGCGGTCGGCGATTCCTCTGCACTGTCGATCGACCAAATTCGCGGCATCATGCGCGAGGATTATCCCCGTTATTGTCAGGACAAGGGCATGCAAGCCCGCCTTGCCGAGCTCTGCGGCATGGAGGGAGAGGAAGCAGAGGCCGTGTCGCCCGAAGGTATCCGTCCTACTGAGGACGATGTGCAAGCGGCGCAGAGCACCCTTGAAAGACTGGGCGAGGTTGGTTCGGAGTGGATTGAGGAAGCCGGCGACAACTTCAACGACCAGCTGGAAGTCATGGAGGATGCGCGCCAGAAGATCGTCGCGGAGTTAGGTGAGACGGCGGACGAAATCATTACCGCCTTTGCCGGGCTGAATGGAAATGCTCAATCGGCCTTCTATCGCGAGCTTGGAACCGGAGTGGCGCCGCGTGATCTCCCTGGTGATGATGACCAGTTGGCGCAATTCAAGGAAACGTCCGCGGGCCAAATACTGGCGCAGGAATGGGGCTCGGAAAGCGGCGAAAGGCTGGCGCGGGTGATGCATCGGTGGGACCGCCTCACCGAAAATATGCCGGAAGCTGACTTCGATGATTTAAACGACTTTTTTAGGAACAGGCTCAAACCAGATGAACGCGCGGCCGTGATGCGCGTTCTATCGACGTAAGGAGACCAGTCATGGCGATAAACATTAGCCCGGCCCTGGTGCGCAAACGCGGCACCGAAAAACTTTCCCTCGTGCAAGTGCATGAGCTGTCGCAGAACGAAGAAAAAGTGCAAGCGATCCTCGATAACATCGAGGCTGAAAGGCAGAGCGCCATTGCGGCACGCCAGGAAGCCGAAGCCGCACAAGCAAAGGCTAAAGCTGCAGAGGTGGATATCGTCGATGCTACGGCCCGCCTCGTCGCCTGGGAGGGCGGTTTACGCAAGCGCGAGGAAGAAGTGGCGGGCAGGATCAGCGTCATCTACCAGGTCCGCGAAAAACTCTTTGGCGCAAAGCCCAATGAAGCGATGGCTTAAGTCATGACGGTAATCCCATTTAAAAAAGAAGCCGGCGCGCGTCCCGGGCTTCGTCCTGCACGGGCCTCGGACTTTCAGAAATTTTATGGAAAGAATGCGCCGCATACTGCCCGAGCTTGGGTAGCGGAACGCGATGGTGAAATACTCGGTATTGGCGGGGTCTATTTCGACCGTGGCAAGGCGACGGCTTTTTCTGAGTTCTCGCCGGAGATGAGCAAGCGGGACCGAGTTGTCGGCGCGCGCAAAATTATGGAAATCGTGAGGGGTATCGAGGGGCCAGTTTACGCACTGCCGGGAGAGTACAAGAGTGCGCCTGTCGTGCTTCGAAAACTAGGTTTCGAGCCTATCGAGGATTCCGATTACTGGTACTGGCGTCCTGAAGCGGAAGTGGTGGTGTTATATGGCTGAAATGACACTTTTCAAAGTTGGGACAACCGCCATCAGCCTTGGCGATGCGGCTCTGGCCTTGAGTACGATAGCGGGTATCGGTGGCGCTGTCTCGCAAAGCAACGCTCTGAAGGCGCAAGGAGAGGCAGCCCAGCGCAACGCCATAGCTCAACAGCAGGCACAAGAGCATGAAGCCCTGGTTCTCGATCAACAGGCGGGACAGGAGCGCGCTGTCGCGCAGCGTGAAGCGATAGAGACACGAAGGCAATCCCGATTGTTGCAGTCCGATGGGTTGGCGACGGCTGCGGCCAGTGGAGCGGGCGCCCTGGATCCCGGCGTTGTGGATCTGCTCGGCGATATCGAGGCGGAAGGCGAATATCGAGCTCTGATTGCTCTGCAGCAAGGCGAGGAAAAGGCGCTGGGGCTGGAGTCCGCGGCGGTCGGTAGCCGGTTTGAAGGTACAAGCGCACTCGCAGCGGGGCGGGCTCAGCGGAGCAACAGTCGGTTAAAGTCGTCTGCGGCGCTAGTGTCCGGTGTTGGATCGGCTCTTCCAGCGGTGTCGAAACTTGCGGGGAAGACGATTGCCGGCGATACGGATGATTCCCTTTATTCTAGGTACGGGTAGGCGATGCGGCGAGCAGGAATGTGGTGGCCCGCCTGTCTAAAATTGAGAGGATTAGACTATGACATCTGTAACGACCGACCGGCTTGCCGGCGTTAATGCATCGCTGTCGATCAAGGCGCCGGTCGCGGCCGCGACAACGGCGAATATCACGCTATCCGGAGCGCAGACGATCGATGGCGTGTCGGTTGTGGCCGACGACCGGGTATTGGTGAAAGATCAGACGGACGGCACCGAAAACGGGATATACGACGTCAAGACGAGTGTCTGGGTGCGTGCCAAGGACTTCGACGGCGCACGGGATGTCGTGACCGGCACGGTCGTCCTGGTGATCGGGGGCACGGTAAGTGCGGGCATTTGGTACAAGGTGACGACCACTGGAACGATTACGCCTGGCACCACGTCAATCGCGTTCGCTTCCGTTATCCCGATAGGGGCCTATTCCGCCGTTGTCGACGATTTCCTGGATGAAACGACGCAGGCCGGCGCGAGAACGGCGATCGCCGCCGGCACGGGCACCGGGACAATGAGCAACCTGGTCGAGGACACGACGCCTCAACTGGGCGGGGTTCTCGATACCAACGGAAAGATGATTTCTTGGTCGAAGGGCGCAAACTTAACGACCGCTTCTGATCTTGATATCAGCGCGGAAGACGGGAATCATTTCGATGTCGGTGGTCCTGGGACAATCGCAGGAATCGTAGATCCCTCCGTCCAGGAAGGTTTTATCATCCTGAACTTTTCCCAATCCAACACACTCACGCATTCCTCGACATTTTTGATGCCTGGAGCCGTGGATTATGTAACGCAGGTTGATGATGTTTGCATGTTCGTCAGCCGCGGCGGCGGCATATGGAAAATGGTTGCGCACCTGCCAAAAGCCAAACCGGTTGGGACCACAGTACTGATCGAGAAGCAGACGCTTTCTTCCGCAGCGACTGTCGATTTTACCACGGGCATTGATTCTAAGTATGACGAATACATTCTGACCGGATTCCTTCTGCCTTCGACCGATGACCAGCAATTAGCGCTTACCGTTTCAAATGACGGCGGGTCCACGTTCGAGGCGGGGTCAAACTACCATTTCACTGGGAAATATGCGCGACAAACCGGCGTGACGGAATATCTCGATAACGGCGGTGGTGCCGCCAACATGCTGTTCGCTGACGACACCACGACATTGATGGTCGGCAACGGCTCGGATGAGGGTATCTGGTTTGAGTTTAGGGTCATTAATGCGGCGGACTCTGCAAAGCGCACGATGATCGACGGCGAGGTTAGCTATGTGCCGGCCGATGGCGGTTTTATGAAGGGGCATGTCGGCGGAACGTACAATGTCGCGGAAGCGATCGACGGTATTCGCCTAGCTTTTGTCAGCGGCAATATCGCCAGCGGGACTGTGCGCCTTCTTGGTGTCACCAAATGATATTTATCGGCTTGGGCTGACCGCCATATGTCCTTGTTATCCATTGGCGGAGCGAGCGATTGCCTTCACCATTTCGAATAGCGCCTTCTGCTTGTCTTTATCCCCGATCGCATAATAGGCGTCGATCAGTTCGCGAACGTCACGTCTCGCCATTGGGTCACCGGGAGACGCGGTTGCTCGTTTCCGTTCTAACTCTTCTGGCATATCGTCGAAGAAAAACGAGACAGGCACATCCAGTATTTTACTGATCTCGTGCAGGCGGCTTGCACCCATACGGTTGGCGCCCTTTTCGTATTTCTGGAGTTGCTGGAAACTGACGCCAACAGCATCGCCCAGCTTGGTTTGAGATATACCCCTGTGCTCGCGACACATCCGGAGGCGTGAGCCGACATAGATGTCGATTGGATCGAATGCGGCGCTCTTGCGTTTTCGGTACACCTTACTCATGTACCGCATGCTACGGCGGGAAGTCGATCCAGGCGAGGGGTGCGACGAATTGCCCGTCAGTTGTCTTTCTCACCCATTTTCGGCCCGCTAGAGCTTTACGAGATGCAGCGCATCGGATGATGTCATGTCCGGCCTTGCCGCCAATACAAGCTTCACAGCGCCGCCTGGCACCACCGTCTGGCTAATAAAAGACGCGACCTTGGCGCTTGATAATATCGTCTCGCGAGAGTACGATTCCTCCAGCTCTTCCTTGGGACGGTCCGCCGGCGTTGGTTCGGTTCGCTTGAAGCCCTCGGGGGAGCTTTCCATTCCCGACGACGTGAAGGCCACCGGCATCGGTAAGGTGGCCGCATCCTGCCCTATCAAAATTTATTCTATATCCGAAAGCTGTTCGACGCGGCCGAGGAAGGTATCGCGAGCGAGTTGGGGGCGGAGTAATTTGTTTAAATAGGTAACGGGAGCCCGAAGGCTCCCGCCGGTCTAGATGAGAATACAGAGTATCGCCGCAGCCCACTTTAGGGATTTGGCAACATCGAACTTCACGTCGACCTTTACGGAAAACTTAAACATGGCGTTTTTGCCTTGCTCAAGCCCACCGGCCGATGAGCGTTAAAGCTCTACATTTTATTCGCGCCTTGGCTGGCGCTATCCCTTGCCTATGCGCAACTCGGCTTGGGCATCGGACACGCCGCCGCAAGCTTGGGTCCGGGGGTGCCCTGTCAATCATTTGATCAGGATTCCCATTTCCGCGAACGCCACCGCACCCTTAAGCCACTATCAACAATAGTGACCCGGAGCTTGTTGAAGCTCCTCAGCCTATTGTGGTTGTCCGCCTTGGCGGGCCACAACTGCCTATTGAAAAGGGTAATTGAATATTGACCGGGTGTCGACAGCACACCTCCGCCGTTGGCCAACGCCGGGTTTGACACGATACCGTTTTCGGCGCATCGTAATGGTGGTGCTAGAAACACCTGTACGTAGGCGGACAGCCGCCCCGAAAGGCGGCTGTCGCATGCTCATATGTCGGGAGTCCGGCGAATAAAAGACCCTTCGGGGGAATAACCGGGCACGTCCTACGTCGTGTTTCTAGCTCCCGGCGCCAGTGCCGATCGCTGGTATGGCCTAGAAAGCCAAACGTAGGAGCAAACAATGGAAATGACACGCAGAACCGCACTCGCGGCGATCCCCGCTGCCGTAACCTCAGTAGTATCACCCTTACCCGTGCTGGCGCGCCAGGGGGATCCGCACGCCGGATGGTGGGCCGAATGGGAACGGTTGAAAGATGAAAGCCTTCTCCTTGGCAAC
>JAJFJB010000476.1 GCA_021774435.1 Alphaproteobacteria bacterium
GGTGCCGATGTGGGGCAGCTTGGACCGGTCGGCCGTCTGGGCGAAGCATTGCGCTATTTGGTCTGGGGTGGAAAATTCTAGAATGGCGGTTTCCGGGCGCTTTATCACATTCGAAGGCGGGGAGGGGGCGGGAAAGTCCACGAATGTCCGAATGCTCAAAGACGCGCTGGAAAAACTGGGTCACGTCGTAGTCTTAACGCGCGAACCCGGTGGCTCGCCCGGGGCCGAGGAAATTCGGAAACTATTGGTAGACGGTGCAGTCGACCGTTGGGATTCAATGACCGAAGCGCTCTTGCACTTCGCGGCCCGGCGAGATCATGTCGCGCGCATAATCTTGCCAGCCTTGAGCCGTGGCGAATGGGTGATTTCTGACCGTTTTGCGGACTCCACGATGGCTTATCAAGGGTATGGTCACGGCATCGAATTGCAGAAAATTTCAAAACTGCAGGCACTCTCGATCGGCGGTTTGAAGCCGGACTTGACGATTATGCTGGATTTGCCCGTTGAAACCGGCCTTGATCGCGCCGGGGCGAGGGGAGACGAGGAGTCACGCTACGAGCGCATGGCCGGCGGATTTCATCAGCGGCTGCGTGACGGCTTTCTTGATATTGCCAAGCGGGAGCCAGAGCGATGTGTCGTTATCGACGCCACCTGCGCGCTGGAGGCTGTACATGATGCGATCCGAACTGCGGTGGCCGACCGGTTTTCAGTTGTCCTGACATGACCGAAACAGCGGCCATTCCACCACGGGAAAATCCGAACCTGAAAGGGCATGGCGACGCCGAGAGGATCTTGCTGGAAGCCGCGGTTTCGGGACGTTTAGCGCATGCGTGGATCATTGCAGGGCCGCGCGGTATCGGCAAGGCGACCTTGGCATTCCGGTTCGCCCGCTATCTCCTGGCGGGCGGCGGTACAAATAGCGGTGGCGGCCTGTTTGGCGATGCACCGCAAACGCTCGAAATCCATGCTGAAGACCCGGTGTTCCGGCGGGTTGCATCGGGCGGCCATAGCGATTTGTTCACCGTCGAACGCACGGCCAGTCCGACGACCAAGAATTTGCGGACGGAAATTGTTGTCGAAGACGTGCGCGGCGCGACGGGTTTTCTGCGCCTGACGCCGGGTGAGGGCGCGTGGCGTGTCGTTATTGTCGATGCCGCCGATGAAATGAACCGCGCGGCCGCGAACGCGATTCTCAAAATGCTGGAGGAGCCGCCGCCCGCGACGGTGTTTCTGCTCGTGAGCCATGCGCCCGGTCGATTGCTGCCGACTATTCGGTCGCGATGCCGGATGTTGCAGCTGCAGCCGTTGGAACGCGACGTCGTTGGCGCGTTGCTGGCTGACTATTGCCGCGAGTTGGAAGACCATGAACGCGACATGTTGGCAGGATTGGCGGAAGGGTCCATCGGGGACGCGATTTCGCTCGCCGACGCTGGTGGTCTCGCGCTGTATCATGAATTGATGAAGTTGCTGGGTTCGGTTGCGACTTTGGACATCGCCGCCGTTCACACGCTGGGGGACAAGCTGGCGAGAGCCGGAAATTCTGCGGCCTTCGAGACCTTTTCGCGCATGTTGACGGACTGGCTGCAGCGTCTGGTGCGTAATTCCGCAAGCGGCGCGACACAAGACGAACTGGTCCCCGGCGAAGCGGAAGCGATGGCGGCCTTCGGCGGCGCGGGACGACTTGCGCAAAATCTGGCGGTATGGGAAAAGGTCAGCCGCTTGCTGTCGTCGGCGGAACGCGTCAATCTCGACCGCAAGCAAGTTGTCGTCAGCGCTTTCCTCTCTTTGCAAGCCGCTGTACAACCCTGAAAACCGCGTAACACGCTGAACGGGCCAGAAAAGACATGGCGGACCGCAAGTCCTACTACATTACGACGCCGATTTACTACGTCAACGACTCGCCGCATATCGGGCATGCGTATACGACACTGGCGTGCGACGTGCTGGCGCGGTTCATGCGGCTGGACGGCTACGATGTCCACTTCCTGACCGGAACGGATGAACACGGCCAAAAGGTCGAGAAAGCGGCAGCGGATGCCGGCGTTTCGCCCAAGGCATTCACCGACCGGGTGTCCGAGACCTTTCGCACTCTGCCAGGTGTGTTGAATTTCTCGAACGATGACTTTATCCGCACGACGGAGCCGCGCCACATTGCGTCGGCGCAGGCCATCTGGAAGGCGCTTGAGGCCAACGGGCATATTTACCTCGGTTCCTATGCCGGCTGGTACGCCGTCCGGGACGAAGCGTTCTATACCGAGACCGAGCTGACCAAACGGGAAGATGGAACCCGGGTCGCGCCGTCAGGTGCTGAAGTCGAATGGGTCGAGGAACCGAGCTACTTCTTCAATCTCTCGAAATGGCAAGACAAGCTGCTTGATTTCTACGAGGCGAACCCCGATTTCATCGGTCCCGACTCGCGCCGCAACGAAGTGATCAGCTTCGTCAAAGGCGGCTTGAAGGATCTTTCGGTTTCCCGGACCACTTTCAAATGGGGCGTGCCGGTTCCGGATAACGAAGAACACATCATGTATGTGTGGCTCGATGCCCTGACCAACTACATCACCGCGGTCGGCTATCCCGATACCGGCTCCGACATGTTTCGGAAGTTTTGGCCGGCAAATCTGCATATGGTCGGCAAGGATATCGTGCGGTTCCACGCTGTCTATTGGCCCGCTTTCCTCATGGCAGCAGGTGTCGAGCCGCCGCAACGCGTTTTCGCGCATGGTTGGTGGACTTTTGAAGGCGAGAAAATTTCCAAGTCGCTCGGCAATATCATCGACCCATTGCAGTTGGTTGAAACCTACGGGCTGGACCCGGTGCGGTATTTCCTGATGCGCGAGGTGCCATTCGGCAATGACGGCGTCTTCTCCCATCAGGCGATGACGCATCGGATGAATGGCGATCTGGCAAATGACTTGGGTAATTTGTGTCAGCGTGTCCTATCGATGGTCGGCAAGAATTGTGACGCGAAGACACCGGTGCCTGGCGACTTCGAAGAGGCCGATAACACACTGGTCGATAAAGCGCGCGGCTTGATCGATCCCTTGCGTGAAGCGATGGCCAAACAGGCTTTTCATGTCGCGTTGGGCGCAATTTGGGAAGTCATTGGGGATGCCAACCGTTATGTGGACGCGCAGGCGCCCTGGGCCTTGCGCAAGACGGACCCGGCGCGCATGGCGACCGTACTTTACGCCCTGACGGAAACGATCCGCTGCGTCGCTCTCTATGTGCAACCCATCATGCCGGAAGCTTGTGCAAAAATTCTGGATCAGCTGTCGGTGCCTGAAGAGGCGCGCACATTCGCGCATATCGAAATGTCGCTGGAAGGTGGTGTGTCCTTGCCGAAACCGGCGCCGGTTTTCCCGCGCTTCGTGGCCGAGGATGAAGGGTAGGGGGCTCGCATGTTCGTCGATAGCCACTGCCACCTCGACTATCATCAGCGCGACGGCGATATCGATGAGGTAATTGCGCGGGCCAAGCGCGCCGGTGTCGATGAGTTGGTCACGATCTGCACGAAAGTGAGCGAATTCAACACGGTGCGAAATATTGCTGAGCAATATGATGATGTCTGGTGCACGCTTGGCATTCACCCGCACGAAGCGGATACGGAAGTCATTCCCTCCGCGGACGATCTCGTTGCATTGGCCGCACACGGCAAGGTCATTGGTATCGGCGAAACCGGACTCGACTATTTCTATGAGCACAGTGCACGGGACGTTCAAAAGCAAAGTTTGAAGGTTCACATTGAAGCGTCGCGCCGGACCGGATTGCCGCTGATTGTGCATTCGCGGGATGCGGACGACGACATGATTCAAATTCTCGGTGAGGCCTACGATGAGAGCCCCTTTCCAGGCGTTATTCATTGCTTTACGTCGGGACCGGAACTGGCTGAAAAAGCGATAGAAATAGGCTTTTACGTTTCATTCTCCGGCATCGTGACCTTCAAGAATGCCGAAGAGCTTCGAAGCATTGCCAAATCGCTGCCGCTTGACCGGATTCTGATTGAAACCGACGCGCCTTACCTGGCGCCGGTACCCAATCGAGGCAAACGGAATGAGCCCGCTTATGTTGTCCATGTTGCTGAAACGGTGGCCAAGCTGCACGGCGCGGACGTAAAGGAAATCGCGCGCAAGACGACCGACAATTTCCATCGTCTTTTTAGTCGTACGAGCGCCTGACACGGCCATGCGGGTTACGATACTGGGATCCGGCCCCTCCAGCGGTGTACCCATGGTTGGCGGCAATTGGGGCGTGTGCGATCCGAACG
>JAJFJB010000477.1 GCA_021774435.1 Alphaproteobacteria bacterium
CTGGGCTTTCATGTCACGGGTTATGGATGCATGACCTGTTGTGGCGGTTCCGGCAGCCTGGCGGACGATATATCGTCGGATATTACGGCCAATCAGCGAAGCGTCGCAGCCATACTGTCCGGAAACCGTAATTTCGAAGGACGGATCCATCCGCATGTGAAACTCGCCTATCTCGGTTCGCCGCCCCTGGTCGTCGCATATGCCCTGTTCGGTTCAGTCTTGCGGGACATCACTACCGAGCCATTAGGCAAGGATAAATCTGGCGACCCGGTGTATCTGAAAGACATCTGGCCTCATTCCGAAGAAATTGAGGAGGCCGTCCGTGCGCACGTCACGCAAGATTTGTTCGTCGCGCGAAATGTAAGTTCCGCGAAGGGCGGCGTACTCTGGGATGAGATCGAAGCCGGCGATGGTGGCGCTTATGCTTGGGATGACAACAGCACATACATTCTGAAACCACCGTTTCTCGAAACAGCCGTCAAGCAACAGCCAATGCGGAATATTGAAGGCGCCGCCATGCTCGCTCTATTCGGCGACAATCTGACGACCGATCACATCTCGCCTGGCAGCCGGATAATGGAAGGCAGCCTGGCGGGCGATTATCTATCCGCGAAAGGGGTTCCTTCTGCCGACTTCAGCGGCTTTCTGCAGCGCCGGTCGAACCACGAGATAATGATCCGTGGCAGTTTCAACAGTGCCCATATTCAAAACGAAATGACACCTGATCGCCGCGGCGGATGGACCGTACATCAGCCGTCCGGCGACGTCATGACGATCTTCGATGCCCATACGCGTTATGCCGAAGAGGGCCGGCCCCTGGTAATTGTTGCGGGGTGTGAATACGGCATCGGCTCTTCGCGCGATTGGGCCGCGCGCGGACCTCATCTCCTGGGCGTTCGAGCGATCATCACGGAAGGCTTCGAACGCATTCACCGAAGTAACCTGATTGGCATGGGCGTGTTGCCGCTACAGTTCCAGAACGGCCAGACTCGTAAATCGCTGGAGCTGGACGGTTCGGAGTCCGTCAATATTCTCGGCTTCGACAACGGTCTCGACATCAATCAAACCGTGACAGCTCAGTTCGTCAAACGCGATGGCACGACGATAGAGGCAGAGGTGCGATGCCGCCTTGATACGGCCCGCGAGATTGCATGGTTCGAGGCCGGTGGCGTGATGCCGTTTGTGTTGGAGAAGTTTAGCGGAGCGGACAGCGCAAAATCACGCGGGCAGCACGCCGGTGCCTGACAAAATTTTATCGAAGATCACCGTCATCGACATGACCGAAGGCGTGGCTGGTCCCTATGCGGCGATGTCGCTGTCCGACATGGGGGCCAATGTCATCAAGGTGGAGCGGCAGGCGGGAGACTGGTCCCGGCCGACCGATCATGTGCGGGTCGATGGTGAGGCCAATGCGAATTTCATCGCCCTCAACCGCAACAAGCGCGACATTGGCCTCGATGTATCGAGCGCGGCGGGCAAACGGATTCTCGAACGATTCATTGCCCGTTCGGACGTATTGATATCGAACTATCGGCCCGGCGTCATGGCCAAGCTCGGATTCGACGATGCGCGATGCCGTGCGATCAATGCGGCGCTCGTCTATTGCACTATTTCCGGTTTTGGTCAGAAAGGCCCCTACGCCGAATTTCCTGCCAGCGACACGATCATGCAGGCGATGAGCGGCGTCATGAGTGCGGTCGGTGAGGCCGACGGGTCGCCGCTTCGCGTCGGGTTTCCGCTGATCGACATGGCTGCCGCGAACGCGGCCGTGCAGGCCGTGCTTCTGGCGTTGTATGGGCGGCTTGAGGGGCAGGGGGGTGCCGTGATCGACATCAGTCTGATGGCCGCCGCGTTGGCGATGATGAGTGGGGGATATACCCGCTATGCGGCCTCGGGCACGGTGCCGCAACGGCAAGGCAATCAAAACACCAACCTCGCCCCGGCTGGCGCCTTCAAGACCGCCGATGGACGGTATCTCAGCATCGCGGTACTGCGGGATTCGCATTGGATAAAATTCTGCGCCGCCATGGGCCTCGGAACGCTGGCCGAGGATCCGCGCTTTGTCACGAATGCGCTTCGGGTCGAGAACCGTGCTGCGCTCGACGATATCATCGTTCCGATGCTGGCTGCCCAACCCGCGGCCTATTGGCTGGAGCGGTTGCGGGCGGCGGATATCCTCTGCGGCCCCATCAACGATTTCGCCGATATCGCCGCCGATACAAACCTCTCTGCCGTGTTGCCGCTGGTCGACCCGATGGCGCCGAACGTGCCGCAAGCGATCGGCAGCCCCATTCGGTTCAACGGACAGTACGCTGAAACCGTCCGCCCCGCACCCGCGAAGGGCGAACACACGCGGGAGGTCCTGAGCGAGTTTGATTTTGGTGCGGATGAAATCGCGGCTTTCCTGCGTGAGGGTGCCGTCTTTGAGCCGGAATGATCGGTTGATCCAGTGCGTTCCGCGGCGTAAGGGATTGAGGTCGTTTCGGGCGCCCGCGGCATGAGCTGAACGAAGAAAGGTTTCATCCATATGGAAGTTTGGCATTTAACGCCGCCGCGCATCCACGGCATCGAGGCGGTGGCCACCGACGTTGAGGCCTGGGGTTTCGACGGGCTGGCGCTGACGGATTCGCAAAACAACTCTCCGGATACCTACGTCGCGCTGACCCTCGCTGCCAGCGCCACTTCGACCCTCAAGCTTGGGCCGGGAGTCACGAACGCGCTGACGCGGCATCCGGCGGTGACGGCCGGCGCCATTGCCAGCCTGAACGAAGCCTCCGGTGGGCGAGCCATGCTCGGCATCGGGCGTGGCGATTCTTCGCTGTTCAATATCGGCCACAAGCCGGTCGGCGTGGCGGCGTTCGAACGCTATGTGCAGGACGTACAGACTTACCTCAGCGGCGGTACCCTGGATGCGGCCGGTTATGACAGCAAGCTTAAATGGCTGGCGAATTCAGATTTCGGAAAGGTGCCTCTGGATGTCGCCGCGACGGGTCCGAAGGTCATCGCCATCGGTGCGCGGCACGCTGAGCGGGTCAGTTTTTCCGTCGGTGCTGAGCCGGAGCGCGTGACCTGGGCGATGGACCATGTGCGGGAGACCCTGGGACAGGACGCTGCGCTGCCGGAAATGGGCCTCTATCTCAATGTCTGCGTCGATGACGATATTGAGCGCGCCGCCGAGATGGCGCGCGGCTGGGTCGGCATTTTCGCGCATTTCACCGGCATGCCCGGCGCGACCCGGAACCGCGTGCGGCAGGACGACCATCTCACCTTCGACCGGCTTGGCGATTACGACAAGCCCAACCACGGCCGGCCGGACGCCGCGCACGCCCAGGCCTTGCCGCGGGAGTTCATCGAACGCTTCGCCGTCATCGGCCCGCCATCGGCCTGTGTCGAGAAGCTCAACGCCCTGCGCGCGCTCGGCGTGCAGCGCATCCTGATCACCTTCCCCCGCGAAGACCAGTTCGGCGACGCCGCCCGCGCGGTGACCGAACGCTTCGCCAAGGAAGTCTTGCCGGAAATAACGTAGGGGAAAGTGCGGCACAAAAGCACTCGGTAAGCACCTTGAATCCGGAATCGCTTTACGGCACTCTAATACCATTAACAGGGTCACGCGGAGAGTATCGACCAGCAACCCGATTTTCTGTTCATGGCTGAAACGACAGGAGGCGCACCGATGGCAAGACCTGATCCAAAACCATTCGATCCGAAGCAGGTAAAATCCGACGCGGAGTACGCGGCGGAAGCTCTGAAGGACGCGAAACATGCCGCCGAAACCGGCAAGGGAAAAGTCAACCGTGGCGAAGACATCGCGGATACGGCGGGCGCGGCGCGGCACAGTATCACCGACACGGTCCCCGACAAGAAAGGGTCCTAAGCCGCGAGCGTCAGGAGGGCGGTGCAAGCGCCGGGATAGTGGCGCCGGCGCCGTGCGTCCTGACATCGGGGGAATTGCGCCGGCTGCGCCGCCGGGTAATAAGGTGTCATCGCCATAATAAATGTAGAGAAGGTGAGGAACGCCATTCCCCGCCGTCTCAGAAGAAAAAGCAACATGACGCAGATACCCGAAGATGCCGGCCTCGCCGCCCTGAACGCCCGTGTCGCCGAAGACCTCCTGTTCCTGGGACTGCCCTCGAAATCCTGGGTGCCCCGGCAAACTCACCAGGGGCAGACGGTCAAGGATGTCGTCATCATCGGGGCGGGCATGTGCGGCCTGGCGGCGCTGGCGCAGCTGCGCCTGTCGGGGATCGACAATTGCATCGCCTATGACGCCGCCCCGCAAGGGCTCGAAGGGCCATGGATCACCTTCGCCCGGATGAAGACGCTGCGCTCCCCCAAGGTCCTGACCGGCCCGGCGCTCGGCCTGCCCGCGCTGACCTTCCGGGCCTGGTATACCGCGCAGCACGGCACCGAGGGCTGGGACCGTCTCGGCAAGATTCCCAAGGAAGCGTGGATGGACTACCTCGTCTGGTACCGCCATGTCCTGGCCTTGCCGGTCGAGAACGAGGTCCGGATGCTGGATATCAAGGCCGCCACGGACGACCTCGTCGCCCTGACCTTGGCGGACAGGACCGGCACGCGCACGGAATATGTCCGCCACCTGGTCCTCGCCACCGGCCGCTCGGGGCTCGGTGGCAGATCGGTGCCGGAGTTCATGCAGGGGCTCGATCCGTCCTTGTGGGCGCATGGCGCCGACGATATCGACTTCGCCGCGCTGCAGGGCAAGCATATCGCCGTCATCGGCGCGGGTGCCACGGCGATGGACAACGCCGGGACCGCGCTAGAACACGGCGCCGGCGCGGTAAGTATGCTCATCCGGCGCCCGGAAATGCCCCAGATCAACAAGATGACCGGCATCGGCAGCCAGGGCGTGGTGCACGGCATGCGCTTTCTGCCGGACGCGTGGAAGTGGAAGTTCTACGACTACGTCGCAAAGGCGCAGACCCCGCCGCCGCACAGCTCGACCCTGCGTGTGTCGCGCCATCCGAACGCACGCTTCTATCTCGACTGCGCGGTGACCGGCGTGCGTGCGCAAGGCGACCGCGTGATCGTCGAGACCAGCCAGGCCCCCTTCGAGGTCGATTTCGTCATCGCTGCGACCGGGTACCGCAACGACTTCGCCGGCCGCGCCGAATTCGCTCGCATCGCGCCGCACATCAGGAGCTGGGGCGACGGCGTCTACAGCCCGGAGATGGGCGCGGCACACCCCTTCCTGCTCCAGTCCCCCTATCTCGGCGATGCCTTCGAATTCCTGGAAAAGCAACCGGGCGCGTGCCCGATCCTATCGCGCATCCACTGCTTCAACGATGCGGCGATGCTGAGCCACGGCAAACTCTCGGGCGATATCCCCGCCGTCTCGGCGGGTGCCGACAGGCTCATGCGCGGTATCACGGCGGAGATTTTCCGCGCCGACCGGGAAAAACAGTTCGAGGCGCTGCAGAACTTCGCCACGCCCGAACTGGACGGTAATGAATGGACCGACAGCACGCCGGATTTGCATCGCAAGGCGCAGACGGTACCCTAAACCGCGGGCGGGAACTGCCCCACCCGACGCCAGAGGGGAGAGGACGCGATGACATCGCCCATGGTCGATCTGTCTGACGATGCCAGCTTCGCCGGCGGGTTTCCGCACGACGCCTTCGCCTGGCTGCGCGATCACGATCCGGTGCACTGGCACGAACCGACCGCGGTGACCCCTGACGGTGAAGGCTTCTGGGTCGTCAGCCGCTACGCCGACGTCAACACCGTGTTCCGGTCGCCGGACCTGTTCTCCTCCGACAAGGCAGGCGGGCGTAAGGCGGGCGGCACGACGCTCAAGGACGAGCGCGCCGCGGGCAAGGTCCTGAACTATACCGACGACCCGCATCACCGCATCCTGCGCAATCTGGTCAATAAGGGCTTCACCAATCAGGCGCTGGCTGCGCTGGAACAGGAACTGCGCCGCCGGGCCAACTTGCTGATCGACGCCTTCCCCGAGAACGAGACGTTCGACTTCGTCAGCCACTTCTCCCGCGAACTGCCGCTGCAAGCCATCTGCATTATCCTGGGCGTGCCGCAGAGCGACCGCACCAGGCTGTGCGACTGGATCGACAAGGGGCTGGAGGCGGACGGCCAGAACGTCATCGCGATGGATTACGTGAAGAAGATCGCCGCCTATGCGCGTGGCATCATCGCCGAAAAGCGGGCGCACCCGGCGGACGATATCCTGTCCAAGATCGTGCATGCGCGCCTCGACGACGAGGACGGGCGGCAATTGACCGACGAGGAGCTGATCAACTTCTTCATCCTGCTCTTTCCCGCTGGCGCGGAAACGACGCGCAGCGCTATCGGCGGCGGGTTGCGGACCCTGATCGAACACCCCGACCAGCTCGCGCGGCTGCGCGCGGAACCCGATCTGCTGCGCCCCGCGATCGAGGAAATCGCCCGTTGGACGACCCCCTCCATCTACAAACGCCGCACCGTGACCCGTAATACCGAGCTCTGCGGAAAATCCCTCAAAGAGGGTGACAAGCTCACCATCTGGGAAATGTCCGCCAACCGCGACGACCGCGCCTTCGAAAACCCCGACCGCTTCGACATCACCAGAAGCCCGAACCCGCACCTCACCTACGGCAAGGGCGCCCATATCTGCCTTGGCGCGGGCCTCGCGCGCATGGAGCTCCGCATCAGTTTCGAGGAACTTTTCCGTCGCGTCCGGCATTTCGAGATTGCGGGCCCGGCGGATTGGATGCCGAACAATCGTTTGCTGGGGCTACGGTGGTTTCCGCTGAAGGTCGCGCGAGACTGAAGCAAACGGCCGCTGCTTGTAATCGCTGCTGTTGGTGCTACAAGCAGGGCAATTCTAGAAATTATTAAAGTCTGTAATGGGCCAGAAGCAGACGACAGAAATTTTTGAGCTGACTTCCGATTTTAGCCAAACCCGGACGTCCGCAGAATGCCCGGGCAAGGCAATTGCTAGCGTCCTGTTGTGCTAGACCCTCCGCATCACCAATGTGAATCGTATCGAGCGCGGAAGGATGCAGATGCAATGTCAAAGCTCAAGAGCTTTACCATCGATGATAATTTTGCCAACGCCAGTGCGGGCGCAATCGAAGTCATTGTGATCCTCGAAGATGAGAGCCGAAGGTGGTGCTTCTTCTTCACGCCGGAAGCGTTGTCCTCCTGCGGAGATTGGGTGCCGGGCACGCAAGTCAGGTACCATGTTGGGGTGCCGCATATGATCATCGTCTCTGAGATCAACGAAGAGATCGTAGATAAAGTCCTGCGCGCCCTCGATCACCAGGGAGAGCTAATTTCATCGACCATGGCCATCTGAGATCCCCAAATACAAAGTTCAATGTATTTGCTTTGTGGCAAGCTGGCGCGCGTACCGCAGAGCAATGCTCATTACGAGGCTAAAGTCCGATCAGGGTCATCTTGAGACCTCGGTGCTGATGCCGAGGCATGCCCGGAGTTGGGAAATAGCGGGCGTGGATCAGGGAAAAACCGACATCAATGCAACGCTGTTTCCTCTTGAGGGAGCTGCGGACGTGCTCAGCCTTTGACCGCGAGGACCGCTGTTGGCCGAGGCTGTTGAAAAAGTCACCCGAAGACGCGAAGTACGAAAATTCTTGCCCACCAAGCGGTATCACGCATCATCAATACGAAGGGATTGGCAGATGCACCGCAAATCCTGCACTGATGGCTCGTAGAGCCGTTAAGAAGGCCTCTGGCGACGTTCCTCCCTTGCAAAATAAATTCAGCTAAATTCCGAGCGGCCTGACAACCGACTTTTTCAACAGCCTCAGCCAGAAGGCGAAGTGCAATCCATTGGTAAACCGTGCATTTTTAAGAATGTTAGTTTATCCCAATAGCCACGCTGAAAGATGACTTTCTCGCCCCGAAACTGGAAAAAAACCGCAACCTTGTAATCCCAAGCTGTTACGGGGCCACAATTCCTAATTGTCTCATTTGATAATCTTGTTTGCAAATCATTAGGATTAATTAGCGTAACCCGCAAATTCGAGATTTCAATTAAGTATTGTGTCCCTGTATTTTCGTGCCCCTGTATTTTGTGTCCCTGTATTTTCTGTATTTTCCATTTCAGAATTGATCTGAGATTGATCCTTACACGTGTAGTGTGAATGAGAATGCAAATGTTAACGTTAACAAAACGTTTGTAATGTAACCATTTCCTGCTGCTTGGATTTTCATTTCTCTTATCCAAAAGTTGGCCCATTCCAAACAGCGATGCAGGTTGCTAGGGATCTACGTTACTTTACCTTTTTTACGTAAGTTCAACAGAGGGGAGGCGTGCAATAGTTCCGCTAACTGTTTTAGGTATATCTATTTTGCTGCAAGTGGCTGCCGCCGCAATGGCGTTGAGGCTTGTGCGGACCACGGGCTGGCTCATCGCATGGCTACTTATTGCCGGGGCACTGCTGCTTATGGGCGCGCGCCGGTCGATAACTTTTTACCACGCCGCTATCGGAGACCTTTCGCAACCGCCCAATTTAACTGCCGAATTCGTTGCCCTTTCGATATCGGGCTTGATGCTCGTCGGTGTGGCGCGGATTCGGCCAATCTTTGTTGCGAGGAAGAAGGCGGAAACAGCGTTGCGGGACAGCGAGGCGACTTATCGCGGTATTCTGGACAACATGGCGGATACGTTCTATCGGACCGACACCGAGGGGCGAATCTTAATTTGTTCGCCATCTGCCACCAGCCTACTCGGTTATTCAGTCGACGAACTGACCGGCAAACCCCTCGCCGAGTTATACGTCAGAGCTGCAGACCGCGATGAATTTCTCAGGCAGCTCAAGGAGCATAACGGACGAATCCAGGGCTACGTGGGGACGCTTCGTCACAAGGACGGTAGCCATGTCCATGTGGAAACGAACGCCCGCGAATTGTTCGATGACAAGGGCGACTTTCTAGGCGTTGAAGGCACCGCCCGGAATATTACGGATCGTAGACACGCGGAGGAAGCGCTCAAGCGGAGCGAGACACAGCTTCGGCTGTTGACAGACTCTTTGCCCGTCGTAATTGTTTATGTGGATTCTAACAATCGTTACGCGTACGGAAATAAATTGGCGGAAGAATGGTACGCAAAGTCCCGTGACAAGTTAATCGGCGCGAGTCTGCGCGACGTATTAGGAGATGAAGGCCACGCGATCCTAGCACCTTATAGAGATAGGGCATTGGCCGGCGAGACAGTAAAGGCCCAGGAGACGCTGACCTATCCCGACGGTGTCACAAGAGCCATCGAGTTCATCTATGTACCCAATCGTACCAAGGGCGGTCAAATCGCGGGATTCTATGGGCTCGTCACAGACCTCACCGAACAGGAACAAGCAAAGGAGACCCAGAGTCGTTTAATGGCGGCCATCGACGGTCTCGACGATATCGTTTCGGTATATGATGCCGAAGATAGGTTGGTTTATGCCAACCAAGCGCTCCTCAACTTCTATCCCGATGACGCTGAAGTCCTTCGTCCAGGAGCGACCTTCGAGGCACGTATGCGGGATCTCGTCTCCAGAAAAACTCCTCTCGACGCGATCGGCCGGGAGGATGAATGGCTCGCTGAGAGAATAGAAAGGCACCGAAATCCGGGTCCGGCGTTTGAATTGCAACGGCAAGACGGTATTACACTGTGGATGCGGGAGCAGAAGACGTCGGACGGCAGTATCGTCAATATCGGCACCGACGTGACCGAACGAAAACGAGTGCTGGATGCGCTGCGCGACCATCAACAGCAGCTTGGCCTGATCACGGACAACCTTCCAGCCTCGATCGTTCAAATCGACTCCGATCAACGGTATCAATTCGTCAACAGAATGGCAGAACATCTACTGGGCCGGCCGGCGTCAGAGATCATTGGCCAATATGCCCGCGATATCGTGGGTGAGGAATTCCATGAGAGTTTGCGCCCGCGGATTGACGCCGTGCTGTCCGGGACGCAGCAGGAATTTCAGGCAAATGTTACATATCCGGACGGCCGCAATCGGCAGATGGAGTTTGTCTATGTTCCGCAGATCGGATCGGACCAAACAATAATCGGCTATTTCGGCTTAGGGCTGGATATCAGTGAACGCCACACGTTGGAAGAAAGCCTGCGGCAATCCCAAAAAATAGATGCGGTCGGACAACTGACCGGCGGTGTGGCGCATGACTTCAACAACCTGTTGGGAATCGTTATAGGCAATCTCGACTTCCTCGCGGAGGAACTCCAGAACAATACAGAATTGCTTGAATTGGTGCATACCGCGACAACGGCAGCCCTCAGCGGCGCAGACTTGAACCGACAGCTGCTCGCCTTCTCACGCCAGCAACCACTGTCGCCCAAAGTTATCGACTTGAACGATCGTTTATCGGCGATGCTTGGAATGCTTCGGCGGACTCTGGGTGAAACGGTCGAAATCGAGTCAAATCTGAGCGACGGACTGTGGCTAACCGATGTGGATCCAGCGCAGGTGGAAAGCGCGCTCCTCAACCTGGCCGTTAACGCCCGCGACGCAATGCCGGAAGGCGGAAAGCTGACCATCCAGACGGCCAATGTGCCGCTCGACGACGAGTATGCGGCGGCACAAACGGACGTGACGCCGGGGGAGTATGTGATGCTGGCGCTTACCGATACCGGCGTGGGCATGACACCGGATACCCTGGAGCACGTGTTCGAGCCGTTTTTCACGACCAAGGAGGTCGGCCAGGGCACCGGACTAGGCCTTTCCATGGTGTTCGGTTTTGCCAAACAGTCCCGCGGTCATGTCACGATCTACAGCGAGGTCGGCGAGGGGACGACGGTGAAGCTGTACTTGCCGCGTGCGACCCGCGCGGCGGAGGCGTTGCTGGAAGTAACAGAAGACATACCGGCGGCTCAGGGCGAGACGGTCTTGGTGGTCGAGGACGATCCGAATCTCAGAACGCTGGTCGTTAAGATGTTGCACGATCTGGGTTACGAGGTTCTCGATGCCGCCGACGGCAATTCGGCCCTAGCGGCGATGGCGCAAACGTCACGAATAAACCTTTTGCTCACCGACGTGATCCTGCCGGGCGGCATGAGTGGTCCCGAAATTGCTGCCGAGGCCGGCAGCCGTCTTCCTGGTATTAAAGCACTGTTCATGTCAGGCTATCCGCGCGACGCGGTCACACGACAAAGCCGAATGGACGATGGCGTATTGCTGCTGGAGAAGCCATTCCGAAAGGTTGAATTCGCGCGAAGGCTTCGAGAAGCTCTCGCGGCAAGAAACTAATTTCCATCTGATAAAACTGACTGCGCTTCGATCTTCATTCCGGTCCATTTCGTGAGCGCCAACTGGGCAAAGTATATAATTCGCGACTTCCGTTTTGGGTCATTTCACGGCGCCTTCAGTTGAAGGACTGCATGTCCGCTTTCGTGAAAATTCAGACCAAATGGCAGCTTGTTTGAATCAAAATATTAAACCGAAATGCGGTTGCCCCGCGCACCTATTTTTCTTTTGAAATGTTCTTTCTACGCGTAGCAAGTAATTTGGGCCTTGTGTTTTGACTATCGCCAACCCCAGCCCTATCATCTCTTTAGTTCATTTGCGTCATCGCAACCGCGAGGAGAGTTCGGCATGGCCGAGAAATATCATCTGATCAGTTCCTACACCTGACCCTGGGTCCAGCGCGCCGTGATTCTTTTGCGTGCCAAGGATATCGAATTCGAAGTCACCTATATCAACCTGCAGGACAAGCCCGACTGGTTCCTGGAAATCTCGCCGCATGGCAAGGTGCCGGTGCTCTCGGTCGACGGCGTGCCGCTGTTCGAGTCGAACGCCATCGCTGAATATCTCGACGAGATGGTCGCCCCGCAACTGCACCCCACCGACCCGATCAAACGGGCGCGCAACCGGGCCTGGACGGATTTCGTGCCCGATTTCGCCAAGGGGCTGAGCGGCATCTACTATACCAAAGACACCGATGCGATGGCCGAGGGCATCAAGGCCGCACCGGCGAAACTGGCGAAGCTCGAAGGGGCGCTGGCCAGCGAACGGGACAATGACGGCCCGTATTTCAACGGTGAGGTGCTATGTCTGGTGGATGCGGCCTATGCGCCGTTCTTCCAACGCTTCGCGTTCGTTGAGCAAAAGCTGCAAACCGGCGTGATGAAGGACTTCCCGCTGGTCCAGGCCTGGTCCGACGCCTTGCTGGCGACCGACGCCGTCACCGGGTCGGTTGTCTCGCATTTCGAGGACGAGTTCGTGGCGAGCCTGAAACGCCGCGGGTTTTATGTCGGCACCCTGCTTGAAGGGGCGGCTGCGGCGGCTGAGTAGCGGCGTTCGCCGCGCGCTATTTTGAAAGGGCCGTTCCCGATTCGGTGGGGGCGGCTTTTTTCGTTTTTTGGACGTTGATGATGTCCACCCCCACCTAAACCCTCCCCCCTCAAGGGGGAGGGTTTAGGTGGGGGTGAGAAACGTTGCGCCGCGCCCTCTCTAATTGTCATCCTTGGGCTTGACCCGAGGATCCATCTTGCAACCGCACGCCTTTCGACTCGGACCCTCGGGTCAAGCCCAAGGGTGACGCATAAGAGTAAGCGGAGAGGGTGAAGGCATAAGAGTGGGAGGCGGGCGAACCCATTTCGTGGCACGCGTTCGGACCTCGGCATACGCGCAGGTGTCTCCACATCACGCGCCAACCCAAAATAACGTGGCACCGCCATCGGCTTGCCGTGTTGGGATCGTTTGTTAGTCTGTCCGCAAAACCAACAGGGGGAGTGAAACGATGGCGCAGGCAATCTTGACCGAACGGAAGGGGCCGTTCGCGTTTATTACCTTGAACCGGCCGCGGCGGGGCAATGTCATTACGCATGCGATGATGCAGCAGTTGGCGGCGCATGTGGACGATCTTGCGGCGGACCCAAAGCTGCGCGCCGTCGTGGTGCGCGGCAACGGCAAGGATTTCTGTCATGGCCGCGATCCGAAGGGGCCCGGCGGGAAGCCGCCGGGGTCGGCGTTCGAACTGCGCGAGCGGGTCTTCAGCAAGATCCTTGGCGTCTACAAGGCGTTCCGCGAGTGCCCGGCGCCAATCGTGAGCGCGGTGCAGGGCAAGGCGCTCGGCTTCGGCTGCGCGCTGGTCGGCGGATCCGACATCGCCATCGCGGCGGACAGCGCCCGTTTCGCCCTGCCGGAAATGGCGCATGGCACGGCCCCCACGCTGGCCATGTCGGCGCTGGCAAAGGTCAACCCGAAGGCACTGACCAATATGGTGTTGTCGATGGAGGAGATCGACGCGCTGACGGCGCTCGCCGTGGGGCTGGTCAGCAAGGTGGTGCCGGCGGACGGGCTCGACGAGGCGCTTGACACCTTTCTGGAGAAAATGGCGGGCTACGACGTCGCGGCGATCCAGACGATCAAGCGGTTCGCCGCCACGGGGCTGACTCTTGACCCGAACACCATGTCCGACCTCGCGGGCTATACCCTGGCGACCGTGAACACGCGTCCGAAATGAGTGCCGAGGTGAGTTCCGAAGCGAAATATGTCGGACAGTCGATCCCGCGGGTCGAAGATCAGCGTCTGCTGACCGGCAAGGGCGAGTACAGCGACGATCTGAACCTGCCGGGGCAGGCCTACACCACTTTCCTGCGCTCGGAAGTGGCGCATGGCTGGCTGCGGCGGGTCGATGGAGCGGCGGCTGTGGCCGCGCCAGGGGTGCTGGCGGTGCTCACGGGATCGGATTACGAGGCGGACGGCGTCGAACCGCTACGCCATCGCGGCAATCCGCCGGATGTTGAGTTGAAGAACCGTAATGGGCAGCCGCTGTTCCAGACTCCGGTCTATCCCATCGTGACCGGCAAGATCCGCCGGGTCGGGGAAGTGGTTGCGGTGGTCATCGCCGAGACGCCCGCGCAAGCGAAGGACGCGGCCGAGCTGATCGATGTGGAGATCGAGGCGCTCGACCCGGTCATCACCATCGAGGACGCGATCGCCGCGGGCGCGCCACAGCTGTGGGACGAGGTGCCGGGCAATGTCATTGTCGATGCGGTGAAGGGCGATGTGGCAGCGGTCGATGCGGCCTTTGCGACGGCGGCCCATACCGCCACATTGGAGAGCTTCAACAACCGGGTGACCGGGGTGCCGATGGAGCCGCGTGCGGCGATTGGCGACTACGACCCGGCGGCGGACCGCTACACGCTCAATGCCGGGGGGCAGGGGGTGAACCGGTTCCAGACGGAGCTGTCGGCGGCCTTTGGTGTCGAGCCGGCGCAGGTGCATGTGATCAGCCGTGATGTTGGCGGCGGCTACGGGACGCGGAACTCGACCTATTCGGAATTTGTTCTGGTCCTGTGGGCGGCGCGGCGGGCCGGGCGGCCGGTGAAGTGGACCGCCGACCGCAGCGAATGCTTTCTCAGCGACTATTCCGGACGCAATCTGCTGACGCGGGCCGAACTGGCGCTCGACGCGGAGGGGACGTTCCTCGCCATGCGGACGGAGAACCTGGCCGATCTCGGCTCGCACGCGGTGACCTATGTGCCGCTGGCGCGCGGGCCGTCGGTCGCCTCCAGCGTCTACCATGTGCCGCTGGTCCATCTCGTCTCCAAGGGGGTGCTGACGAACAGTTCGCCGACCACCGCCTATCGCGGGGCGGGGCGGCCGGAGGCGATCTTCGTGATGGAGCGGCTGATCGATCAGGCGGCAGACGCGATGGGGATCGACCGGGTCGATCTGCGGCGGCGCAACCTGATCCCGCCGGAGGCCATGCCCTATGTGAACCAGACCGGCATGACCTATGATAGCGGGGAATTTGAGCGCGGCATGGATATGGCACTGGCGCAGGGCGACTGGGATGGGTTCGCGTCGCGCCGGGCCGAGTCCGCGTCGCGCGGGCTGTTGCGAGGGATTGGGATCGCGAACTATATCGAGACCGCGACTGGCTGGCCGGTGGAACGCGGCGAAGTCGAGGTGCTGCCGGAAGGGGTGATCGAGCTCGTCATCGGCACGCAGGCGAGTGGGCAGGGGCATGAAACCGCCTATGCCCAGGCCGTCGCCGATATGTTCGGGCTGCCCTTCGACGCCATTCGGCTGAAGACCGGGGACACCGATTTCGTCTCCATGGGGGCCGGGTCGCATTCCTCCCGTTCGATGCGCCTCGCCGGGCATCTCTTCGGCCTGTCCGCCGATCAGATCATCGACAAGGGCGCGCGCATCGCCGCCCATGTTCTGGAAACCAGCGTGGCCGATATCGCCTATCACGCGGGCCAGTTCCAGGTCGTCGGCACCGACCGGCGGCTGGGACTGTTCGAGGCGGCGTCAGCGGCGGGCCTGCCGGCGGATCTCGCGGGGCCGCTGGCGGGATCGGCGCACGTGACCGAGCTCATTCCGGCCTTTCCCAACGGCACCCATATCGTCGAGGTCGAGGTGGATCCGGAAACCGGGGTCACCGTGATTGCGCGCTATACCGCCATCGACGATGTCGGGCGGGTGGTCAATCCGATGATCGTCGACGGTCAGACCCATGGCGGGATCGCGCAGGGTGTCGGTCAGGCCCTGATGGAGAACGGGCTCTACGATGCAGAATCGGGCCAGCTCATCGCCGGCTCGTTCCTGGACTACACCATGCCGCGGGCCGACGAGGTGCCGTTCTACGATCTCGAATTCAACGAGGTGCCGGCGCCCAGCACGAAGCTCGGTGTCAAGGGCGGCGGCGAGGGCGGTACCACGGGCGCGCCGGCGACGGTGATTGGGGCGATCGTTGATGCGCTGTCGGGTTTCGGCATTAAGCATATGGAAATGCCGGCGACGCCGGAACGGGTCTGGCGGGCGATTCAAAAGGCGGGCTAGTCTCCTGACATAAGGCTGTCAGGAGGGGTATGCGAAAAGAGGGTCATCGCAAACCCATTGGAGAACGACCCATGTCCTTTACCCCCGACAACTTCACCGTCTGGACCGAAATTCCCGTCACCGACCTTGACCGCGCGATCGCCTTCTATAACAAGGTGTTCGAGACCGAGCTGAAAAAGGCCGATCATGAGGAGAATGAATTCGCCATGTTCCCGACGCCGAACGATACCGGTATCGCCGGCCATCTTTATCCCGGTAAACCGGCTCTGGAAGGGACCGGTCCGACCGTGCATTTGACCTGTCCCGACAAGCTCGAAGACGCCCTGGCGCGGGTCAAGGAAGCCGGCGGCAAGGTCGTCTCCGACCCCGTTACAATACCGGCAGGACGCTTCGCCTATTGCCTCGACCTCGACGGCAATTCCATCGGCGTCTTCTCGCGCTAGCCGATGCGCCGCGCCGACCGCCTGTTTCAGATCGTGCAGTATCTGCGCGGCGGTCGGCTGGTCACGGCAGCGACTCTGGCTGAACGGCTGGAGGTTTCAGAGCGCACGATCTATCGCGACATCGCCGATTTGCAATCCAGCGGCGTGCCGATCGACGGCGAGGCCGGCGTCGGTTATCTGATGCGCGATGGCTACGATTTGCCGCCGCTAATGTTTACCCGCGATGAGATTGTGGCCCTTGTCAGCGGTGCACGGCTCATCAGAGCCTGGGGCGGTGCTGCGATGGCACGCGCGGCGGAAGAGGCGCTGATAAAGATCGAATCCGTGCTGCCCGACAAAGAACGGCATCGGCCCGATCAAATTGAAATACACGCCTTTGCACCGGAAATGACACCGGAGGTGCGGGCGCGAATTGATAAATTTGAGCGCGCCGCGGAGGGCAGGCATCGTCTTCGAATTTCCTATCAGGATGCAGAAGGGCGCCCGACCGAACGCGTCATTCGTCCGCTCGGTCTCTGGTTCTGGGGAAAAGTCTGGACACTTGTTGCGTGGTGCGAATTGCGCGAGGATTTTCGCATGTTCCGTCTCGACCGCATCGATGCTCTGGCGGATACGGGTGAACTTTTTCGGCACGAACGCGGCAAGACGCTTGCAGACTTTTATCGTGCAATGGAGGATGAGCCGCCATACTAACATTAAAATCTTGCCCGCGGGTTGTTGACTAATATCCCCACAAATTGACAATACCTCCTACCGCTCGACGTGTGCGCGATGCACGTGAGAACAGCAAGGCCCGCCGGAATAGGCGGGCTTTTTTCGTTCGGCGGTTCCCTCTCCAATCAAATATGAATGAGGACATTCCAATGGCTCGAAAGATTCCTCTGCGTGCCGTCGATGTGGACGGTACGATGTTCGATTACCGTCAACAGCTCATGCAATTCACGACCGCACCGACCGGTGACGGTGGGATGTCGGCGGCTGAAATGTTCGAGGCTCACCCGATTATTTCCAAGCTCAAGAACCATGAAGGAAAAGAAACCGTCATCTTGGAGGATGCCGAATGGCGTTTCGTTCGAGACCGGGTCGAGGCAGGCAAATTTCCGGGCTATCACGATGTCTGGCTCGACTTCATTTCAGCGGTTCGCGATGCCGAGACGGTTAAAATTACGGAAGCGGAAACAGACGTGGCAGATTAGATTTCCTCCCTGAGAACTGAAGAGGGGCAGGCGGTGGCGCCTGCCCCTCCATTTTTTCCTGAAATTCGCCGGCATTGCCGCCTTACGCGGCGTCCCAGGTCCCGGTGAAGTTCGGCACACGCCTTTCGGTCATCGCCTTTACGCCTTCCTGGAAGTCCTTGGTAACGCGCAGACGGTTCTGGATTTCCAGTTCTCCGTCCGTGGCTTCGCGCACCTTATCGGCAATGCCGCGACGCATGGTGGCACGCGCCTCGGTAACACCGAGCGGTGACGCTTCGGCAATCTCGGTTGCCAACGCCACGGCTGCACTACGGACCTGATCTTGCGGCACGATCACATCCATGAGGCCCATTCGGTAGGCGTCCTCGCCTTTGATCCGTCGGCTCGTATAGAACATCAGTTCGGCATTCTTATCGCCGATGATGCGTGGGAGTGTGTAGGTCAAACCGAAACCGGGATAGAAGCCAAGGCGCGTGAAGTTCGCTGAAAATCGCGTTTCCGGGCAGCCGACACGAAAATCGGGCATCATCGCGAGCCCAAGCCCACCGCCGACTGCTGCCCCTTGTATGGCGCCGATGACGGGTTTGCCTGTCTTGAACAGTCGGACGGCTTCGACGTAAAGATGATTTCCGCTGTCCGAATTCTCAGATGACCGGCTACGATCGCCAAAATTGGCGCCGGCGCAAAATGCCTTGCCCTGAGCGGCCAGCACGATCGATCGCACATCGGTGTCATTGTCGAAAGCTTCGAATGCATTCGCAATTTGTTCGATCAGAGCGTAGTCGAAGAAATTAAACGGCGGGCGCTGGATTTCGACGGTGGCGACAAAATTCTCTACAGTGACTTCGATATCGTCAAACGGACCATATTTCGACATGAGTTTCCCTATCCTTCCAATATATCCCCGGACCTCCGGCCCGCGATCTCTCCGTGCTTATAACAGGCGCACGCCTTCCTTTCCAAACCGCGTAGGATTGGCGCCGATCTTATCGTTACGGTGTTTTCATGACATGGTGTTGCCTCAGGCGGAAAAACGGAAATTGGCGCGATGACCAGAGAGGATGCGAAAGACTTTATGACGCGTTTTGCGCAAACTGCCATCGAAGGCGATCACGCTTCGCATATGGCCATGATCTCGAAAAAAGTGTTGTTGCATGGTGTTCCCGGACACGATGCCATCGACTACGAAAATTGGTCACGGCAATGCGAAGAGGAGTTCGCGCAGAAGCTTATTGCCGCTATCGGCTATGAGAGTATGGAGGTCAAGTTGGAAACCAATACCCTGTTCTGCTTCGAAACCATGGAAACGATTGAAGCGCATGACGGTACGGTCAATAGCTATCGGCTGGAAATATTTATCGAGCGAGAGAGCGATGGCGAATGGCGCATCGTCCAGGAACAGATCCTGCCAGCGCAAACACATTAAGGTTCGGCGTTAAGGAGAGTGTGTTGTGAAAATTGTTATCGCCATGCTGAAGCACGAGACGAATACGTTTTCGCCGTTGCCGACACCTTTGGAGTCGTTGGGGCCGCATGGCGCGCCGCTTCGGGGCGATGAGGCCTATGACCATTTCAAGGGGACACGCATACCAATGGGTGCCTTTATCGATCTGGCGGAGGAGATTGGCGCGGAGATTGTGATTCCAATTGCCGCAAGAACGGCGCCGAGCGGACCGGTCGCCCAATCCGCATTCGAAGCGGTCACCGAGGTCATCTGCGATAGTGTTGCTGAAGGATGCGATGCGCTTTTCCTCGATCTGCATGGCGCGATGGTGACCGATGACTTCGAGGACGGCGAAGGCGAATTGCTGGAACGAATCCGTGTTGCGGCGCCGAATGTGCCGATTGGTGTCGGACTTGATTTTCACGCCAATATGTCGGAGCGGATGGTTCGAAACTGCGATGTGGCGGTTGGATACAAAACCTATCCGCACATGGATATGTATGAGGCCGGCCGGCGCGCGGGCGAATTGCTGTTGGATATGATCGCTGGGAAAATTTCGCCGCGAATGTCCTTCGCGAATTGCCCCGTCATGCCCAATATTCTTCGCATGGCGACGGATGAAGCGCCGATGGATGAAATCATGGCCCGTGCAACAGCTTTGGAGTCGGAGAGGGTTTTGGCCGTCAGTGTCTTCCCTGGATTCCCGCTTGCCGATACGGCGCATACCCGGTTCAGCGTGTTGGCGGTGACGGATAATGCCCAGGATCAAGGCGAAAGGATTTGCCGCGATGTGCTCGATCTCGCCTGGCAGCGGCGCGACGGTTTTATTTATGAATTGACGCCGTTTTCGGAAGGTGTCTCGTGTGCAAAATCTCTAAAGGATGGACCGATCATTCTGCTCGACATGGCCGACAATTGTAACTCGGGCGGCACGCTGGATTCGATGTCCCTTATCCGGGAGGCTTTGGATCAGGGCCTGGAGAACATTCTGGCGGGACCGATTTATGATCCTGAAGCGGTTGCCACGTTGGTCGAGGCAGGTGTGGGTTCTCAGATCACGCTGCCTGTCGGAGGCAAGTTCGATCTCGATGCGATTGAAAAGCGAGGCGAACCTCTATCCCTAACAGGACGGATTAAAACCATCTCAGACGGTAAATTTGTTGTGCAGGGCCCGGTTTTCACGGGTATGCAAGTCGACCTTGGCCGCACCGTCGCGCTGGATACGGGTGCGATGCAGATTGTGGTCTGCGAAGGACGGGTTGAGCCGCTTGATCTGAATATGTTCCGTTTCGTCGGTATCGAGCCCCTCGACAAGAGATACATCATCCTGAAATCCAAGGTTCAATACCGGCCGACTTTCGGCGCGGCCGCGAAACATGTCATTGAGTGCAACGCAGTTGGTGTCGGTAGCGCGGATTTCTCGCAATTTCCGTATAAGGCGGTGGCCCGCCCGATATTTCCGTTGGACCAGGATGCGGTCTATCCCAGCGCGGGTCGTTAGCGGCGCTACACTAATCTCGAAAAGCGTAGGGACTCAAATGTCAGAAAACTCGATTCTTTTTCGTAACTTTGCCTTATTGGATGTGGCTGCGGGTGCGCTCAGATCCGGGTGTCAGGTGCTCGTCAAGGACGACCAAATCGTCGAGGTTTCGGAGGACGTCATTGCAGCGCCCGAGGCGCGGGAAATCGATCTCGGCGGCCGGGTTTTGATGCCGGGTCTGATTGACTGTCATGTGCATATTCATCCGCTGATTTTGCCGACAACGCCGACGATGCTCCCCTCGTTGATCAACGCGCACGCGATGGTGACGCTTGAGGGCATGTTGATGCGCGGCTTTACGACCGTGCGCGATGCCGGCGGTGCGGATGCCGGGCACCGTCAAGCCGTGGAATATGGACTGATCAAAGGGCCACGCCTGTTCGTCGCGGGCCGCGCGATCAGCCAAACAGGGGGGCATGGCGATCCGCGGACGTCGGCCAACCAGTTCGAGCCCTGCCCCTGCGCCTCGTACCTGCCTGGCTTTGGGCTCGGTCGCCTTGCCGATGGGGTTCCTGAAGTGCGTAAAGCGGTGCGCGACGAAATTCG
>JAJFJB010000478.1 GCA_021774435.1 Alphaproteobacteria bacterium
CGGACAAAGGCAAACGCCTGCTGAATGGGCTCAAGGATACGCTCGGCGATCACCCGAATGTCGGCGACATTCGCGGCCTCGGCATGATGTGTGGCATCGAGTATGTGAAGGATCGTTCAACCAAGGAAATGTTCGATAGCGCCGACGGCGTTGGCGCGAAAATCCACAACGAAACCATGGCGCGCGGCATGTTCAGCCGCGTACGCGGCGACGTCTATTGTCTCGCGCCGCCAATCGTTACAGGCGAGGACACGGTCGATCAGATCGTCGACATCATGGCCGAGTCGACCAAGGCCGTGCTGGGCTAGCGGTTCCGGTCAGAGAGCGCTTCCAACAAGCCTGCGAATAAGCGGGCGCGTGGCACCAGGGAGGATATCAGCAGATGCTCCTGCTTGGTATGCACCCCATCGCCACAGACGCCAAGCCCGTCCAGGGTCGGAATGCCTAGCGCACCGGTGAAATTCCCATCGCTGCCGCCGCCGAATTGACCGTGGCCAAGTTCCAGCCCGACCTCGCGCGCGACGCGCTGGGCGACCTCCAGGAGTTCGAGCGTTGCCTCCTGCGCCTTGAACAACGGCCGCACCGCGCCGGGCTCGACCTCAAGACTTACCTCGGGGTCGAGCGATTCTAACGCCCCCATGCGCCGTTGCACTTCTTCAAAGTCAGCCGGAGTCGGCGCGACGCACAGCACTTCGGCGTGACATTCGGTCGGGATGACATTGACGAAATTGCCGCCGTTCACCACGCCGACGCGAAACGTCAACTCCCGCTCGATATCGCTGAAACTTTCTACCTGAGTGATCAACTGCGCCATCACGCTGATCGCACTGCGCCCCACGCCCTTGGCGACGCCGGCGTGCGCCGGCCGGCCATAGGTGTGTAGCTTGTAGCGCAGAAAGGCGTGCCGGCCGGTGACGAACTTGCCCGGTTTGCCGGGCTCCGGCACCAGAACATAGCGGTTCGCGCGGGCTTCCGCCTCGATCAAGGCGCGGGTCGAGGGACTGCCAATCTCCTCGTCCGGAATGAACAGAAAGGTCACCGGTAACGAGAGCTGTTGCCGCGCCGCGATCACCTTCTCGATCGCGTGCACGGCCAGAGACATGCCGCCCTTCATATCGAGAACGCCCGGCCCGAAGAGCTGATCGCCGTCACGCCGAATCGCCAGTGTCTCCGCCAATGTGCCGACAAGATGCACGGTATCGAGATGGCCCAGGACAAGAATTCCCGGCCCCTCGCCCCATCCAAAGCGGGCGCGGACCGCATCGCCAAACCCGTCGGCACCCGGAATACGCTCAACCGCCGCACCAAGCGCCGTCATGGACTCTTCCGCAAGATCCATCATGCGATTCACCGCGGCCGCATCGAAACTCGGGCTTTCGATAGCGGCCCATTCGGCAATACCCGTGGCGATCTCCTCCGCGTCGAAAGCGTCAGCGTATTTGTCCATTAGTGCCCTATTGAATGCCGGAGACACCGAACATCACACGCAGGGCACGCGTTCCCGGCGGCGTAATCTCCAGCGCCCGTGTCCCGTTGCGGCGCCGGACATAGCCCTTTTCGAAATAGTGCGTGCAAATCGCCGCGCCCAGCTTACCGGCGATATGTGGGCGCCGCTCACTCCAATCGAGGCAGGGGCGGCAGACAGGACGCGATGATTTTCGTTTCCCGGAAGCGTTATCGAACAGTTCGATCCCGCGTTGCTCCAAGAATGACGCACCATCCGCCGTCAACAAGCCGGACTCGCTATCCAGCTCGACGACGCCTTCTTCCACGAGTTTGTCCGCAATCGCAACGCCAAGCCGGCCGGCGAAATGATCGTAACAAGTTCGGGCCTGCTGCATCGCCACGTCGCGCGGGCCCGTGACCAGTTTGCGTCTTGGTGTGCCATCACCGGTCGACGCAATTTGCATAATACCTTCGAGCATGCGCGCGACTTCCGGCCTTGCGAGGCGATGGTAGCGATGCCGACCCTGCTTTTGTACCTCAACGAGATTGGCGGAGGTCAACCGTGCGAGATGACTGCTCGCCGTCTGCGGCGTTACACCGGCGATACGGGAGAGTTCCGTCGCCGTAAGGGCGCGCCCATCCATCAACGCGCCGAGGATTGCCGCGCGAGCCGGTTCGCCAACGAGCATGCCTATTTCCGCGATCTGATTTGTGCTAACCATATGTCTTTTCCTCCAGCTACAACCCTAACAGAAAAAGCCCTCCAGTGCTTCGATACGGATCGAAGCGTTCCCTGTTGGAAAAGACCTAACGTCCGCTGCATGATTCAGGAGGAAAGTGATGAAGATGCAGCAGCGTTTTTTTGGTTGGCGGGTTGCGTGGGCGGCATTTGTCGTGGCGATTTTTGGCTGGGGCTTCGGGTTTTATGGTCCGCCCATCTTTCTGCATGCGGTCATCGAGCGGACGGGCTGGCCTCTGACCTTGGTCTCCAGCGCCGTCACGCTGCATTTCCTGAGTGGCGTTCTCGTCATCGCCAATTCCGCGCGTTTATACCAGCGCTTCGGTCTGCCAACCGTTACCTTGACCGGCGCGGTCGGCCTTGCGATAGGGACGACCGGTTGGGCCTTGGCGGCAGAACCCTATCAGCTGTTTGCCGCAGCACTCTTCACGGGCGCCGGATGGGTCACAATGGGCGCGGTTGCCCTGAACGCCATGGTCGCACCCTGGTTCGAAAAGAAACGTCCGGCCGCATTGTCTTTGGCCTATAACGGCTCAAGCATCGGCGGCGTGCTTTTCTCGCCGCTATGGGTCGGTCTTATCGCCGCTCTCGGTTTTGCCTTTGCGGGACTTCTGGCCAGCCTAATCATGATCGCGGTCATTGCTATTCTTTGCCGCCTTTACTTGTCCAAGACACCTGCGTCCCTGGGTCTGTTACCAGACGGGGCACTATGTGACGATTCACTCGAAAACTCAGCGGAACAGAGCGTGTCGGCAAATTCCGATATCTCGTTGTATCGCGATCGTTCATTCTTATCGTTAAGTGCAGCGATGGCCTTTGGCCTCTTCGCGCAAATTGGCCTCATCGCACATCTGTTCGCCGTTCTGGTGGTACCGCTTGGCGCGCAGGCCTCAGGTCTCCTCTTAAGCGCCGCGACGTTGAGCGCCTTGATCGGCCGCACCGCAACCGGGTTCCTGATGCCGGCAGATATGAGCCGCCGTTATGCGGCCAGTGCAAGCTATGCAATTCAATTGCTCGGCGCGGCCCTGTTGCTCCTTTCGACCGGCGCCAATGTACCGCTCCTTGTAACTGGCGTCCTGCTGTTCGGTTTCGGGATCGGTAATGCGACCTCCTTGCCGCCCCTTATCGCACAGCAGGAATTTGCGAAAGCGCAAGTCCAGCGCGTCGTATCCCTTATCGTTGCGGCCGCACAAACGACCTACGCCTTTGCACCAGCTATTTTCGCGGCAGTCCAAGCACTCATGCCTGAACTCCTGGGATTGTCGCCGGACAGTGCGGCCCCGTTTTTTGCCGTTACCGCCCTATTCCAGGCACTCGCCATAGCCTGCATGCTCTTCGGCAAACGAAAGGCCGCGCAAAAAAGTGGCCTAGCTGCTGCCATCCGCTGAGTTCTGGATACCGATCGGGGGATGTTCACGGATGGCATCCTCGTTCAACTCGACACCCCAGCCCGGCCCTTTGGGCAGTTTGAGGTAGCCATCCTCGATCTCCGGCACATAGGTGACGATATCGTCCTTCCAGGGCACATCGTCGACATCAATTTCCATAATGCGGAAATTAGGCAGCGCGGCGCAAAGATGCGCGCTCATGATGGTCGAGAGATGGCCATAGAAATTATGCGGCGCGCAATTGATCTCGTAGGCTTCCGCCATCGCCGCAATCTTCATGCTTTGCCAGGCGCCGTTCCAGGGCAGATCGATGATCGCGACATCCATCGAATGATGCTCGAAGAAGGGGCGGAATTCGCGCAACCCATATAGCGATTCGCAGGATGCAATCGGCGTCCGGTTCGAATTGCGGATATGACGCAACGCCGCGGGGTCGTACATATCGATCTCGAACCAGGTCAGCCCCAGATCGTCAAGCGCTCGTGTCATCTGGAGATAACCTTCGGTCTTACAATTGAAATTGATGTCGAGGTGGATTCCCATATTGGGCCCGGCGCCCTCGCGAAAGGCTTCGAGCTGATCCCGTAACCCGTCGATAATGTTTTTTTCGACATTCAATTCGGGACCGCCGCCGCCGCGCGCGAAGCCGGGCATATAGAGGCCCGGATCCCGGTCAAACAGGAAGATATTCGTCTTGAGCGCCTTGAACCCCGACTCCTTCACCCGCCGCCCCAAGGCGACGACGTCGTCGAGCGAGCGCATGCGTGGCAGATCCATCGCGGCCGCCGCATTGTCGTTCATCAAATAGGTCCCGCAATGCGACCAATAAAGTTTGAGGCGATCCCGAACCGCACCGCCCAGCAATGCGTAGACCGGCACGTCCAAAGCCTTGCCCGTGATGTCCATCATCGCGTTTTCAATCGCGGCAATCGCCTGCTGATTGATCCCGCCCGGCGCCTGACGCGTCATGGCATAGAGCTGCTGGCTGACCGGCTCATGATCCCGCGGATCGAGGCCGACAATCGACGACACCAGAGCCTGAATGACCCCGGTCAGCCCCTTGCTGCCGTAGCTCTCGTTATATTCTGCGATCCCGGTCAGCCCTTCATCGGTCTGCAATTTCAAGAACGAGAAATTGCGCCAGCCGGCACCGCAATGCAGCGCCTCGCAGCCCGTAATTTTCATCTCTTTTCCTCTCTAAACCCGGTAAATCGGCGCATTGAGCATCGTGTCGGGACCCACAATGCCGCCGGGCCGATCCACTGTTTCGCGGGTACCGTGACGTTCGTAAAAGGCGTCCGGCAAGGGCCGTCCATCGAGCGCCTTCAACCAGATGCGCAACAGGTGGCGTTTGCGGTCCGGATCGTCATGGTCGACATAGCCGCGCCGCGTATGGAAGGCGACGTGATTGTTGAGGAACTGCATGTCGCCGCGGCTGAAGCCCATGTCAAACCGCATTTCCCGCGCGAGGTTCTGGTGAACCTCCATCGCTTCCTTTTGCAGCGGCGTCATCTCCGCGACCTCATCGAAGCGGTGCGCCGAACCGATATAGGTCGGTTCGACATTGCCGCTGAAATAGCCCTGATGCGCATTGAAGATAGGGATATTGTAATAGGGTTCCATGCCAGGCGGCACTTCGTCCCGACGGTCGCGGTAGTAGGGTTTGGTCATGACCTCGACCAAATCGGGCCGCCGCCGGAGCAGCTCGTTATACAGGGCGACCGAGCTTACGATACTGCTCTCTCCACCGGACACAGGCGTTTCCATGCACAGCAAACCCACGATGTCACAGCAATCGACATGAAAGGGAATTTCCTCGCGCGAATAGGGGCCGCGCTGCGAGGGATTGGAGCGGCTTTGGCCAAGGTCGGTGACATGGCCTAGGACATGGCCACGGTCGTTCTGCGAGAACACACCGTCACCCAAATGCTGACTGATCGCCCAAAACGCAACCGCCGTGCCGCGTTTGCCAAATTCGTCGACCGGAAAACCCCGGAACATGACGAACCCGCGCCCATATAGTATTTCGCTGCGGATGTCCTTCAGTACCTTACCTAGCCGCGGCAGTGGCAAGTCGTCCGCGCCGACCGGCATGAGGTCCACATCGTCTCTGTCGTAGGGCGTTATCGCCTTTCGCAGTTCCTCGATCTCGTCATCGTTGAAGCGGTAGAGCCACGCCTCGCTATCCGCCATTTCCGAGGCGGTCCAAGCTGCGGGGTCGACCACCGGATCCATCAGAACCGCTGGTTTCCGCTTATCATTATAGGGGTCGGTTATCTTTACGTGTTCATCTGTGATGGCCATCGCATCCACCGTCGAGTTGAAACAGTCGCGCCGCGGTCCCGCCGAGAATAGCAGTTGTATCGATTTCGCTAAATACCGCCTTATGCACGATGTCGCATGGCGCCATATCGCCAATCGGGAAGGGATAATCGGATCCCATCATCAGCTGGCTCGCACCGGTTTTGCCATGCAGGAACCTCAAGGCTTCCGGATCCAGCAAAACCGTGTCGTGGTAGAGCCGAGAGAACCCTTCGACCGGATCGGCAAACTGTCCCGGATGAATATCGGCGTTGTGTTTCAAGCGGCCCAGCATGAAGGCGAGAGCGCCGCCGCCATGGGACAGCACGATCTTCATCCCAGAATATTTCAGAAAATGCCCCGAAAACAGGAGACGCGCGACAGCCGTCGTCGTGTCGAGGCCGCGCCCGACAGCGTTGATCATGGCGAAGTCCGCGAGCCGCGGGTCGCCGCAGCCAAACATCGGATGAATATAGAGCACCGCTTCCAGATCGGATGCCATCTCCCAGAACGGGTCGAGCATCGGATCGTCGAGATTACCGGAACTGCCGTATTGTTGCGTGCCAATCATCGCGCCCTTATGCCCTGCATCAATAAGCTCTTTCAGCACTTCCGCGGCACGAGTGCCATCCTGCAAGGGGACGCTGCCCAGCGGCGCCAGGAATGGATTGGCCTCCGTCGCTTCCTTGAGATGCTCGTTCAGAAACCGACTCCACGCAACGCCTTCGTCCGGCGGCAACTCGTAGCCGAACGCGTCGAGCCACCCACCGGTCACCTGAATATCGATCTTGTTTTCCTGCATCCAGGCATGGCGATTGTCGGCAGCGCGCAATTTTGGGTTCACGGCGCGCGTGAGTGGTCCTCCCGCAAAGCCTAATTTGAAGCTGTCCCCTTCATGCAGGAGCTCTACATTCGGGAACGCGGTGCGGCCGCTGGCAAGCGCGTCGAGCATTTTTTGCGGAACGAAATGCGCATGGACATCGACGATCAAGGCGCGGCCTCCTTTGGTGCCTGGGTGTACATTGCGGGCTCGACAAGTACCATCGTTCCCACAGAACCGAAACGTTATCGATTGACGCGTCGGCGGACAACACGCTTGATAACGGAAAAATGCCCAAAGGGAGAGAATCATCATGCATGTCGGCGTCGCAATGTTTTGCACCGATTATTCGATGCCACCGACCGAGTTGGCCGTCGCGCTCGAAGAACGCGGGTTCGAATCCTATTGGTTTCCCGAACACAGCCATATTCCGTTGTCGAGAGGTTCCGAATTTCCAAAAGGCGGCGAGTTACCGAAAAAATACTACGACGTGATGGATCCCTTCGTGGTGATGGGTGCTGCGGCGGCCGTAACGACAAAACTGAAAGTCGCAACGGGTATCTGCCTGGTCCCACAACGCGATACGATCCAAACGGCTAAGTCCGTTGCCTCGATCGATCAGATTTGCAATGGCCGCTTCTTGTTCGGAATTGGATCGGGCTGGAATGCCGACGAAATGGAGAATCATGGCACGGTCTTCAAGACACGCAACAAGGCCATGCGCGAGAAGATCGAGGCGATGCAACGGATATGGACGGAAACGAAACCGGAATACCATGGCGAGTTCGTCAATTTTGACCCGATGATGACATGGCCCAAACCAGTCCAGAACCCGCATCCACCGATTATTGTTGGCGGCGGCATCCCGCATGCCGCAAAGCGCGCGCTGGCGTATGGTGACGGCTGGCTGCCGCACGCGCACCGGCCGACCTATAAGCTGCTGGACCGCCTGCCGGAATTCCGAGAATTGGAAAAGAAAGCCAGACGTTCGGTTCCGATTTCCGCCTTTGGTGTGGAACATGACGCGGATGCCTGGCCGGCTTACGAAGAAGCCGGCATTGAGCGGATCGTCATCAGCATGGAATCGGAAAGTTCCGATTTGGTGTTGCCGAAGTTGGACGCGTGGGCAAAGCGGCTATAATCCCCCCAAATATCATCCACAGGGAAAGATACAAAAACATGACGACCATCGAATTCTTCTTCGACTATTCCAGCCCTTGGACCTACTACGCATTCGATCGCGTGGAGGATTTCGCCGACAAGAACAATGCCGAGCTAATCTGGAAACCCTTCCTTGTCGGCGGGGTCTTCAACAAGGTCAATCCCAGCGTCTATCTACGGCGCGAAAATCCGGTACCGCCCAAAGACGCCTATTATCAAAAGGATATGGTTGATTGGGGTCTCTATCAGGGCATCAAGATGATCAAGCCAAGCATTTTCCCGCTGAACAGCGTGAAGGCCTTACGGGGCGCATTTGTTGCGATCGAAGAGGGCATGATTTCACACTATTCGCGAGCTTGCTTCGAGGCCTATTGGTGCAACGACCAAGATTTGTCGCAGGAAGAGGTACTGGGTGAAATCGTCACCTCTGTCGGCATGGATGCGGATAATTTCTTCGAACAGATCGGCGACGACCGAATCAAAAAGAAACTTTTCGAAACCACCGATGAGCTGATTGAACGCGGCGGTTTCGGCTCTCCGACCTTCTTCCTCAACAAGACCGATATGTATTTCGGCAACGACCGCCTGGAACTGATGCAGGCTGCGATCAACCGCAGCAAAGCCGCCTGACCACTTCGCGGTGTCGAAATTAACACTCAGCCTGGCCGGAGTCGCTTACGACCGCACGCGGGCGATCTTTGACGGTCGCGTGCCGGTTGACGGCTGTGAGATTATCGCCTCGCCGATGACCCCCGAAGAAGCGTTTCACCGCGCCTTCAAGTTTCAGGAATTCGATATCACAGAACTGTCGATGTCGAGCTATATGAGCCAAGTATCCCGCGATGGTAGTCCCTATATCGGCATCCCGGCCTTTGTATCGCGGATGTTCCGGCATTCTTCAATCTATATTCGGACCGATAAGGGCATCGATACACCGGAAGATCTCAAAGGCAAGATCGTCGGCGTGCCGGAATACCAAATGACGGCAGCAATGTGGATCCGCGGTATCCTGCAGGATGAGTACGGTGTGGCACCAGCCGATATGCGCTGGCGTAGCGGCGGCCTGGAGGAAGCAGGCCGAAAGCAAAATGTGTCGCTTCATCTTCCCGACGATGTAGAGTTGAGGTTTATTTCCACGGAAGAAACACTCAACGCGCAATTGGACCGGGGTGAGTTGGATGCCTTGATATCGGCGCAGGCGCCATCCTGTCTTGATACTAATGACAAGGTCAGCCGGCTCTTTCCCAATTACCGGTCGGACGAAGAGGCCTATTTCAGCAAGACCAGGTTGTTTCCGATCATGCATCTCGTCGGTATCCGCCGCAGCATCGTCGAACAGCATCCCTGGCTGCCAGTCAATGTCTTCTACGCCTATCTGAAAGCAAAGCGGATTTGTTATCAAAACTTAGGACAAGTCGGGCATCTGCATACCACACTCCCCTGGCCCGTCGATGAGTTTGACAAGGCACGGGCACTCATGGGCGAGGATTTCTGGCGTTACGGCGTGGCCGAAAACAAAGCGGAAATTGACGCGATGACCCGCTATTCATTCGAACAGGGATTGACGGCGCGCAAACTCGAGCCAGCAGACTTGTTTGCTGCGCCGACATTTGATCTGCCAAAAGTTTAATGCCGTCGAGACTGGGATATTTCTGAAAAGGCGCGGTCAGTGAGCGAAGCGATATTCGGAGTCAGCGTTCCCAGGCTTGAAGACCGCAAGCTCCTGCGCGGCGAAGGACGTTTTGTCGACGACATCAAACTGCCCGGAATGTTGGAAGCCGCGTTCGTCCGCAGCGCGCACGCGCATGCCAAAATTCGTAAAATCGATAAGTCATCGGCGCTCGATATACCGGGCGTCCATGCGGTCCTGACACTCGACGATCTGCTGCCCCACCTGCGTACAGACCAGCTGGTCGTGGGCCTTCCGAGCCCGAGCTACAAACAAGACCGAAACCGGCCGGCACTCGCGGCAGCCGAAACGGTTCATGTCGGTGAAGCGATTGCTCTCGTAGTAGCCGACGACCGTTACATAGCGGAAGACGCGGTCGCGCTCATCGATGTGGATTATGATCCGCTTCCCGCCGTCGCGGACGCCCAAAACGCACTCGCAGAGGATGCCCCGCCGGTGCACCACGGCGCGCCACACAATCTGCTCGCCGAATTCGACATGGCTTATGGCGATATAGATGCGGTGTTCGCCGCGGCACCACATGTGTTTCACGAGCGCTTTCATCAGCACCGGGGTTGCGGTCATTCCATCGAATGTCGCGGCAATGTGGCCGCCTACGATCCGATAGAGGACAGGCTGACTCTTTGGAGTTCGACGCAAACGCCGCACACGGCCATGCGTCAGCTTTGCGACATGCTCGGGCGCAACGAAGACCAGGTCCGTGTCATCGCGCCAGACCTCGGAGGGGGATTCGGACCGAAACTAATATTTTACCCGGAAGATATCGTGATTTCTGCCGCGGCGCTGATCCTTCGGCGTCCAGTCAAATGGATCGAAGACCGTCGCGAACATTTCATTGCAACCACACAGGAGCGCGATCAGTTCTGGGAGACCGAGATCGCCGTTGATGACGACGCCCGCGTTCTTGGGCTACGGGGAACGCTAATCCATGATCATGGCGCCTACACCGCGCGGGGCGTCAATCTACCCTACGAATCCGCGATTACGGTCACACTGCCCTACAATGTTCCCGCCTATCAGATGAATGTGCGTCTCGCCCTGACCAATAAGGTCCCCGTCACGCCGATACGCGGCGCAGGACAACCGCAAGGCGTCTTCGTCATGGAGCGTCTGCTCGACCGCGCGGCCCGCGAGCTGGGTCTCGACCGTGCGGAGGTGCGCCGGCGAAATCTTGTTGCCGGCGAAGCCATGCCACATACAAAACCGCTCAAAACCCGAGGCGGCGGGGCGGTCGTTCTGGATAGCGGCGATTACCCAAAATGCCAGGCAGACGTTTTAAAGCATGCGGATTGGGACGGCTTCGCCGCTCGACAGGCCGCGAAACGCGAAAAAGGTCGCTATCTCGGAATCGGTCTCGCCAATTTTGTCAAAGGCACTGGGCGAGGACCGTTTGAGTCCGCGACGATCCGCGTCAGTCAAACCGGCAAGGTTCACATCTACACGGGCGCCACGGCAATGGGGCAAGGCACCGAGACCATGCTAGCACAGATTGTCGCCACGCAACTCGGAGGCGACTTATCGAATATTGTCGTCACGGCGGGCGATAGCGCGGGCACACCACTTGGCATTGGCGGGTTCAACAGTCGGCAGGCTGTTACTGCCGGGTCATCGGCCCACGTTGCGGCTTGCAAGGTACGGGAAAAAGTGTTGCAGATCGCGGCCCATCTGCTGGAGGCCTCCGAAGCGGATCTCGAAATAGTCGGCCAAGACGTCCGCGTAGCAGGCGTTGCGGATATGAAAGTCAATCTCGGTCAACTGGTGCGTGCCGTCGCCGGCACACCTGGCTACGGCTTGCCTGGCGGCGCCGATCCCGGCCTTGAGGCAACCGAAAGCGTTGTCATCGACGATCTGACGTACGCTAACGGTTCGGCTGTTGTCGAAGTCGAGGTCGACCCGGAAACCGGTCAGGTCGACATTCATCGTTTTGCCATCGCACATGACTGTGGCGCTGTAATTCATCCAATGATCGTCGACGGACAAATCGTCGGCGGTGCGGCGCATGGGCTCGGCAACGCACTATTCGAATGGATGAGCTTCGACGATCACGGTCAGCCGCTCACGACGACATTGGCGGACTATCTTCTCATAACCGCCCCGGAAGTGCCGCGCATCGACGTCATTCACCACGAGTCCCCAACGCCCTTGAACCCGCTCGGGGTCAAAGGGGTCGGTGAGTGCGGTGTCTTCCCTGGACCCGCCGCAATCGCCTCCGCAATCGAAGACGCGCTGTCACCATTTGATATCCGTATCAATCGGGTACCAATCGGTCCGGCGGACATTGTAGCCTTGCTCGGAGAGAAAGAGGCGGGCGAATAATGGCAATACGGTTCGATGACATTGGCAACCGGCTACGCGCATTCCGTCTCGGCTCCGGCCTCAGCGCGGACGAGATCGCAAAGAAAATCGATATCTCTCGGACGGCGCTCTACCGGTTCGAGAAGGGCGAACTGGCTAAGATCGATACCTTGGAGAAGCTTGCGGAGCTGTTGGATGTCTCGATCCCGACATTGCTGGGTGTCGGAGTCGAATATATTGCGTCGGCGGTCAGCTATTTCGAGCGTACACGCCAAATTGAGGAAACTGCAGAACATATCGTCGTGCTGGCAGGACCTATCTCCTACCTTCTCGCTTCCGACGGTTTCGATGAAACACTGTCGAAAATTTTGCGCGAAAATATACCTGACGATTTGCCGGATCGGGACCAGGCGTTGGAGCAGGCCGGAGACCTGATGGCTGTCTTGAGCGCCCGCAAGGCAACGTTCCGGAAGCGACAACCCGGTGTGCTCAACCTGCTGTCGGCGACGGAAATGGACGGCTTTCTCCGTAATGGTCTTGTTGGCCGATTGGATCTATCGGAACCGGAACGCGCTGCGCGCCGGCAATTGGCCATCGCCGAGGCAACACATCTTGCAACCTTGATGGACGAAGAGCCCATAGGTGTGCAAATCGGCATCGTCCCTGACACTCTGCCGCATACCGGATTTCAGATTTTCCGCCAACCGGATCGCAAAGTTCTGACCGTAAGCCCCTTTCGTCTCGGCGCGCAACCGAACGTTCGCGTAGGCGTCGCGATGATTACGTCTGCGCCGGAAGCGTTGAGTCTGCATGAAAAAATGGTTGCCGATATGTGGCGTCGGGCCCTCAAAGGCGCAGCAGCCGGTAAATACATGCGAAAACTTATCGCAAGGCACAAAAGTTAGGCTAGCATTGTAATATTTTTGGGATTATTATCTAATTTTGAACTTAACTTAATAATCCCGGATCCTAAATGTCCCAGCTGGCAAACACCGTATTCTCAACCAAAGCGCATATTGTGGGCGACAGGAATGCCGTCGACCACGCGCCCAAGGCCCCTGTCGAAGAAGCCCTATCGACGGTCCTGGCCAATGACTGGATCAACGACGAATACAAGCATCTGGTCGTGACGGCCTCGCCGAAATCTCTGGCAGCCAAGCCTGGGCAATTCTTTCACTGGCTTTGCCCTTCGCCCGATGAAGGCGATTTGTGGCTGCGCCGGCCGCAAAGCATTTACCTCGTCGACAGAGAACGGGAACGGCTTGAGTTTCTGTACAAATGCGTTGGTCGCGGCACGAACGGCGCCGCGACTCTGACCCCGGGCGACACGTTCAATATGGTCGGTCCCTTGGGTGTCGGCTTCACTCTACAACCGGACTGGGAAAACATCGTCGTGCTGGGTCGAGGTGTCGGGCTCGCCACGCTGGCGCCAATCTCTCAACTCATCGCCGAAAACAATATCGGCGCCACAGTCATCCTAAGCGCCCGCAGCCCCGAACTAGCAATGTCCGGCGACTTATTTGAGAAAGCGGGTGCGGAGGTTCTGACGGTTACGGACACGGATGGCACCAGCGCGGTCGAAAACGTCGAAGGCATAATCGAAGACAGGGTTGTGCAAGGCCGCGCGGACGCCTTCTTCACTTGCGGGTCGAACCGGCTGTTCATGTTAATGAAGCGGCTCGGCGCGCAACACGGTATACCCGGCCAAGTGGCGATGGAACAGATTATGGCGTGCGGGCTTGGCCCTTGTTATGTCTGCGTCCGCACTTTCGTAATCGACGGTGAAAAAACGCTTAAGCGGGTTTGTATCGACGGACCCGTCTTTGACATGCAGGAGGCGATGGGATGGTAGATCTTTCGGTCAAAATCGGCGCTTTCGAGATGGCCAACCCAGTCATGCCAGGATCCGGTACATTTTCGCCCGAAATGGCGCAGGTCATCGATATTAATCGGCTCGGTGCGACTATGACGAAGACCGTTAGCCGAGAGCTTCGTGATGGCAATCCACCCCCACGCGTTGCCGAAGTCGAATGCGGTATGATCAATTGCATCGGTCTCCCCGGTAAAGGCATCGAATATTTCTTGAGTGATCTGTTGCCCGAGTATTTGCAATACAGCCCTCCCGTAATTGTCAGCATCACCTCGACGACTCAGGACGATTTCGCGGCTATGGCGCGTGACGTTACGGTTCCCGGCGTGAAAGCGCTTGAGATCAACATCTCCTGTCCGACACGCGATCCAAATGGCGGCAATTTCGCACTGCATGCCGAGCATACGGCGGACACGGTGCGCGGCGTCCGAGCAGCCACGGATCTTCCTATTTTCGTTAAACTGTCACCAAATGCGGGCGACATTGTCAGCATAGCGCGCGCTGCGGAAGAAGCGGGCGCCGATGCTCTGACGATCGCAAACACAATTCTGTCTATGCGGATCGACACAAACAGCTTCAGACCGTCGCTCGGCTTCAAAACCGGCGGCATGTCCGGCCCTGCCGTCAAACCCATCATCATGCGAATGGTCTACCAGGTCTCCAATGCGGTCTCGATTCCGATCATCGGCTGCGGCGGTATCGTGAAAGCCGAAGACGTTGTCGAATATATGCTGGCGGGTGCGAGCGCCGTACAAATCGGGTATGCCTCGTTTCGCAATCCGACCGCCATGATTTCAATTATCGAAGACCTAAAGGAGTGGTGTGAGCGCCGTGGGATTGCCTGCGTCGCCGATCTGACGGGCGCGGTACAGGATGATTTGGAAACCGACACCTACATCGCCGCAGCGGCCGGCATCTGAGCCAAGCTTTGTGTGCCGCGCAAGATTCCAATGCTAATCGCCAGTATGTTGGCCAATCGATCCGCCGCATCGAAGATCACCGCCTGCTGACTGGACGAGGCCGTTTCATTGCCGACCTGCCATTCGCGGCGACCTGCAATATGGCTGTTGTCCGGTCTGTCTATGCTTATGCAGACATCATCGCAATTGAAACCGACGACGCGCGAACAATGCCCGGCGTACTAGGTATCTGGACCGGCCGAGACGTTAACGCCGACGAATTGGGTGGCATCCCGTGGGAACGATTGCCACCAGCACCGCAAAGTGAGCCCCGCATTTCCGCGCCGTCGCCAGGCGACCCCACAATCGGGCAGCCGCAGCCGATCCTGCCCGAAACGAGGGTCCGGTATCTCGGGCAGCCCGTTGCCGTAATTGTCGCGGAGACCATAGCGCAGGCCAAGGATGCCGCAGATGTTGTTTCTATCGACTACGAAGAACGCTCGCCAATAATTACCGTACGCGACGCGGTAGAAGCTGAGCCGCTATGGGAACAAGCGCCAGGCAATCTGTGTTTCAGAACCGATGCCGGTGACCGGGAAGCAGTGGCGGAAGCCTTCGCACGGGCAGCCCATATTACCGTAATATCCGTCGACAATGAACGCCTTGTTCAAAATCCATTGGAAACGCGCGGCTATGTCGGTCAATACGACTCAAAGACTGAGCGCTACACATTACATGCGGCTGCCGGCAAACCACAGACGGTCGGGCGCGCGCTCGCCCGCGATATTTTCCATTTGCCGGAGGATCATGTCCGTGTGGTCACCAAGGATGTTGGCGGCGGGTTTGGAGCCAAGAACCCGCTCTATCCGGAACAGGCACTCGTGCTTTGGACAGCCCGGAAGCTTGGCCGCCCCGTGCGCTGGCAGGCTGATCGAACCGAATCCTTCCTCTCCGATTACCAGGGCCGCGGACAAGCGACGGACGCCGAAGCGGCATTCGACGCGAGCGGCCGTATTCTAGCCCTCAGGGTCCGTGCACTAGCTGATTTGGGCGCGTTTCTAGGGCCGCGCGGTTCCACCGCAGCCAACATGTGGCGAATCATGGGCACCAGTGTCTACGATATTCCCCTTATCGATTTTGACCTTCGTGGCATCCATACCAACCGCATGCCGACCTGCCCATATCGGGGTGCGGGTGCTCCCGAAGCGGTGTTCGCTTTGGAGCGGCTGCTCGATACGGCTGCGCGGGAATTGGGTCTCACACCTACCGAGATTCGCCGCCGCAATCTCGTTCCAGCCTCAAAGATGCCTTATAAATCGGCAGCCCTTTCGACCTATGACAGCGGCGACTTCAGTGCGGCCATGGATGCAGCGGAGCGAATTGCCGACATCGGCGGCTTTGCGCAGCGCCGTACAGAAAGCGAAGCCAAGGGGCTCAAGCGTGGGCTCGGATACGGCAATCTTCTCGAAGCGTGCGGCGCCGGCATCGCCGACCGGGCTGACATTTCCTGCACGCCTGAAGGTGATATCGTCGTGCGCATCGGCACTATGTCCAACGGACAGTCGCACGAGACCGTTTATGCGCAAATGCTCGCCGACCGGCTTGGCGTCGAATTGGCGCAAATCAAAATTATCCAGGGCGATACCAACGAGACACCGTGGGGCATGGGCACCGGCGCCTGCCGCTCCATGACGATTGGCGGCAGCGCCTTGGTGCTCGCAGGCGACGCACTGATCGAAAACGGCCTCGGCATCGCCGCGGAACTTTTCGAAGCCGCACCGCAGGATATCGAATACGAAGCGGGTCAATATCGTATTCAAGGCACCGACCGTGTCCTCTCTTTTGCGGATATCGCGCAAGAAAAGAACCTCAAATCGACACATCATTACGAACCTTTGAACAGCACTTACCCCAACGGCTGCCATATTGCCGAAGTAGAAATCGATCCGGAAACTGGCGTTGTTACCCTGTCGCGCTACAGCATGGCGCAGGATGTCGGCCGAGCACTCAACCCGATGGTCGTCGAAGGACAGCTGGCCGGCGGCGTCGCACAAGGGATTGGTCAGGCACTACTTGAACGCAACTATCACGATCCGGAGTCCGGACAGTTACTGACGGGATCCTTCATGGATTGCGCCCTGCCCCGGGCAGACGATCTGCCGTTCTTCGCAACTGACATTTTAGAGGTCCCCTGCACGCACACGCCGACCGGTGTTAAATCTGTTGGCGAAGCAGGTCCGACGGCAGCGCCCGCCGCCGTAATTAATGCGATCGTCGACGCGCTTTCACCGCTCGGGGTTCGGCATATCCCCATGCCAGCGACGCCGGAAACCGTTTTCCGCGCCATACAAAATGCCGAGCCTTAGGACGCCGCAGAGCGACCTGTCAACAACCTCAATACCGCATTCCAAAGAACCTTGAACATGAGCGATAGTCCCGAAACGGGTTTTACAGCTGCCGATGTGGATGTGGATGCGGCTTCACGTTCGGGCTCCGTTTCGACAGCGACGGCGGGAGCCATCGCGAGTTCCGCCTTGAGGCTCTCTGCGAATTGGCCAATGAGTTGCGCCGCAAGATCTTGCACCATGCCAACGCCTCGCCCGTACTGGGCTACGGGACCTGACAACATCAAGTTGGTATGTATCAGCACCTTGGAGTGGCCGTCCGAGGGGTCGACGTGGAAATCAACGACGGCGTTGGCGCCGCCACGTCCCTTGGCATCCTTGCCGTCCGCCTTGACCCGCGCTTTGAGTTCGGCATCGTCGACATCCTCAAAACGCGCTTGCCCCTTGAATGTCAGCGACACGGGACCAAGCCGCACCGCGACCTCTCCCTTGAACGTATTAATGTCGATGGCTTCCGTCAGTTTTGCGCCCGGCATACAAGGCGCAATGCGCTCGATATCACGCAAGAGCACCCAGGTTTCATCGGGTGGCAACGGCACGTCGAACGAATTATCGAACTCCAAGGGGCCTCCAAATTCCGTACTTTACCTAATGCCCATCGTAGGGGATCAGCCACGGCCCGTATAGGGACCGAAACCGCTCTGGCGTTGATAGGCCCGTTACTTTTAGACTGTCGCGAAGAGGATTGAGTATGCCGGATTATGAACAAATATTGGCGGATGCCGCATGGCCCTATTGGGAAGCGGAGGCGGAAATCGCCAAGCGTTTCTTCGCCAAGGCCACAGACGAAGATCACCTCTTCTATCTCCGGGCGCAGCTCTGGAAGGAACTCAATCCCGTAGACGGATATTTCAACGGACTGCACCGCGAATTATCCCGCCTCGTCGATATTTTTCCAGAGGTGGATAAGGAAATCGATCGGCACGACTATCACTTCCTGCTCACCCAATTGACCGAAGAATTCAATCACTACGTCGTTCTCGCCGATATTTTCGAGCACCTCATGGGCCGGCCTATTTCGCCGGACGATACCGTGCAGCTTTCCGAGGAGAAGAAGCTTGGCGATCTGCGGCGGGACTTTATGGAAAAAAACGATCCGCTTTTGAAAGCGGCAGTCGGGTTCACCGAAGGCGGTGGAGCTAGGCTCTTTCGCGAAGGCGCGAAACTGAGCGGCAGCACCGTAAACGATATGACCGCAAAAGCGATGCAAACGATTTTCGACGATGAGGAAGATCACTATCGTGTTCAAGCACAAGAAGCGATCCGTCACATTAAAACCGAAGACGATCTGATCCACATGACCGATGCAATCCGTGCGGTCAGCCTGCAACGGGTTTGCATGCGCGCCGAAATGTTCCGGGATACGATGACGGATGCCGAGATTGATGCATTTATCGCCGAAAACGAACGGTTACCAAGCTAATTAAGCCGCGGGCGTTTCCTTCGGTTCGGTGTCGCGCATGGCAGGCCGCTTGGCAAATTCATCATACCAGACCGATAGACGGCCATGCCCTGGTCGGAAATCGTCAAGCCACTCGCGCCAATCCTGATAGCCGCAGGCAATGCCAACGGTAATCTGTGCCAAATCAAGCGGCCCGTCCAATTCGTCGGAATGGGCCTCGATGTGATCGAAGCACCTGGTAATCCGATCGCGCTGTTTGTTGAGAAAGCCTTCCGAGCGAATTGACCCAGGCCGCAGCATTTCAGCCCGCATCGCGATCTGCGCTTCCAACAATCCGTCCGCGACCGCATAAAGCGACCACATGTGCGCCTTCGCTTCTCCCTCAGGGATAATGCTGGAAGACGGAGCAACCTCATTGAGGTGCTGGCAAATCAGCGTCGAGTCACCGAGGGCAACACCGTCATCGGTGACCAGCGTCGGAATTCTCGCGACGGGATTCGCCTCGGCCAGTCCCTTGGTAAACTCAACAGTCGCGTACCCCCAGTCCAGGGGCCAGACAGTCGGCACCACTTCGATCCTTTCCCAAAGGCCTAATTCACGCGCTGTCACGACGACTTTGCGCGTGAACGGCGACGCCGGGGTCCAGAACAACTTCATGCGCCACCTTGCGTCTGCGCAGTCTCTGCCGTCTGATTGAAAAGGTTCTTGCGTTCTGCGTCGCTCGGCGGTCCAGAACGCCTGAGTTCCTTACCGACATCCACACCACGCTGCACCGCAGGCCGTTCCTTGATGACGTTGCGCCAGCGCGACACGTTGGGGAAGTTACCCAAGGACTGGCCCAACGGTTTCGCAATCAGGACCCAGGGCCAGCAGATCATGTCAACTATGGAATAGTCGCCCAGAATAAACGCCCGGCCCTCCAGCCGCTTTTCGAGCACGCCCAGACAGCGGTTATATTCGTTGCCGTAGCGGTTCTTGCCATATTCGATGCCGCCATCGGCATAGTTCACGAAATGACTCAACTGACCCGCCATCGGCCCCTGATTGCCAACCTGCCAGAAAAGCCATTCCAGAACTTCCTTGCGGCTGCGCCAATCGTTGGGAATGTATTTTCCCGTCCGTTCCGCCAGATAATATAGAATGGCGCCTGACTCAAAGACGGCAACGGGTTCCTCCCCTTCCACGTCATTATCGACGATCACGGGCATGCGGTTGTTCGGGCTGATCTTGAGGAAATCAGGCTTGAACTGATCGCCTTTCCCAATGTTGACCGGGATCAAATTGTATGGGAGATCGCATTCCTCCAACATAATGGAGACTTTCCAGCCATTGGGCGTCGGCCAGTAATAAAAATCGAGCATAGTTTTCCTCCGGGTACGTCAACGCCATCATAATGCTGGCCATAGACAACGGCCATGGCCTGAATCGACACGATGTTCGTGTCGCGATATCCTCCCCGTCAAATGTATAGACGATTTCGCTGAGTGGAGGACGCCCCATGGCGACGATAGCCAGTATCGCAACGCAATCGACAACGGCCCCGGCGGGCATGCCGGAAAACGAATGGGCGGCCCGGTGCGACCTCGCCGCTGCCTACCGCCTCGCGGCACTCTATGGCTGGACAGACCTCAACAACACGCATTTCTCACTACGGGTGCCAGGCACGGAAAATCACTTCCTCATCAATCCGTTCGGCATGTTCTTCGATGAAATTACCGCCTCCTCGCTCATCAAGGTCGATGACAAGGGCAACGTGATCGGCGACAGCGACTACCCCGTCAATCCAGCGGGTTTTGTCATTCACGGCGCCGTCCATATGTCTTCGCCCGATCTGCATTGTGTGATCCATACGCATAGCCGGTTCGGCGCCGCGGTGGCGATGCAAAAACAAGGCCTGCTGCCGGCCAGCCAAAAAGCACTAACGGTGATGGGCTGGGTCGGCTATCACGATTTTGAGGGACCTGCCGTCGATGCCGGTGAACAACCGCGCATCGTCAGCGACCTAAGTGACAAGCGCATCCTGATCCTGCGCAATCACGGGCTGCTCAGCGTCGGCAACACGGTTGGCGAAGCCTTCGTGTGGATCTATCGGATCGAGACTGCCTGCCGATTGCAAATCGACGCCCTGTCCGGCGGCAGCGAGCTTCAGTCTCTGTCACAAGAAACGCAGGACAAATCCATCCAGATGGGCCTGAAGATGTACGCCAAGGGCGGGTTCATTGAAGTCGGCCGCGAATGGCCGGCCCTGCTGCGTCAACTTTCTAGGGCCCACATGGACGATTACGCCCGATGAGAGCGAGCTGAATCAGAGACTAAAGCGCCGTTTCGGCGAGAAAGCGCCCGGAGGCTCTTGAAAAACGTCACCAAATCCCCTTTTCAGAGCGACACCGAATTGTCAGCAGCGCGGGGGGTATGGAATGCGGGGAACCGAGGGTAATATCGAGTGTGACAATCCCGTCATCCGCAATTGTTCGCACTGTCTCATCCATGTCCCCGATCTCGTCCGGTATGGCTCCAAACCGCGGCGCGAGATTGCCAAGGATCCTGCGACACAGCGACACCTTTCTGACTCGCTGAGATCCTATGCCGACGCCGTGAACTACCCACCCAACCAGACCGTAATCGGCAACCTTACGCCCGACGCACTGTCCGGTATCCCGCGCCCGTGGTTCGATGCGGGTGAAAAAGCAGTCCCATCAACGGGCCCCTTCGGCGAAATCGTCTCACAGGACGTTTTCTACGCGCTGCTCAAGGCAGCGAATGTTCTAAAGCCTTCTTTGGTCGAACTTGCCGCCGAAGGCCGTGAAACCTTGGAAGGCTGTCTGCAAGCACACCCCGTGTTTTCGAGCTTGGCAACTGTCGATTTCACGCCCTTGGAATCTCTGCAGGCGGAAATCAACACGGGTGGCGCGCTTGCACTGCGGTCGGGAACGGAACTACGCGGCTGCGTTCGCCGCGACGACCGTGCCGAGGGCCGCGAAGACGAAAATCTCGATGCGCATACCTTGCTTGAGGCCCTGTGCACCAAGGCCTCCGGCGCGGTTGCCCTGCAGTGGCTGCTGCACCGCGAGGGGATCGATGCAGCGGAGATCGACTACGTAATCAGTTGCGGTGAAGAGGCGACGGGCGACCGATACCAGCGCGGCGGCGGCGGCATGGCAAAGAGCATCGCCGAGATGTGCGACTGCACACGAGCGTCCGGGATGGACGTCAAAAATTTCTGCGCCGCACCCGCATCGGCCCTGGTTACAGCCGGCGCGCTCGTCAAGGCGGGGCTTTATCGGCGTGTCGCGGTCGTCGCGGGCGGGTCGCTGGCGAAGCTCGGCATGAAATTCCAGGCCTATCTGCGGCTCGGCATGCCGATGCTTGGCGACTGCCTCGGTGCCACTGCCTTTCTTGTCGCGCCGGACGATGGTGAAAGCCCTATACTGCATCTCGAACCCGGCAGTGTAGGGGTAGCCACCGTCGGCGCCAGTACATCCGACGAGGCGGTATATCGCGACCTCATTCTTGCACCACTCAATGCCCTCGGCTTGACCATGGGCGATATCGATAAATTTGCACCGGAACTGCACAACCCCGAGATCATGGAGCATTCCGGTTCCGGCGATGTCGTCCATAAGAATTATCGCCTGATCGCCGCAATGGCGGTGATGGCTGGCGAAATCGGTAAAGCGGATATGGAAACTTTCATAGCCCGAACCGGCATGACGGGTTTCGCGCCGCCCCAGGGTCATATACCGTCCGCCATTCCGTATATGGGACATGCGCTTGCCGCCATGCGGCGGGGCGAGCTGCACCGGGCAATGTTCCTGTGCAAGGCGAGCCTGTTCCTAAACCGGTTGACGGAGCTCTATGATGGCGTTTCATTCCTCCTCGAAGCGAACCCGAGGGCGGAAACCTGAACTAAAAGGAAGCATTGCGATGCTAAGCGGAAAAAAGGTAGCGGTATTTGGCGAACGCGACGATGTCAGCGGACTCGCCGTACGAAAATGTATCGAAGCGGCAGGTGGTGAGGTCGTCTACGAAGCGACGTCCTGCTTCGTCTGAACCGCCGCCGGCGCCGCAGGTCTTGCGGAGCAGGAGGAAGTCAAGAAGTTGGCCAAACGCTATGGTGCGGATGACCTCATCATCGTGTTCGGCCTGAACGAACCCGCCAATTTGCGGATCATGGCCGCCACCTTCAAGGACGGCGACCCCAGCTATGCCGGCGCGCTTGGCGGCATCGCACTGGGGCTGGCGAGCTATCACATCTTCGAGCTTAAAGATGAAATTCCGCCTAAAGTCTGGGACAGCGAAATGGCGATCAAGGAACTTCAGATCGAAGACGAACTTATCGAGCGCATCTGCGGTATCATGCAGGAGATCCGCGGCGACTAACCACTCTATTCAAAAACACATTGCGCGGAAATTTCCGCTTCCAGCGCTTCCAGCGCCTTTTCCACGAGTGCCCGACGAATCGCCTTTTCTTCCGACGCCGACTTGTCCGGATCGCCGAGAGGATGTGGAATCGCGACACTGGGCACAATCCGGTTGGCTCCAACGGTCTGCGAAATCGGAATGATCGAGCAGATATGCGCCGTCGGCAGCCCCGCCCTTTCCAATTCCTTGACGATCGTTGCCCCGCAACGCGTGCAGGTGCCTCACGTCGAGGTTAGGATGACGGCCTGGACACCGACATTCACCAGCTTGGCCGCTATCTCCGCGCCAAACCCGACCGCGCGCTCTACCGACGTCGCGTTGCCGACAGTGGCGTAATAAGTCTCATGCAGGCAGCCAATCCGCCCCTCGCGTTCCAAATCCCGAACAACGTCGAGCGGCAGCACACGGTTTGGGTCTTCGTTCGCATAAGTCGGATCGTAACCGCCATGCACGCTTTGAAACGTTTCGGACGAAGCTTCCCGCAACCCTGCAAGCGAATATTCTCCATAGCGGCTCGCATTGGCGGACTCGATTCTGTCCGGATTGCCGCGCGGCACGACGCCGCCGCTGGTGACCAACGCCAGCGTGGCACGCGACATATCGGCCACAGGCGACGCCGGGGGCACGCGGTCAAACACAGGCATCGCATATTCGGTCGCGGGGTCATTACCGCTTACCTTGCGGAGCAGCATTTCAACGGCGCGTTGCGCGCCCGTCGTCTCCGCAAAGAAATTTTGACGCAGGCCACGCGGAATGGTTTCGTCCTTCTCCGCCGAAATTGCCGCACCCGCAACAAGTTTACGGCCGACGCGCACTATACGGGACACCGCGTCTCGCATACCCATCACATCCGCCGCCGCGATTGCGATCGTCACATCTCGGCGAAAGAGTTCCACGGCCGGGTTTTCGGGGTAGAGAGCGGTCACAGCAGGAGCATCTAGGCGTTCAGCGACGGCACGGCAGACCGCCGCACACCACATACCATAACGCCCGGCATTGAAAGCCGGACCGGCGATAACAAGGTCTATCCCCGCACCACACCGTTCCGTGACGAGCGCAACAATCTCTGCAGCAGCGTCCTCCGGTTCATCGGCCTTGTAGTTGTCCCCCATGACGACGGTGCCGACAATTTCAATCTCGGGCGCAAGTGATTGTATCAACGCGCCCGGTCCCTTCGCCCCGTCGAACCAAAGCGGGGACGCGTCTGCTTTCTCCTCGCCGCCAAGCCCACCGAAAAACTGGTTGAGGCAATGAACCGTTCGCACCTTCTGCGCCACGTCACACCTCCCGGCAACTGAGGTGGCTAAAGCCAAGTTCGTTCGTCGCGCCGATTATGGCCTGTAGTTCGACTTCAAGTGAGCCGTCTTCACGCAAGGTATGGGGATAGCCGCCGGCGAGGCGTGATACATCGGGGAGAGGCCCAATTGTCTTCGCCAGAGCCGGCAAAACGATGCGTTCATTCGCGTTCCCGGTCGAGACGATTGCATTCGCTTCGGCCACCGTATCGGCGAGCGATTGGGACCCGCCGTCATTTCCGGCGAATTCGTCGGTGATGGCGACGGTAACGATCCCGGATTTTTCCAACCTTTGCAGGAGCATCATCAGGTCCGCATCCGGGTTGCCGAACCCTTCCTTGCTGACAATAGCGCCGCTCGCCTGCATTTCCGTCACCAGCGTTACGGCAGCTTCCGCCGATCGCTCTTTCTCTCCCAGCCGAACCGCTGCATTGGTGATCACGATCCCGGCGAAATTCCAGCGGTTGCCGTGTCCGCGCAACAGTTCGGCGATGATGGGATTGTTCTGATGATGAAACGTCGTGGTTTTATCGCACGCGCTGACGCAATTGCCGGACACGATTCCGTTGTCGTAGACCTGTCCCGGATTGGCTAAGACCGGCAAACCATCCTTAGCATCGCGGCCAAAGACATAGGTGTCGTGCAACAAGCCCTGACTGAGGACCATGTAGACATATGCTACACGCGGGAGTCTGGGGTCGACCGGACTTTCCTCAAGGGCAATCTCTTCGACAGTATCGGGTTCGGCGTCAATGCAGACCGCCGCGACGAACTCTGCAGCATTCAGCCCCGCGGCGCGAACCGCAGCCTCGTGCTCGTGGGGACCAAGACCATGCGCGGCTTCGATTCGCAACACAAAGAGCGGCATCCGCGAGAACGGTGTGTAGTCGGCGCCCCTGCCCGACATGTCGATAATGCCTTCCTGAAACCCCACTATGGGGCCACAAGTAACAACTGCCACATCTTCCAGAATGCCCAGGACGCCCATTCCCTGTATCGAGCCGGTTTTTTTTATGCGCGGCTGAACGACATCTTTGACGCAGACAATGCGCGTGCTGTCGCCAGGACGAGCCATTTCAATTGAAACATTTCCGAGGCGATCGTCGGCCATCAGTTGCGCCCGCAGCGTACCAGCGTCGATGGTCAAATGCCCAGCGTCTATACGGCTCTCGGCACCAAGGCTGACGGACAAAACCTTATGCCTGTGCATCGTCAACGACATACTTGGCTCACCTAAAGTGTGATTGAAAGCGGGCGTTACTCCGCCGCCTCGCCCTTTTTGCGGTCCTGGTAGCGGTCGATTTCCGTCTGAATGGCCTGCGCCGCCTGACCGACAAACGCATCGCGGTTCTTGTGGCTGTAATCGTAACTAATATCGCGCAAGCGGTTGCTGTTCTGGAAATGCGGGAACACATAGCGCGAGAGTAATTCGTAGCTTTCTTTGGTATTTTCCCAGCTGGCCCAGTTGTGGGCGAGCTGCATCAACGCACCGAAGCCCCCAGCGCCTTCCAAGAGGGTTTCGATATAGGTGATGGCGTCATCCGGCGTGCCGATCAGCGCCATCTTGTTCTCGGTTAGATAGGTATAGGGATCGTCGATATCGGCCGGAACAATTGGGAACGTCGCGATCTCGCGGAAATATTTAGCCCATTCCTCAAGCCCGAATTGGACATTCTCTCGCGCTTTCTCGCGTGTCTCCGCGACATGCATCAGCGTCACCAGGCGCCATTTGTCACGGGTGACGGTCTGGCCATTCTCCGCCGCCGCCTCTTCGCACATGCGCCAATTGTTCGCGTGCGCAGCCAGAGCATCGTCGCTGGTGCCGCCGATCGAGAGCATCCCGATGCCATGCTTGCCCGCCGCAAGCGCACCAGACGGCGAGCGCGCGCAGGCCACCGCCATCTCGACGCGGGGCTGCTGGAAGGATGGGATTTGAATGCGCGCATCCTGGAGATGGAACCAGTCCGTCTTCATGTTGACCATCTCGCCATCGAGTAATTTGACAACGACATCAAGAGACTCGTTCATCATACGGCGCTGTTCCGCCGGGTCGATGCCCATGCGGTAGGCGTCACCTGTCAGCGCACCGGGACCAACGCCGAACATGAACCGGCCACCCGTCATATGATCGAGTTGTGTCACGCGCCCGGCGACGGTAAACGGGTTATGATATGGCAACGAGACGACGCCGGTACCGAGCCGAATATGCTTGGTGCGTTCCGCAGCACCGGCGATGAACATTTCTGGACAGGCGATAATCTCCATACCACCAGAATGGTGCTCGCCGATCCAGGCTTCGTGATAGCCCAACCCATCGAGATGCTCGAGCAACAGCATGTCCCGGCGCATCGCCTGGGTCGGATTCTCGTTCATAGCATGGAACGGTGCTAGAAATATGCCAAATTTCAAATAGTTATTCGGAATCAGTGAAAGCGCGGACGTGGTCATGAAAAGGTATTCCTAAAGTGTCCAGGGATCTGTTCACATTGTGAAGCTTGAGAACGGACTCGGCAACTAACGTCTACCCTGCGGCCTCAACGACGAAAATGAGCTTCAATCCGGTCGAATGCCGAGTTGATAACATCTTCAGCAACGCAATAAGCCATGCGAACGTGATGCTCGCCTGCGGGCCCAAACGCACGACCCGGTGTCACAGTTACGCGCGCGTCCTCCAGCAATCGTATCGAAAAATCGCGCGAATCCGAATGCGCCATCAGCAGCTTTGGGAAGACGTAGTAAGCACCCTCGGGCTTTATATAAGAAAACAGTTCAGGGACAGCGTCCAGCCGCTCGCAAATCAGGGATCGACGCTGGCCCAAGATCGTTTCGAATGCTTCCAGATGCACCGGTTCTTCCGTCAAGGCCGCGAGACCAGCAACCTGTGAAATGCGCGGCGTGCAAATAATGGTCGCATCATGCACCTTCAGCACCGCCTGTTTCAGCCCTTCCGGAAGAATCATATAAGCGAGCCGCCATCCGCTCATCGCATAGGCCTTCGAAAACGTAAACAGATAAACGAGATGATCGCGAAGGGCTGGAACAGATGCGAGGTTAAAGTAACGCGGCCGATTTTCGTACAGGAAATGGGAATAAGGATCGTCTACCAGGATCAAAAAATCGTGGTCGACGGCGATCTGGCCAATCCTTCGCAATTCCGCTTCCGAAAAAATTGTTCCCGTCGGGTTTGACGGCGACACCAGGATCAGCGCCTTGGTTTTATCGGATACCAAGTCAGGCAAGGCCTCGACATCAAGGCTCCAGCCTTTGCTTTCATCCATTCCCCAAAACACCGTTTCGCCGCCACAAAGCCGAACTTGTTGCATATGCGACGCGAACCCTGGGTCGGTTAGAATGACCTCGTCACCGGGGTCGAGAAGCACGTGCAGCAGTGCATTCATACCCTGCGTATTGCCCGCCGTAATCATCACACTCCGGTCTGGATCGACTTCAACACCCGTTTTGGCCAAGTGTGTCTTTGCCGCCGCCTCGCGCAGAGCCGGCAGTCCATCTGGTAACGCGTACTTGCCGATCTCGAGATCGGCCTCAAGCCGTTCCGCCACGGCACGGCGAATATGTTGCGGGGTCCTGAACGAGGGAAGCCCCCACGCGAGAGAAGCGGCCCCTTCGACCCGCGCACTTCGCATTGACATTTCTTTGATGGCCGAAAGTTCGATATTCTCGACAGCCCGTGAAACGCGCGGGTTTGTCACAGTGCGGACCTAGCTGTGATGACATCTTTAAGTTGAATCGCAAGCTGATGCGGCGCAAGTTTCGACAGATCTTTATTTACCTCCGCGACAATCAAGTCTTGCACGGGTTTCGACATCGCCGCGCGCAAATCACCCAAAAATTGCGGTGGCGCTACGACAACGAGACGATCGAAAGTTTGTTTTTTTCGTTCATCATCCAGAATATGACCGATTTCATGCGCGAGTTCGGCCTTGGCGTGCCGCTTAGGATCAGTGTGAGGTTCCTTAGCGTGTCGCCCGCCGCCACTGCCCCGATCAAACGTGCGCCCGGGACGGTCACTGGCAATTTCACGGCTTGGCAACAATTCGCTGATCAGCTCGTGCTTATAGGCCGGCACCAACTCACGCTTTTCGGATAGTTTGAAAAACCGGCCCCGCGCGGCGTCGGAAACGAGTACCCATGTGATCGGTTTTGGCATTCGTACGCTCCAAAGATTCTGTTTGAAAGCCAATAAATCACATCGCCCAATCCATGGTCGTGATTCAGATCAAACTAGTACGGAATTGCCACTTTAAGTTCCAAAAATTCTATTGATGAGTATCAATGTGAGGTTGGTCTCAAACATCTATCTTGTCGCAATGGCTGCGAAAATTTCACAATACGTTTGGTTTTGAGAGCCGGAATCGAAGGGGGCAATTTCGGTTAAATAATACTAGCTGGAAAAGAACAAACTAATGCCGAAGACCGCGAGAGCAGGATACGATGCGAGGCTGCGATTTTTCGTACCGCTAATCGCGCTAATTTTTGTGTTCCTAGGCGGACCGGTGCAGGCCGATGATTCAAATTTTGTTTTAGTTTTAGATATCAAAGGGGCTATCGGCCCGGCGACAAGCGATTATGTGCGCAGAGGCCTGGAGCAAGCGAAATCAAGCGGGGCGTCATTCGTCATCTTACGCATCGATACGCCTGGCGGCCTGGATCTATCAATGCGCGAAATAATCCAGGATATTTTAGCGTCCTCACTTCCCGTAGTGGGTTTCGTTGCACCAAGCGGTGCACGGGCCGCGAGTGCGGGTACCTATATTCTCTACGCAAGCCACATCGCCGCGATGGCGCCCGGCACAAATCTCGGCGCCGCGACACCGGTCGCGATTGGCGTTCCGACAAGACCACTCCCCATACCGCAAGCTGAAAACCCTCCCAAACCTGAAAGTGGGAAGGACGCACCGGCCGACACCAAGCCAAAAGTCGAAATGCGCGACAAGCTCATCAACGATGCCGTCGCGTATATTCGCAGTTTGGCCGAGATGCGTGGCCGAAATGTGGATTGGGCCGAAAAGGCGGTGCGGGAGGCAGCGAGCCTCCCGGCCGAAGAAGCGCAAAAAGCTCAGGTAATCGATCTGGTCGCGCGCAATATCGACGAGTTAGTTAAAAAACTTGACGGCAAAACCGTTTCCGTTGACGGCAAAACGGCGGAATTCAAGACCGGCATATTAAGGATCGAAACACTGGCGCCCGACTGGCGTACGAAACTTCTCGGCATTATCACAAACCCAAACATCGCCTACGTGCTAATGCTGATTGGTATCTACGGTCTGGTTCTTGAATTCTATAATCCGGGAATATTGCTTCCCGGGATTACCGGTGCGATCAGTCTTCTGGTGGCGCTGTACGCCTTTCAACTTCTTCCTGTGAATTACGCTGGGCTTGCCCTGCTTGCGCTGGGTCTCGCGCTCATGATCAGCGAAGCGTTTGTGCCCAGTTTCGGTGCGCTGGGTATCGGTGGTGTAGCCGCATTCGTAATCGGATCGGTCATGTTGCTGGATACTGAAATTCCTGGCTACGGCATTTCCTGGACATTGATCGGTTCGGTCGCACTGGTCAGTGCCGGCGGCTTCCTGTTCGTGATGATCATGCTCATGCGTGCACGCCGTCGCGCGGTCGTGACCGGCCCGGAGCAAATGATCGGGAGTCAAGGTGAAGTCGTTGCTTGGAGCGGAGACAGCGGACGGATCAGAGTCCATGGTGAAATTTGGCAGGCTCGATCTGCGAACAAGCTCGAGCCGGGAGCTGCCGTCCGAGTGAACAGCCTCGACGGACTAACGCTGGTCGTCGAACCGGACGGCGAGACGAAGGAGAAAATTCAATGACCTGGATCTTCGACCAAGCCTGGATCGGCATCGCGATCATACCGATGCTAATCCTCATATACTCGTTTCGGATACTCCGCGAGTATGAACGCGGCGTCATATTTCTCTTGGGCCGGTTCTGGAAGGTAAAGGGTCCGGGTCTCATCATTGTCATCCCCATTATTCAAACGATCGAGCGGGTCGATTTGCGAACGCGCGTCTTGGACGTACCGGAACAAGACGTCATTTCGCGGGACAACGTGTCGGTCAAGGTCAACGCTGTCGTCTATTTTCGGGTTATCGACGCCGAAAAAGCGATCATCCAGGTTGAAGATTTTATGATCGCCACCAGCCAACTTGCACAAACCACGCTGCGCTCCGTGCTCGGGCAGCACGAACTTGACGAGATGCTGGCGGAGCGGGAACGGCTCAACGCAGATATTCAGCGTTCGCTCGACGAGCAAACGGACGCGTGGGGTATAAAGGTCTCAAATGTGGAGCTAAAACATGTCGATCTCGACGAGACCATGATCCGGGCAATCGCCAAACAAGCGGAGGCGGAGCGCACACGTCGCGCTAAAATCATCGACGCCGAAGGCGAGCAGCAAGCCGCGACGAAGTTTCTCGAAGGTGCCGAAATCCTTTCCAACAACAGTCAGGCAATGCAACTACGTTACCTGACTGCACTCCAGGAAATTGCCGGAGAAAAAAGCTCAACGATCATCTTCCCCTTTCCGTTGGAACTGATCAACGCGTTCACAGGCATGCCAGGCAAACGTCCGGGGGACGATTGATGCGAAGGATACTCGTAACGGGATCACTCGGCCAAATAGGGTCGGAATTGGTGCCAGCGCTGCGTGAACGGCACGGCGCTCAGTCCGTTGTCGCGTCCTACCACCGCACAAAGCCCGACGTTGACGATGGGCTTTCGGAATATCTCGACTGCACCGACCCACAACAGATCGAAGATGTTGTACAGCGTTACGATATCGGCGTGATCTACCATCTGGCCGCCCTGCTGTCCGCGGTGGCGGAAGCGAAACCGCAGGCCGCATGGGACGTCAATATGGGAAGCCTGCATAACGTATTGGAAGTGGCGCGCCGTAACGGCTGCGCGCTGTTCTTTCCCAGCTCGATTGGCGCCTTTGGTCCCAACACCCCGAAACAGGGCACGCCGCAGGATACGATACAGCGGCCCAACACGATATACGGCGTGACCAAGGTGAGTGGCGAATTGCTCTGCGACTATTACACAACGCGCTACGGCATCGATACGCGGGGGCTACGGTTCCCCGGCCTTATATCCCATGTCACGGTGCCAGGCGGGGGCACGACGGATTATGCGGTGGATATCTTCTATCAAGCGATCCAGCATCGGCGCTATACCTGCTTCCTGCGGCCCGACACCAGGCTCGACATGATGTACATGCCGGACGCGGTTCGCGCGGCCTGCGACGTGATGGAAACCGACCCCACCGCCTTAAAGCACCGCAACGCCTTCAATGTCACGGCAATGAGTATCACACCAGAAGAACTCGCCGTGGAAATCCGCAACCACATACCCAACTTCGTCATGGAATATGAGGTCGATCCGGTACGTCAGGCGATTGCCGACTCATGGCCACAATCGATGGATGACAGTGAGGCGCGCGCGCAATGGCGATGGTCCCCTGAATTCGACCTCTCCCGAATGACGGCAGAGATGCTAAAAAAACTAAGAATTAAGCTCACGTAAAGGACAGAACATGCCCTATGACCGGATCGAGGGAATACTGGCAGCTGAGCTTACAACACTTTCGGAGACAGGGCGCCGGAAAGGCGCGGAAACGGTATTTGATGGCATCGTTGAACCAGAAGGTGGGAAAGGCCCTCGCTATAGGATAGCGGGCGAAGACGACAGGGCATTCCTGCGAATGAACGCCAACGGCTATCTCGGCATGGCGAGACAGCCTAGCGTTATCGCCGCCGAAGAGGCGGCAGTCCGGCATTTTGGCGCTGGTCCCGGGGCGGTTCGCTTTATCAGCGGCACCTGGACACCGCATGTCGAGCTCGAAAACAGGATCGCCAATTTCCATGGCCGCGAGGCCGCGATGATTTTCAGTTCCGCCTATGCCACGATCATGGGACTGTTGCCGCCATTAATCGACGACAACACCGTGGTTATCAGCGACGCGCTTAATCATAACTGCATCATAAACGCGGTCCGACTGGCGCAGCCCAAAGAAAAACGCGTTTACCCACACCTCGACATGGGCGCGCTCGAAACCGAGCTCACGAACGCCGCAATATCCTGCGACCGAGCCATTATCGTGACCGACGGCGTTTTCAGCATGCGCGGCGATCACGCGCCCCTGAGGGCGATAATGGCACTCGCTCAGCGCTATGATGCACTTTACGATCAAAACGTCATGGTGATCGTGGACGACTCGCACGGCGTGGGCGCTTTCGGCGCGACGGGGCGCGGAACCGAGGAAATCGAACACAGCGAACCGGTTGACTTGCTTGTCGGCACGCTTGGCAAGGCATTCGGCGTCAATGGCGGTTACGTCACAGCAAGCCGTACTATGATCGATTACCTACGGGAAACATCTCCCTTCTATATTTATTCCAACCCCATCACTCCCGGCGAGGCCGCAGCCGCCAAGGCTGCTATTGACCTGCTCGACAGTGCGTCAGGGGTCGCGTTGCTCGACCATCTACGTTCCATGATGGAACGGTTCCGATCTGGGTTGACAGAAATCGGGTTCGAGTCTGTTGCCGGGGCGCACCCCGTCATTCCCTTGATGGTTCGGGATTCAGAGCGCACCGCGGATTTGGTGCGGCATTTGAAACAGTGCGGCATATTGGCAACCGGGCTCGGCTACCCGGTCGTGCCGCGCGGCGATGAAGAAATACGGTTTCAGATTTCCGCCGACCACACGGCCGTCGATATCGATGAAGTGCTTGCCGCCTTGAAGTCGTTCAATATCTAGCGCGCCGCGACCTGACCGTCGCTGCGGGGGTCGGCGGCCCCTTCAAGCAATCCATCGGCATGACGGACAAGGGCGCCGGCATGTCCCATGACTTCGTCGAAGGGGCCGATTTCCTCAACATCATGACCGGCTTCACGCAACGCGGCGATCACTGCGGGGTCGACGCGGTTTTCAACTCGGAGGCTCGTCGTATCGGCACCCCAGGTGCGGCCGAGCAGCCATCGTGGCGCCGTCACCGCCTGTTGCAGGTCCTGCCCAAAGAGAACATGGCGTGCGAACAACATCGCCTGTGTCTGCGGTTGACCCTCGCCACCCATGGTGCCATAGGGCATCACCCGGCCATCCGTCATCTGGGCCAGCGCCGGCTGGATCGTATGGAAGGGTCGGCGGTGCGGGCGCAACGCGTTGTGATGCCCCTCCTCCAGGCTGAAACTGGTACCCCGGTTCTGCCAAGTAATCCCGGTTTCGTCGAGCACAACACCTGACCCGAATTCCCAATAGATACTTTGGATAAAGCTGACGGCGCGTCCCTCACTATCGATCGCGCCGAGCCAAACCGTATCCCCTCTCGAGGCCGCATCAGGCCATGGCAAGGCCCGCGCGGGATCGATATCCGCCACCATGGTATCCAGAACAGCGCTGTCCAGAAATGACATGGGATCGACATCCATATAAGCCGGATCGGTAACATGCCGGTCGCGCACCCGAAACGCCTGTTTCGTCGACTCGACGAGTCCGTGGATGAAATCGAAACCCTCGGCCTCGGCAACGCCCAATCGCGCAAAAACGCCCAGGAGTATCAGAGACGCGAGCCCCTGTGTCGGTGGCGGCATGTTAAAGATTTTATGACCGGCGATATCCGCCGCCAGCGGTGCGGCACGAAGGGCTTTATGCCGCTCCAGATCGGGGAGGCGAAGAGGCGTCCCCGCGCGTTCCAAATCCGCCGCAATCGCGCGCGCAAGTTTGCCGCGATAGAAGTCGTCAGGACCACGTTGCCCAAGCGTCTTCAATGTCTCCGCAAGCCGAGGCTGACGGAACAGCGCGGCTTCAGCATAGGGCTCGCCTTTATCGAGATAAGTTACCGCAAAACCCGGCGCGCCTTTCGTTTCGCCCTGTTTGGCCGCTGTATTTAACGCTTGAGTGCGCGTGACCGCGATCCCATCCTGAGCCAGAAACGCCGCGTCCTCCAACAACCGGGACAGCGGCAAAGTACCACCCCAATCGTCGGCGCTTATGCGCAGTGCTTCCTGCCAACCCGAAACCGCACCACCGACCGTCAAGGCCGCCAACGGGCCACGCGATGGTATCGCTTGGAAACCCTGGTTTCGATAAAAGGGAATATCCGCCTTCGACGCGGCGGCACCGCACGCATCAATGCCGATAACATCTCGTCCGGGCGTATGGATCAGCCAAAAATTGTCGCCACCCAGCGCGTTCATATGCGGATAGGCGATGGCGATCGCACTGGCCGCCGCGACCATGGCTTCGATAGCGTTACCGCCTTCTTCCAGAACCCGCAATCCGGCTTGCGACGCCAGATGATGCGGTGCGACGATCATGCCGCGACGAGACCGTACCGTTTGCAGCATGGTCAGTTGCCTTCTGGAAGCGAGTTAACGGCGAACGAGGCCGCATCCGCATTCGATGAAGCAACGATCACCCCGGCAGCCTCAAGTTTTTTCATTTGCGCAGCCCTGTTTTGCGGATCTTGATCCGTACCCGTAACAGAGGCAACGACAAGCGGTCTGTTAGCGGGAGCTGATCCAAGAACGCTGGCAAGGTGACCGGCAGGATCTTCGTGGCTGCCGAAGCCGATGACGATATCGATTAAAACAACCCCAACCGCCGGATCGCCGAGCGCCGCGAGCAGGGCCTCATCGCGGACACCAGGGTCGATCATGGGGTGCGGCCGGCCTTGCGTGTACTCGTCGTCACCGAGATCGATAAAGATGTGGCTTGACGTCTCACCCGCCACAGCCGCCACCCCGGGAATGGGCGCGTTGGATTCGATGGGAAATTTGGCCGCGCGGAAGATAATTTGCGCTTCGGCGCACAATGTCCCGCCGGAATACAGCCCTACCACCCGCGAGCGTTCTTGCTCGACAGTCGTCACGGGTAATGAGGCGCCCTTCAGACGTTCGAGGCCAAGCGCTTGCTCCGCCGCCGCTTGCAAGGTGCCAACAGCAACGGCATTTTCAGGCAACTCGATTTCGTCCGCACCGATGAAACAAACGGTATATGGCTTCTTGCTTTTTCCGATCTGCTCAACGATTGAGCGCACGACATCACCTGCCGGCGGCTTCGAAATTAAAACGACCTGCTTGGTGCTCTCATCATCTTCAAGCAGTTCCATCGCCATCAGCGTCGTAATACCACCCACCTCACGCGAAAGATCGCGTCCACCGACGCCGATAGCGTGCGAAACTCCGCCGCCGTTCTGCGCAATCAGGCAGCTTACTTCCTGAATCCCCGTACCGGACGCGCCGACGATCCCAATATCGCCGCGCAGAACCGCATTGGCGAAGGCGAGAGGGACGCCGCCGATAATCGCGGTACCGCAATCCGGTCCCATGACCAAACGCCCTAATTCGCGCGCTTCCTCCTTAAGCTCACGCTCCGCATTAACCGGAACGTTATCGCTAAAAATCATGACATCGAGGCCAAGCCGGATCGCCTTTCGCGCTTCGGCAATCGCATAATCGCCGGGCACCGAGATCAAGGCGAGATTGCTATCCGGCGCGGACCGCACCGCTTGCCGCAAGGTTTTCGGCCGCCAGGACGTGGTTTCACTTTGCGTTCTAGGTTGATCGAGTTGCCGGACCGCTTCGGAAATGGCCTCCATTGCGGAAGATTGATTCGCGGCACGGACACCGATCACGAGATCGTTTGCTTCCGCGCCCTCGCCCGATGCATCGAGAACACGCGCATCGCGCATAATTTGGCGATTGGCCGCCGTACCCATCATGAGGGCCGATTCTTCAACACCGGGCATCAACCCAATCGTCCGCGCAACCCGCATCAATGCCACGGAATCGAGATAGAATCCTTGTCTCACTTCGTTGATCGTTACCGACCCCATGAATCGCCTTTCGCCAACACACCGCGCAACAATCTTAGGCGCAATGTACCCGATTGCTGACGCTTTGACAGCGGGCCCATAAAACGTTTGAGTAAGACGTGAAAATCACGAACCAAAGGGGCGTACATCATGGGCAAACATGACGATTGGCTGGCATTGACGGTCGAGGAGACCCTGGAACCGGACTTGCCGATTTGCGACCCGCATCACCATCTCTGGGAGTTCAAAACCGAGCATACACAACCGCGCTATCTGCTCGACGAAATTCTCGACGATCTCAGCAGCGGCCATAACATCGTCTCCACCGTATTCATCGAATGCGGTGCGATGTTCAAGACGGACGGCCCCGAATCGATGCGCCCCCTTGGCGAAACCGAGTTTGTCCGTGGTATCGCGGCGATGAGCGCGTCGGGCCTGTATGGCAATTGCCGGGTCGCCAAAGGCATCATCGGGACCACGGACCTCAAGATCGGCGACGCCGCCGCCGATGTCCTGGACGCGCAGATCGAAGCGGGGGGCGGCCATTTTAAGGGCATTCGCCTGGGTATGGCATGGGACAAGCACGACGAAGTCGGCAACCACCGCACAAATCCACCAGGCGACTTGGTTCTACGCGACAATTTCCGCACCGGGTTCAAACATCTTGGACCTCGCAATCTCAGCTACGAGGCATGGTGCTATCATCCGCAAATCCCCGACGTCGCCGATCTGGCCCGCGCCTTCCCGGATACGACGATCATTCTCGATCACTTCGGCGGCCCAATCGGTATCGGCCCCTATGCCGGCAAATCGGACGAGGTCTATACCACCTGGAAGGCTTCCATCGATGAGTTGTCGACGTGCCAGAATGTCATGGCCAAACTTGGCGGCATCAATATGGAGGTGAACGGCTTCGCCTGGCACGAAAAGCCGAAACCGCCGACAAGCCAGGAATTGCTCGATGCAACGCGGCATTATTATGAATATACGATCGAGAAATTCGGCGTCGACCGTTGCATGTTCGAATCGAACTTCCCCGTCGATAAACTGAGTTGCAGCTACAACGTGCTTTACAATTCCTTCAAGCTGCTGACCGCGGGGTACTCCGCCGACGAGAAAGCCAAGCTTTATCACGACACGGCAACGCGCGTTTACAAGCTCGACGATTAGGGGCCGCGCCGACGTGTTGCTCACTGAGGACCAAGAGCTCATCCGAGAAACCGCGATGCGGTTTGCGCGGGACCACCTGACGCCCTACGCCGCCGAATGGGACCGCGCATCCACCTTTCCCCGGGATACTTTTGCCGCGATGGGGAAGCTTGGCTTCCTGGGCATGCTCGTCCCCGAGGAAATGGGTGGTATCGGCGCCGATCACGTCGCCTATGCCGTTGCCTTGGAAGAAATCGCGGCGGGGTGCGGTGCCGTCTCGACCGCTATGAGCGGCCATAACTCGGTCGGCTGCCTGCCGATTATCCAGTATGGCAGTGAATCGCAGCAGAACCTTTACCTGCCTCAACTCGCGAGCGGAGAGATGCTGAGTGCGTTCTGCCTCACCGAACCGCATGCGGGTTCCGACGCGTCAACCTTACGCACGACAGCAGAACGCAAAAACGGCAGCTATGTGTTGAATGGGACAAAGCAATTCGTGACGACCGGCGCTAACGCCGATGTCGCCCTAGTCTTTGCCCGTACCGGTCCCGACCAAGGCAAGCGCGGCATCAGCGCCTTCATCGTGCCGACGGATCATCCCGGCTACATCGTCGCCCGCATCGAGGAAAAACTCGGCCAGCGCGCCTCCGATACCTGCCAAATCGTACTCGAGAATGTCGACGTGCCGGAGGCGAACCGGCTGGGTGCGGAAGGCGAAGGCTACCGTATCGCCCTCGCCAATCTGGAAAGCGGCCGGATCGGGATCGCCTCGCAAGCGGTCGGCATGGCACGGGCCGCTCATGAATTAGCGGTAGCCTATGCCAAGGAACGGGAGAGTTTCAACACGCCGATCATCAATCATCAGGCCGTCGCCTTCCGCCTTGCGGATATGGCAACTGAAATCGAAGCGGCGCGGCAACTGGTCCGGCACGCCGCGGCCCTGCGCGATGCGGACCTTCCCAGCCTGCAGGAAGCGTCCATGGCCAAACTCGCCGCGTCGGAAATGGCGGAAACTGTGTGCTCAGACGCCATACAGACTTTGGGCGGATACGGATATCTCACCGACCACCCGCTGGAACGCATCTACCGCGACGTCCGGGTCTGCAAAATCTACGAAGGCAGCAACGACATCCAACGCCTCGTCATCAGCCGGGCTCTGGCCGAGTAACTCTTAGGGGCCGGTAAATTTCTGGCCAGAAATCGCCGGATGGAATATCGGTTGAATGACGTTGCCCGCCGGGTCCTTGACATGGAAGCTGCGCGCACCGTCGGCATGATCATGCGGCTGATCCATGACATCGACTCCCTCGGCCTTGAAGTAGTCGAACCAGTCCTGCAACTCATCCTTGGTCCGAACGATAAAGCCGTAATGGTCGAAGCAGCTATCGCCATCCGTCGGCTTCTTCGCACGCGCCAAGGATAGATTGTCGTTTCCGCAGGTCAGGTAGACGAGGTTCTCGTTGGCGCGGTTCAATATCTCCATACCCATAATCTCGGTATAGAACTTTTCGCATTCCTCCAGGTTCGGTACGGCAAATGCGACGTGGCGAATACCGCTAAAGGGCGTCGGGCGTGCAGACATCAGTCAAGCTCCGGTTGGTTGCGCTTGCCTTAACCTTAGTAAATTGTTGCGCCACATTGAAGCCCAGCGGCGAAACTGCCAAGATCGGCCAAAGACACAGGGAGACGGACCCATGACAGAGACCTATGATCCCAAAACCTTCAAGGCACTCACCTTCCACGACAAGGTGCCCGCCTTTCGCGACGGATCCGACACGCCGCGTGCCTATCTGGAGCGTTGCCTTGAAACCATCGCCGAGCGCGAACCGGTCGTAAAGGCCTATGTAACTCTAAACGAAGACGGCGCCCGTGAAGCCGCCGATGCGAGCAGCGCGCGCTATAAGGATGGTCGTCCGCTTTCCGCCATCGATGGCCTGCCGATCAGCATCAAGGATTTGCTGGAGACCAAGGATATGCCGACGCAGATGGGTTGCGAGGCCTATGCGGGCAATTTCCCAAAGAATGACAATGCCGCCGTCTGGGCGCTACGCGAATCCGGCGCGGTCGTGCTCGGCAAGACCGTGACAGCCGAACTGGGCGGCTCGCATCCCGGTGCGACAACCAACCCTTTCGACACCACCCGCACACCGGGCGGCTCATCCTCTGGATCGGCAGCGGCCGTAGCGTCCCGGATGGTGCCCGCCGCAATCGGGACCCAGGTTGGCGGATCCATCATTCGCCCTGCGGCCTATTGCGGCAACGTCGCCTTGAAACCAACACAAGGCGGCATCAATCGGGGTGAGCGCCAGGCCACGAGCATGAGCACCCACGGCGTTCATGCCGGCTGCATCGAAGATATGTGGCAGACCGCCATTGAAATCGCGCAACGCGCCGGCGGCGACCGCGGCTGCTTAGGCCTCTTCGGCCCGGCGACACCGCCGGCAGCGGTCATGCCCGAGCGTCTCATCGTTCTGGAAACTGCGGGCTGGGCGGTCCTCGACGATGACAGCAAGGTTGCTTTTGAAGGCTTGCTGGAAAACCTGCAACAAGCCGGTGTGACGCTGCTGCGCCGTGCGGATCATCCGCTGGTCGAGAAGCTCGAACAGGCGGTCGTCGATGCGCCCGGCATCACGGGCAATATCACGCCGTGGGAAAACCGGTGGGCGCAGCGCAATCTGGTCAACCTGAAAGAGGAATTCGTCAGCGAGCGCGCCAAAGCGACCTTGGCAAAAGCCGAAGCCATGAGTCCCGACGATTACCGCGCGGCGCTCTTGGCGCGGGACTCGGCGCAACGCTGCCATGCGGCCATCGGTAACCTTGCCGATGCCATGATTACGCTGTCCTGTCCCGGACCGGCGCCACTCTGGCCCGGCGATATCCAAGGCCAACCCTTGGCACCCCGTCCGACGGGTGACGCCATCTTCAACACGGCAAGCTCGATGCTGTTCGCCCCCTGCGTGACGATGCCATTGATGAGCGTCAGCGGCATGCCGGTCGGTGCGCAAGTCATGGGCCAACAGCACCAGGACGCCCGCATGACGGCACTCGCGCGCTGGATCATGGACCAAATCGCGCCCGTGGCCGTCGGATAGGATCAGTCGGTCTCGACGACCGGCGTTCCCATGATTCGCTCAAACCGTTCCTTATAGGCTGGCCAGACGGCAGGATTGGCCAATCGGGGCGGTCTTTTGCCAGAGAGAATGGTCCGCCATTGCTCGGCCGCGCCGGTCATTGCCTTGAGTGCGCTTTCAGGCGTGATGGCTGCAATATGCGGCGAAGCCAACACATTGTCGAAATCGAGCAGCGGATGGCCAAGCGGCGGCGGTTCCTCCATCCACACATCAAGCCCCGCGCCGGCGATTTGGTTCTCCGTCAGCGCCTTCGCCAACGCCGCTTCATCGTGAATGCCGCCTCGGCCGATGGTGATGAAATACGCCGTCGATTTCATCCGGGCAAAGGCCTTTTCGTCAAACATACCGCGCGTCTCATCGTTCAGGCCACAGGCGACCAAGACAAAATCGGATTGCACCAACAGCTCATCGAACGAAACCAGCCGCGCGCCGCGCCGTTCCGCTTCTTCCTTATTAATTCGCGGATGATAGGCAATGACATCCATACCGAAGGCGAGTTTGCAAATCTCCGCAACCCGCGCGCCGATTTGACCGAGACCAACGATACCCAACCGCTTTCCGAAAATGTCGTTATTGATGTAGTCGCGACGCACCCAATCCCGGTCGCGCCGGAGGGCCTGATTGACCTGCGCGATCTTTTTCGTCAGGCACAGCATCATGCCGACGGCATGCTCCGACACGGCTTCGGCGTTCATCCCGGCTTGATTGACGACCAAGATGCCGGCATTCGTGCAATCGTCGACATGTATCGTGTCATAACCCGCACCGCCCGTCGAAATGGCCAGCAAATTTGGGCAACGCGCGATAAGGTCCACATGACCACGATACGCGTCCGGCACATCACGCCAATTACCGCGAATTTGATAGCCGTGAGCACGTTTCAGAGTCTCTTCGATTTTCGTTTCCGGCATCGAATGTTCGAGCCGGGTCAAACCAATATTGCCGTCTTGCGTCAGGGTTTTCTCAAACGCCTCGGGGTTGGTCAAAAAATCAAAATAAAATATGTTCTTTTTCGACATAGTGCTTTGATTCCTATGATTGAGCTCGACTTGATTATGCCGCCGAATTGATCCATGTCTTTTGTAGCGGCGTACCGCGCAGCCATATTAGCGTCACGGTTCGAATTCGTGGAAGAGTGAGACAGTAAAATGACTCTCAAGAACATTCTGGTGCATGTGACCGAAACAGCGCAATCCAAATTGCGCCTCGAAACCGCTGTTGCTCTATGTGTTGCTCACGATGCTCATCTCACAGGGCTGGCAGTACGTGCTGTCCCGGAACTGCCGCCTTATAGCGTGGGACCAATACCGGACATCATCCTCGAACCGTTTGAAGCACAACAGAATGCAGCAATCGCCGCAGCCAGCAATCTCTTTACTTCCACAGTCCAGCGCGCCGGGTGGACAGACCGCAGTAGCTGGACAATAACCGAAGGAAACGCCACCGATATCGTTGGTATATTCGCACGTTGCGCTGACCTTACCGTAACCGGCCAAGATGTTTCTGACGAAGATCAATGGGAAATAAGCACAATCGACCTTGTCCTCCGGTCTGGCCGGCCGGTCTTGGTCACACCGCATGGCATTGAAAGCGCCCCCGTTGGTAAACGTGTCGTCGTTGCTTGGAATGCAAGCCGCGAATCCGCACGTGCCATTTCCGATGCGATGCCGCTTCTCGAAACCGCCGACTCTGTCGATATCCTGACAGTTGCGCCGGATGCGAGTGGCGAAATTCCTGGCGCGGATATTGCGCGGCACCTCGCCCAACACGGCGTTGCGGCAAATTTGAAGCTGCTTGGTGATATGGGTGGTGAAACGGGCTCTGCTTTATTGAACTATGTGAGCGATACTGACGCTGATTTGCTTGTCATGGGTGCCTACGGACATTCACGGCTCCGCGAGTATGTATTCGGTGGCGTCACGCGCCACGTCCTGGAAGCAATGCAAACGCCGGTCTTAATGTCCCACTGAGCTGTTATTCAATTCCGCGCTCTTTCTTCCAATCGACCACACGGCCAATTTCAGGGTTGTCGGGCCGTTCCCGATAGTAGGGTACCAGCGGGTGCAGCTTCTCGAACAAGCGCCAAAGTTCTTTCATCGGGGCATCGTGATCGTCGACCCGCAAATTGACGATTGTATAGCCCTCATTCTCATGCACAACGACGGCCGCCGCACGTTGGCCATCCGGCTGTCCGCCAGCCTCGGTGCCCGCGCTGATCGCGTGCATCAGTCGGGTTTCAATATCTTCCGCTTCGTATTCTTCCATGGCGCGGCCCATCGCACCGACCACATCCTCATTGATGACCGCGTTGCCCATAACGACCCAGCCATCGCCCGTGATATGGCCTGCCCATGCCGTATTGCGTGCACCGGTCCGAACGGCGGTACGCCCGTATCGGTCAACAATGCCAAGCTGCCGCCATTCGATATGAGGATCGCTGGATTCAAGCTCCGCCATAACCCGCGCTGCCGGATATCCCAGTTCAAGCAAGCGGATCGCCAGCGGACCCAGCCGTGGATCGGTATAAGCCTGCGTTCCCACCGCCCCGACATTGGCCATCACCGAAGGCACTCTTCCGCCCGTGCCGATCTCCCCTGTCGTCACCGACACGCCGAGCCGGCCAGTGCGGGGACAGCGCCCAATAGCCGTGAATGTATGCGTCTCGGTACCCAACTCAAAAATAATGTCTTGCAAGATATCCATAGGCTCGTCCTCCACGGCTTGGTTGAATTAGGCAGTCACGCCGGCACCTCGATCTTCGGTGCGCCCGGCAGCAGTCCGCTCATTTGCGCCCGAACGCGGACAAGTGCCAGAACAGTATCAATCGTCGGCGTCTCGACTCCAGCGAGTGCCGCCAATTCAGCCGCCGCGCCGACAATCGGATTAATTTCCATCGGCCTCCCACGTTCGAGATCCTGCAGCATTGATGTTTTATGAAAGGCCGCACCTTTGCGGGTCCCGTCAATCCGCGCATCAATCGATGCTTCCGGGTCTGAACCCAGTGCCGTCGCAATCGCAATCACCTCTGCCATGAGACGGCGCAACAGCGCCTCTGAAGCGGGGTCATCCACCAGGGCACCGCTATGCGCCATGGTAAGTGCGCTGGTCGGATTATAGGCCATATTGCCCATCAGTTTGACCCAGATGTCCTTGCGGATTTCCGGCCGGACCAAACACTCGATGCCACATGCATTGACCGCTTCCTGGAATTTCAGACAGCGATCCGACTCGGAACCATCCGGCTCACCGATCAGATAGCGAAAACTGCCTCCGGATTTGACGACACCAGGCTTTATTACCTCGCTCGCAACATAGGTAATGCAGCCGATCGCCCGCTCAGGCCCGACGCCCTCCCACAATTTTCCATCGGGATCGACCGCTTTGACCCGGCGATTTTCAAAGGGTCCCGGCAGCTTGTAGAAATACCACCAGGGAACCCCGTTCATGGCATTTGCCACTGTCGTATTGGGACCCAGCAGCGGCTGCATCGACTCGACAGCGTCCGGCGCCTGATGCGATTTCAGAGAGACAACGACGTAATCCTGTGGGCCGAGCGTGCTTGGGTCATCCGTGACGCGAGGGTGGGTTACAAACTGACGGTCACCCGTGATGAGTTTAAGACCATTCTTACGCATGGCCTCCAGATGTGCGCCGCGCGCAACGAGGCTGACATCGTATCCTTCGCGGCTCAACAACGCGCCAAGGTGACCGCCGATCGCACCGGCGCCATAAACGGTAATCTTCATGTTTCTAGACCTTCATTGAAAATAAACTTCCGGCCCACCCATAAGCCTCACGGATTATGGACTGACGCTTCGCGCACGCCAAACCACCTCTATGAGACTACACGGTCTCGACCGTATCCTTCGCCGCCGCCGCCGTCGCACCAGCAACCTTCCGCAGGGCGTTCATTTCATTCTGGATTATCCGCTGCAACATCCGGCCATCCGTGGAGTGCAACACGAAGCGTGCGCCAAGTTTGATCGCCTTGGTCGACGTGTCGATAGTTTGTTGATGCACCATGACAGGGATCTTGCGAGCCTCGCACCGTTTGATGATGTCCTCGATCACGCGCAAATATTTCTTGTTCGCGTAATCGTCCGGAATACCCAGTGAGGTCGACATATCGTTGGGACCAATGAACACGCCATCGATTCCACCGACATCCAGGATCGCATCAAGGTTTTTATAGGCCGGTTCGGATTCAATTCCGATGATGACAAACGATTCCTTGCGCCGGTTTTGCAGATATTTTTTGGTTCCCGGGCTCGGCAACACATTCTCTTCCACCGCGCGGCGCAAATACTCGCCCTTCAGCGGATGCCATTTAGCCGTTGCGACCACGGCCTGCACTTCTTCGACCGTCTCGCAATAAGGAACAAGAACACCAGCGGTACCCGCATCCAGCGCCATAGCTACCCATTCGGATTTCGGGATCGGAATCCGCACGATGGGGGTGATGTCCGCACGGCGCAGCATGCCGGTCAGTTGCTGAATTTCCGTCCGGTCGCGCGAACCATGCTCGGAATCGATAATAGCGTAGTCCAAGGTGCTGCCCGACAGCACTTGTTCGAACCGGGTTGAGGCCATCTGTGACAACATGCAACCGAAAACATGGCCGCCTGATTTAAGAGTGCGTCGAAGTTTGGTCGCGTTCATAAGATTTTATCTCCCTGTTACAGCCACAGGTGATAGCCTCCCGGCGCGCGACATGCAAAAATCATTTGCCTTTAGAGGAAACCAAAATGGCCGAGATCGAGTATTTCTATTCCGCCCATTCGGCATACGCCTATATCGGCTCGGCGAAATTCATGGACATCGTCCGCGCCGCGGGACAGGAAATTATTCACAAACCTTTCGATCTCCGTGCCGCGGTTGCGGTAACGGGGCCTGGCCCGACAAATGGTCTGACCCCGCAACGACGCGCCTATTTCTCCGGGCGGGAGATCGAGCGCTGGGCGGAAGCGCGCGGCGCCGCGATCATGCAAGGCCGCCACCCGACCTATCATAGCAACGGAATCGCGCTGTCGAACGGCATGCTGATCGCCGGGCTGCAGCAAGGCATCGATATCGATCAGTTGGCGCATGGCATGCTGGAAGCGCATTGGCGCGACGACGCGGATCTCGACGACCGGGACACGCTGGCGATAATTGGCAAAGCAGCCGGTGTCGACCCCGTACCCCTTCTGGACGCGGCGATGTCACCGGAAATTCAGGCTATTTACGACGTGAATACGAAGGAAGCGATCGAACGCTCCGTCTTTGGATCGCCGACTTATTTCGTCGATGGCGACATGTTCTACGGCCAGGACCATCTGGAGTTAGTGGAACGGGCGATTGCAAAGCCATTTTCGGGTACTTGGCCGCGCGACTGAGGCTCCATCGCATTTCCGGAGAACTTCAATATGTACCATGTCTATATCAGTGTTTCGGGGGATGACCGGATCGCCCGCTTCACGATGAATCCTGAAACAGGTGCGCTCATCCCCGGCGACGATATCGCGCTATCCGGTAGGCCCGCCTATGCCACGGTCAGCCCGAATGGACAGTTCATGCATGTCGCGCGCAAAGGGTCGTTACAGATCACAAGTTTCGCTATCGAAACCAGCAGCGGGGACCTTACAGAGATCGGCACGATCCCCATTGGCGCCGATCCGGCCTATGTTTCAACTGACAAGACCGGCCGTTACCTGTTCTCCGCATCCTATTTCGACGGCATAACGGCGGTGCATGGGATTGGGGAAAACGGTGCCGTACAGGAAAAGCCAATCGAGTGGCTTGCGACGGGCATGCGCGCGCATTGCATTGAATCCGATCCGACGAACCGGTTCGTCTTTGTTCCGCACATCTTTCGAGAGGACGCGCCAAACACGACATTTCAGTTCCGTTTCGACGAAACGTCGGGTGCGTTGACGCCCAACACACCGGACCGGTGCGACCCGCCCGGACCCGACGGGCCACGCCATTTTTGCTTTCACCCGAATATACCCATCGTCTATTTCTCAAACGAACAGGGCTGCAGCATTGGCACTTATACATTGGATGTGGAAGCGGGCACTCTGTCTCATATCCAAACAAAATCAACGCTGCCGGCTGGCTGGTCGGGAGACAGCAAATGTTCACAAATTCGTATGACGCCCGATGGCCGATTTCTCTATGCGCCCAATAGGGGACACGACAGTATTGCCGAATTCGCGGTTGAAGCGGACGGCACCCTACGCTGGCTTGGCTACGTGCCGGCGGAAAAGATACCACGCGCCTTCCAGATCGACCCGGCGGGACGATATCTTCTATCCGCCGGTCACGGGTCCGGCCGCCTCGGCATCTTTCGAATAGACCAAGAGACGGGACGGCTGGAACGCCGCTCGACCCATCCGCTTGGCAAATTACCGATGTGGATTACAATCCTGCCGGTGAATTAGCGCGCCGACGCTGCTGTCACCACATCGAACCCCCATCCCCTGAAGGGCGTTTCCGCCAAATTCAAATGATTGACCATGTATTTGAGTCGCTCGCGGCTTGGTCCCTTGCCACTTGTACCATCGGCGCCAAACCGATCTTTAAGATAGAAAGGCGGAATCGATTGATATACAAGCGTTGCTTCAAACCGAACGGCGTTAGCAACTTGGGCTAGTGGCATACGATAGGAAACAATCTTCCCGCCTGGGTTCTTCGGGTTCAAAATCTGCTTACCGCCTTTGGCGTACGGCGCGGTTATTTTCGCATTGGGACCATTCGGCTTCCAGCCCAGGGGTAACATCCGATTGTCCTTACAGTGTGTCTTTATGCCCAGGAAACTGGTTGTAAGTTTGCCCTCGTTATTGGCGACTCGTTCCGAAAATATCTGAACCTGTGATTCTGAGGAAACCACCTTATAGTCCGGCTGGATTTTATCGCAGGTTTGGGCGAACTCGCTCGGCAGTGGCTTGGCGTCGGGTCCCAGGATAACGCCCGCGGCGTCCGTACTGCCGGATTGCCACAAAACCGAACCGCCGGCATCAAACGCGCCGAAGCGGATAAAGGCACGCCGGAACCCAACACCTGAGGGGAATTTGTGGCCGGCTAAGTTCTCTATCTGAACGGCAACTTCAAGGTTGCCATCAACGGTTTCCGGTTTCCCAACCGCAAGGCGTACAGTTTGATCGCGACCCATGCGAATGGTCTCCTCCGCCGCGAGTTGCAAACGCGGAACCGCTGTCAGTACGGTTCCTGGGTTCGTGTTGGTGACACCAAGTTCGGTTGCGAATTGCTGGAACATGTTTTGCGCTACACCATTGAGCGCGACCAAGGTGTGGCGCCGATAGCCTTTCTTCGGTACCGGTGTAATCAAGGAACCTTCTGCCCGGTTGGGCACGGGCGGGAAATTCTCGTCCTCGACATTCGCGATGGTGAATTCCAGCGGCTGTTTTGGATTGGTTTCGAACGTCGCCGGCATATGGCAATCGGCACAGCTGCGCCCCAGCGGATTGTCGGGCCTTTCGTCATTGTAGTCGCTGTTCAACCACTCGAGGTAAGTGGTTTGTTCATGCGCGGTACCCAATGGGGGGTTCTTGAAATCTTTGGGTGTGGCGCCATGGCGCGGCAAGATTGGAAGCACGATAGTGTGGCAGGATCCACAAAGAGCGCTCGACGTGATCTGTGCGCCTTGCTTTGGCTTAATACCAAGCGCCTGCTCCATATAATATGGTTTGATATCCGCGTCGGCGAAAGGGCCGAAGACACTGCCAGGCGCGGCAACGTTAAATTTTCCGGTAAAGGTACTGGAATCACCGAGGCCTTCCGGAGTTACCTGGTGGCAGACAAGGCAGGAGACACCATCCCGCGCCAGGCCACCCCATCGCGCCGGGCTTTGATTTTCGGGCGCCAGAAAAGTCGAACTTGGACTTACATAGGTGTATTTCGACGTGAAGAGCTTGTCGCTGCCCTTGTTATCGAGATGGAACTGGCGTTGGCCCATAACCTGATGGCAGCTCAGGCAAAGATTGGAAATATTGTCGGCAATTTCAGGCCGCATCGCGCGTTCCGATTCCAGCTGTGCATGAAAAATCGGATCGCGTCCCGCCAGCCCCATAATAGAGGCACTCCATTCACCGTAAGGTGACAGATTATATTGTTTCGCCGTCGCGGGATCCGTCGCCAGCATCGCCGGGTCGCGGCCGCCAAGAAGCGCCGAGATATCATGACACCCGCGACAGGAATCGCTGGCTTCGAACTGCGCAGGCCCGTCGGGACCAGGGACGACATGATCCGCGAAGAGGCTCCCTGGAAAGTTTTTGAACGAACTCTTGCCGCCGCTCGTCCCATAGAGAGCAACGGTCGCTGGATTTGGGGCCGCAAGCGGTAACGTGAAGACCGAAGGTCCCCCCGCTTTCGTCGCCGCGAGAGTCGCGACCATCTCCTCAATCGCCTTGATTAGCTTCGGGTCTTTGACCTTGACAGCTTTAAGCGCGGCAAGCGACGCCTTCAAATCATTGGCGGAGTTGATATCAAGCGTTCCGTGGCCGGCATAGAAGGCCTTTTTATCGCTTGTCGCGATAATGCTGGGGGACGGCCCCACATAGGTATACTGCTCCCCCTTGCCTTCGATATTGGATATATCCGCGAAAGTCATCTGGTTGATTTGACCAGGGTCGTGCTCGGTCCCCGCGTGACACGAAAGGCAAAATGAAAGGCCATATTGTGCGGCGACGAATGGCACGCCGAAGGTGGGGTTTCCCGGCAAGAAATAGAGAAACCACAGCCAACCATCCTTAGTAACGCGACTGTCCTTGAACATGACGGCCCAGCCGGCAATCTGTGTTGGCGGTACACTTGGCGAGGCAGGATTATCGAAATACATTTGCTTGACGATCATCTCGCCATCCGGAATGGCGCCCTTACGCCCCCCTTCCAGCCAAGATACGACGCCGGGGCTGTAATACAGCCGGACTCGGGAATGGGTCATATAGCCAACACCCGCCGTCGCCGCGAATGTCGCGACTTGAGCGGCATCAGCGGGTTTGCCGTCAGCCATACTCGGCACCGCCGAGAGATCGACATAAGGACCAGTCATACGGATGTCGCCGGACCGAGGCGCCTTATCGTGCACCCAGCCCTCGAATCCTCCCGCGCCCGTGAATAACATCAAGGCGGCAACTTTTGCTGCCGGCACGGATTGCGCGTCCGGACGAAACAGGAGGTACTCCTTGAGCACATCGTATGTCCAATCGATATGCGCGAGGTCCTCGATCGCAACTTTCGCCCAATCTTTTCCGGTTTGGGCCTGGAGTTGGAACGACGCAAAAAGGACCAGAAGGAAAGTGACTGCGCGAAAGGTCATCGCTCTATCCCTAGAATGGAAAATGCGATGCCATTTTAGCTCTTAGTTAGAGAAAACCATATACTTAAGATTGCATTTTTTCTTTTTTGCGATTCAGCCTACCGCCGTTGCCGCAACAGTTAGACAAGATGAGAATAGCCGGTCGCGCATTTCGCCCCACGCGACCGCGATCTTGCCGGCAGCCTAAATATCCGCCAGCAAATCCGGGCTAGCGTCGCGCTCGCCGCGTTCGACCATTTTGACCGCCGCGATCAGCGCTTCGTTGGCCGGTGTCGCGATTCCGGTCTCCCGGCCTTTTTGCACGACCAGACCGTTCATATAGTCGATCTCGGTACGGCGGCCCTTCATCATGTCCTGTCCCATTGACGGGCGTGCGTTCGGATTACCCTTGCCGGCCGTGGTAATGTAGTTGTCTTCGACGATCTTGCGCGCCTCACTGTCGCCGTCCGCAGCCGCGACATAGACGTCGCTTTCGAGCCCACCGAGCTTCTCCAGCTTGAAACCGGAGGCGCGGCCGACGCGTATACATTCCGAAATCAGTTTCATTTTCACGTCGCGCAAATGTGGGTCGGCGGCAATCGCGGCACCGCCAAGTCCGGTGCTCGCCGACACACCGTTACTACTACCGTTGAGGCAGAGCTTACTCCAGCGCTCACCCCAGATGTTGGTCGTCACCATGGCGCTGTCGGTAAAGCCGCAGAGCCGGGCCACTTCCTGCGTCCGCGGCGTTTCCTCGCCATGCACCTCACCGGCGCGGAACACAGTGTGTGCGTTGCCATGCACCGGCACGTTGCGGTTGACATGGGCCGGACCACGCAGTTCGACCGAAATCTTCGCCGCGATGCAGCCGACCACCTTGCCCCAACCGACGATCCCGGCGATGAACTCCTCATTCATGCAGTTCTGCAGCGAGACGACGAACCCGTCCGGCGCCAGATACGGCTTGATCAGGTAGGTTGCCATCTCCGTCTCGTAGGATTTCATGCAGACGAAGGCAATATCAACTGGCCGGCCCTTCGACAGGGCCTGCACGTCGGAGAAATGCATGGCGTTGACCGGCACGGTGAATTCCTCCGCCTCGGTCACACCGGTCAGGTGCAGCCCGTCGCTGCGCATTTTCTCGACATGTTCGGGCCAGCCATCGATGAAGACGACATCCTCGCCATTCTTCGCCATAAAGCCCCCGACCTGGGCGCCGACCGCGCCAGCGCCGACGATTGCAATTTTCAAACCCATCTCATCCTCCACTTCGTGTCCCGTGATCCGCTCGTGTCCTGATCGTGAAATTCAAAGGATTGAATTTTGCATGAATCAGCACACTACTATAATTGATTCTAGTGTGATTCAGCTCCTAAAGTTCGTCGCATTGAATGCGACAAACTTCGGAATCATCACACTATGTCGCCTAAAGATTGGCGACATGTTTGGGATCAGGTTCAATTTCCCCGCGCTCACAGCGCTTTACCAGATCGACCATTGCCGCGTTCAACGGCGTCGCAAGACCGACTTCGGCGGCCTTCTCGACGACGAAACCGTTCATTGCGTCGATCTCCGTCTTGCGGCCCTTGAGCATGTCCTGGCCCATGGACGGACGCGCGCCATCGCTGCGGTTCGCGATCTCGGCGAACAGACCGTCCTCGATTTCCTGCAACGCCTTTTTGTCACCCTCGGCAGCCGCGTACCATTGCTCGGCGGTCGTGCCCTTCTTGGTTCCCACGACGAAGCCCAAGGCCTTGCCGACCTTAAGGGTTTCCGCCGTAAGCCGGATATTCACCGAACGCGCACCGTCGTCGCGAACCATGTCGTTGCCGCCAAGGCCCGTGCACGCCGATAGGCCGTTATGGCTGGAATTGATCACCAGCTTGGTCCAGCGTTCACCCCAAATATTCTTGGTCACCATCGAACTGTCGGTATGACCGGCCAATTCCGCAACTTCCTCTACCCGGTCCGTCACCCGCCCGTGCAGTTCGCCGGCCCGGAAGACTGTGTAGCTGTCGCCGCGGATCGGCACATGGCGTCGGACAAGGGCCGGCCCTTCGAGACCGCAGCTGATGCTGCTGGCGATACAGCCGATTACCCGATGCGCGCCGACAACGGCGGCGATGGCTTCTTCGTTGATCGCATTTTGCAGCGAAACGACATACCCATCAGGCGCCAGATAACTTTCGATCAAGGCCGCCGCAAACTGCGTCTCGTAAGATTTCACGGAGATGAAAGCGATATCGATCGGCCCTTCCTTAGGCAGGTTGGACACTTCGCAGATGTTGATCGCCTTGACCGGAACGTTATGGCTCTCCGCCTCGGTCGTACCCCGCAGGTCGAGCCCGCTTTTATTCATTTTGGTGACATGATCGGGCCACGCATCGATCAAGGTCACGTCGGCGCCATTGCGCACCATATTGCCGGCGACATAACCACCAACCGCGCCGCTTCCGACCATTGCTATTCTTTTACTCAAGAGACTTCCTCCCACATCTGACTCTTAATTCTTGCGCGCAGCTTAACCGCACGACACCACTTCATCCAAATCCGTCAGTCGCGAAACAGCGCACGGCCATCGCTGATCGCTTTCGACCCGTCCGCCGCCAGCACTTCATATACAGTCCCCGTGGCGGTGGCGGCATGGCGTACGGTGATATCCGTGCCGGGAATGACCATCCCGGTAAAGCGTCCCGTGAAGCGGGCCAGCCGTCCCGGTTCGCCGCCCAGCCGGTTCGCCACAATCTCGCGCACCGCCAAAGCCCAGGTCGCCGTTCCATGCAAAATGATATCCGGCAAGCCTGCCGCGAGCGCGACCTCGCGTTCGGTGTGAATGGGATTCCAGATATCGGCGCATTCCGTATAGACATGCGGCAGCTCGCGCGCGATCGGGATCACCATCTCCGTCCAACCAGTGGTCACTGGATCGTCAGACCACGGGGGCGCTTCCTCGATGACCCGATCCTCTCCCTCCACTTCGACGCCGCGGGTGATGCCTGTTGTGTATGTGGTAGATACGGGCTCGCCCTCGACTGTCGTTAGATCGATCCGCGTCATCGTCAGCGCGCCGGGCCTAATCCTTCTGATCGCGACGATCTGCCCGGTTACGCGTAGCTTATCTCCCGGCCGCATCAAGCGATGAAACTGCGTATCTTGTACGGCATGAACACCGCGCCGACTCTCCTCAGGCGTGGCCCCGAATTCCGGTATCGTCCGAATATCACGCGAGGCGGGCCACTCCGGCGTAACGACCATCGCCGGTGGCGCGACAATCCCACCCGGCCTTGCATCATCAAAATAGATATCGGCGATCTCCCCCATCCCGGCGGCATAGGCGAGACATTTACGGACATCGACATCGTAGTCATAAGGTTCGACATCGCGCCCAGCAACAGCGGATCGAATCGGCATGGCAGGCTCCTTGTTGGCTCACACCAGCTTAAAGGACAGCGAACCAAGCTGCCAAACGACTAGTCCGCGTCAACCCGCTGCAGTAAATTGCGAAGACCCATTATTTCAGTACGCAACTCGGCGATTTCCCCGCGCAACGCGCTGGTTTCATTATCGACATGCTGTTCGATTTCTTCGGCTTCCTGCCGATGTTGCGTCTGCATCGCGTCGACGATCACGCCGATGAACAGATTGATGACCGCAAAGCTCGTCACCAAAATGAAGGGGATAAAGAACGCCCAAGCGTAAGGGAACTCCGCCATGACAGGACGTACGATACCCATCGACCAGCTTTCCAATGTCATGATCTGGAACAATGAGTACATCGAGGCACCCACATTGCCGAACCATTCAGTGAATTGTGCACCATAGAAGTTCGTCGCGAGAACCGCCGAGACGTAAAAGATGAGACCGATCAACCCAACGATCGACACCATTCCGGGCACCGCCGTTATCAACGCTTGGATCACAACGCGCATTTGCGGCACAATCGACATCAAACGCAGAACGCGCAGCACCCGAAGCGCGCGCAGAACCGCCAATGGCCCGGATGCCGGAACAAGCGCGATACCGACGATCAGCAAGTCGAAAACGTTCCAACCGTCCTTGAAGAATCCAAGACCACGTCCAAACAATTTTGCCGCGATTTCCACGACGAAAACACTGAGAACGAAGGTGTCGAAAGCGTAAAAATAACTTTCGCGGCCTGCCATAATGGCTGGCGACGTTTCCATGCCAAGCGTGATTGCATTAACGATGATAAGGGTTGTGATAAAGGCTTGGACCTTGACGTGTTCGATAAACGCCACGACCCGCTTTCTGACTGACATGCTTGGAAATCCAAAATTACTGACGTGAACAACGCACCACGGCAGATGGTGTCAGGGCATACCGAGGTCAATACGGGTAAAGGCGCGAAACATCCCAATTTCTGCGGATTTTAGGCAAAATCTCGAGTTGCATTGGCAGCAAACGATCGAATAAGCAATAATAAGAATGCTTTGAGTAAACGACCGGAGTGAAAACATGGCCGACATTGCCGCTGCCGCACCTCAAGACCAAGCTTATAGCCGGATCAACGTTAAACCGATTGCCGGTGCCTTGGGTGCTGAAATCGAAGGCATCGACATCGCCGACGGCATCGATCAGCAACTGTTTGACGAGATCTATAGAGCCTGGCTGGAAAACAATGTGATCTTTTTCCGCAACCAGAGCATCACCCCGGCCCAGCAAATCGAATTCGCAAAACGCTTCGGCGAGATTCATGTTCATCTCTTCAACAAGGCAATGGATGACCATCCCGAAATCACGGAAATTCTGAAGACGCCGGACATGAAGGCGAACGCCGGCGGGCGTTGGCATTCGGATCAGATGTATACGCCAAAGCCGGCCAAGGCGACCATGCTCTATAGCCGCGAGATGCCGGAAGGGCGCGGCGATACGATGTTTTCGAACATGTACCTCGCCTATGAAACGCTATCGGAAGGCATGAAGGCGTCGCTTCAGGGACTCAAGGCCGTACATAATGGCGACAGCAAGAACCATCCGTCCGGCATGACCCGCATGGAGCGCGTGCAAGCGGGCACGATCCATATGCCGCAAATCAATCCCGGCGATGCAAAAACGATATCCGCGCACCCGGTCGTGCGGACTCATCCCGAGACAGGCCGCAAGCTCTTGTATATCGGCGGGCACACTGATTATTTCGAAGGCTGGACGGAAGAGGAGAGCGAGCCGCTGCTCGACTTTCTCAAGGCGCATGCGACCCGGCCGGAATTCACCTGCCGGTTCCACTGGACCGAAAACGCCATGGCCATGTGGGACAACCGCTGCTGCCAGCATTTCGCGATCAATGATTACGACGGCTATCAGCGACGCATGCACAAGATTATGGTGAAGGGCGACGCGCCATTTTAGTGCAAACATAGGCTGCCCCATCTACGGTCTCGCCTCTTCCGGCTCGATCGAGGACCAATCCCGGCTACCGAAGGCGGTGACTAGGTAATCGATGAAAAGGCGTGACTTCGCCGATAGGTAACGTTTGCTGAGATAGACAGCGTAAATTCCGAAATCGAGATCCGTTGCGGTGGCAACGTAATTCTCCAGCACACGCTCCAACCCGCCATTGAGCAAATCGTCCTTGATTGACCACGCCGGCAGTAACGCCACGCCGAGCCCGGACAGCGTCGCAACGCGGAGCGCTTCGGCATTGTTCGATTGGAAATTGCCGGCCACGCGCATCTCCGTCGATGCCTCTTCTGCATCGCGGAACTTCCAAAGCGCCGGTGCCTCGCCAAACCGATAAATCAGGCAATTGTGGTCAACAAGTTCATCCGGCGTCGAGGGACGGGCGTTGCCCTGCCAATAGGCGGGGCTGGCACAGACGACACGCGGGCTCGAGGAAATACGCCGGGCGATAAGAGATGAATCGGACTGGTTCCCGGTACGGATGGCCACGTCGATCCCATGTTCGGCTAGGTCCAGATCCGTATCCGTCAACCAAAGATCGATGTCCAGTTCTGGATATTGCGCCAGCAGATCCGGGATCAGCGGCGCGACATGTTGCGTGCCCAGCGATATTCTGGATTGCACGCGTAAGCGTCCGCGGGGGCGTACCGCGAGTTCCGAGACCTCATCGCGCATCTCATCCAGGTCCTGAAGCCAGCGCTCCGCCCGCTGGAAATAAATTTGCCCGGCTTCAGTCAGCGAAAGCCTGCGGCTCGTTCGATTGAGCAGACGCACGCCCAGATCATCTTCGAGGTTCGAAATCTGCCGCGATACACTGGCCGGCGACAAACCATATTCCCGGCCCGCTGCAGACAGGCTGCCGATTTGGGCCGCCTGAATGAACAAACGAACCGCTTTCACATTATCCATTCTATCTTTCCGTTTTTCGTAAAGCTGGTACCCGGAATTTACGGATTATCATCATAAAACGAGGATTATACTATTGTTGAAAGAACCTTGGCGGAAAGAACGCCTCGCGAGAGACCAAATTTGGGAAGCCTCTAATCGCCAGAACCGCCATAATGAAGCTCCCCTTCCCCCCAAAGACCGACTGGACTTGAGGACGCGACACGATGAAATTCGGCATCTTCTATGAACATCAACTGCCCCGGCCCTGGAACGAAAACTCCGAATATCAACTGCTGCAAGATTCCCTGACGCAAATCGAAATGGCCGATCAGCTCGGTTACGACTACGCGTGGGAGGTTGAGCATCATTTTCTGGAAGAATATTCGCATTCCTCCGCGCCGGAAGTTTTCCTAGGCGCCGCCAGTCAGCGAACCAAGAATATCCGGCTGGGCCACGGCGTCATTCAATTGCCGACCAACCAACCGCACCGCGTCGCGGAAAGGGTCGCAACGCTGGACCTGCTATCCGGCGGACGGGTCGAACTCGGCATGGGCGAAGGAGCGGGTCCAGCAGAACTTCACCCCTTCGGCACCCAGGTGCGCACCAAACGCGACCGTTGGGAAGAGGCCGTCAAGGCGATCATTCCCATGTTTACGAAGGATAGCTGGGAGTTTCATGGCGAATTCCATGACTTCCCTGCCCGAAACGTCCTCCCGAAGCCCTATCAAAAACCGCATCCGCCCCTATGGGTCGCCTGCTCCAACATCAATACGATCGGACAGGCCGGCGAATGGGGCATGGGCGCACTCGGTTTCACTTTCGTGTCGCCGGCAGCCGCCACGGCGTGGGTCAACAAGTACTACAACAACCTGTTGAACCATCCGAACCGTCTCGCGGATTACCCCGTCAATCCCAACATCGCCATGGTGTCTGGATTCATGTGTGCGGAAACCGACGAAGAAGCCTACGAAAAGGCGTCCGGCTGGACATTCTTTATCTTCGCCTTGTCGTATTACGGTCGGAAGGGCGTCGACGCGCCGGGCGAAGGGAACCTTTGGGAGGAATTCCAGGATTGGCGTCACAGCAAAAAGGCGCAGGACGCCTTCAAGGGCGCATTAATCGGCTCACCGAAAACGATCCGCGAGAAACTGCATCAGTTCCAGGACGCCCATGTCGATCAGGTCATTCTGCTGAACCAGGCAGGCAAGACATCGCACGAGGATATCTGCGGTAGCCTCAAAATGTTTGCCGAGGAGGTCATGCCCGAGTTCCACGCCAAGGAAGCGGAGCATGCGCAATGGAAAGAGGAAGTCCTGGCGCGGAAAATCGTCCTCGAGGATCTAGAAACGCAGCCCTATGACATCTTCAGCCACCAGAACGCCGATATCGTCCGGCTGACACCGGAGCAGTTGAAGGCACAGATGGCCGCCAAGGATGCCGCGCGAAAAGAAGCGTCGGACTAGATCGACGTTAGGGCGCCGCGCAGACGATGTGGAGAAGCGCCTGGCGTTTCTCCACCGTCACCGCATGAACGGCGCGTGCCAGCGCCTCAGGCAATGAGGCCGGGTCTTCGACCCGCTCGCCATAACCGCCGCTTGCTTCGCACCCTTTCTCGAACGCGACCATCGGCTCCAGGCTGGTCAGCGGCATGTTGTTCGACCGCACTGCATTACCGTCCGGATACATATCCCGCACCGCCCGGCGCACCGCGCCCCAGGCCGAATTGTCGAGGATGAGGTAGAGCACCGGCAGGTCGTAGGCCCGTGAACAATAATGTGCGGAAGGCGGGTTCCCGAAATAATAAGACCCGTCCCCGATGGCGGCGATCACGAGCTTTTCTGGGGCGGCGAGCTTCGCGCCAAGCGCCGCGCCGAGTCCCCACCCCAGTCCGCTTACCGGACTCGCGGCAAAGAAACTGCCTGGGGTCTTCAGTGTCGTATGCGGCAAAGCCACACCCATCTCGTTCAGCAGAATTGAATTCTCATCCATGACCTCACTGACGCAATGCGCGAGCCAGGACGGCTTGATCGGCGCCGCCGCTTCCATGCCCTCTTCCGCTTTACACCAGCGCCCGCGCACGCCATCGCGCGCCGCAATAGCCCGCTCGCGCCGCGCGGCAATCCGTTCTTCATTCGCCGCAAACCCTTTCTCCATCGCCGCCGACAGCAAGGGCAGCGACGTGCCGGACTCGGCAGTGATCGCAACATCGCAAGGGTAGCCGCGGACCGGATAGCGGTCGTAGAGCGGATCGGTTCCCATATGGATGACTTTCGCGTCGGCGGGCTGACCGTCTTTCGCCGGTATCCAAGGCACGTCGCTATCGAGCACCAGCACCGCATCGGCATTTTCGATATGGGATGCCACGGCATAGTCGAGCAGCATCGGGTGGTCGCTCGGCAAGTTCAAATAACGCGGATAGGCCGAAATGACGGGCAACGCGAAACGGTCCGCGAGGTCGCCCAGATAGCCCATCGCTGCCGGGTCGCGGCCGGTGTCCGCGGTAATGATGAGTGGGTTTTCCGCCGTAAGTAGAATTTCCGCCGCCTGCGCGATCGCGTCGGGATTGGGATGCGGTGGCGCCGCCGTAGCGCGCACCGGGCTTTTCGCCGGCACCGGCGCAACAGAGCCCAGCACCTCGCGCGGCAGGGACAAGTAAGAGATCCCTTTCGGAATTGATTGCGCCATGTTGAGTGCACGGTCGATGACTTTGTCCACCTCGTCCGGCGCACGCAGCTCGTAATCCCATTTTGCGATCTCGCGCACCATCGCGCCCTGGTCGAACATCTCCTGCGCCCAATGGACATAGACCGTGCGGGCGCCCTCCGACGCAGACCGGTCTTCCGTAATCGGCGTGCGGCCAGCCATGAAGATCATGGGAATTTCCAGCCGGCTCGCATTCATGACGGCGCAAAGCGCGTTCGCCGTGCCGACGCTGACATGCACCATGACGGCTTGCGGTTCGCCGGTAACCATCGTGTAGCCATGCGCCATGGCGACAGCAACGCTTTCATGTGGCACGAGGATTGGCTCAATCATCTTGTCGCTATCGCCACTGGCCATCGATTCAACGATCGACGCGAAATCCGTACCCGCATTGGCAAAGAGATAGCGCACACCCGCATCGCGAAGCCGCGTCAAGATGGCGTCTGCCGCTGTCCGTTCTTCGGTGATAGATGCCCGGCTTTCGATATCCGTGTTCATGCTGCCCTCGCCTGCAATGTCATTTCGGCCTAGTTTAGACCCTTGTTGGCGCATAACGCGAAGAAGATATCGCTAGCAATGACCGTATCGACGGAAATTAGACCTCCGCCAACCTCGGGATAGGCCGCTCTGCGATGGGCCAGTGCAATAGAGCGGAGAGCAATCCCAACCCGATACTGAGCCACCACATCGCATCGTATGTCCCCAGCAGATCGTAGAAATGGCCCGCGAGCCAAGCGCCGAGAAAGCCACCAAACTGGTGCCCGAGAAAAACCATGCCGAAGAGCATGGACATGTAGCGGGTGCCGAAGATCGTGGCGACGAGGGCGCTGGTGAGCGGCACAGTGCCAAGCCAGAGAAAACCCATCGCGGCGCCAAACGCGATCACCGTAAATTCGGATATGGGGAAAACGAGAAACCCCGCAAAGATCAAGGCGCGTCCGATATAAAGGAGACTTAGGACATTCTTCTTTGCAAACCGGTCGCCGAGCCAACCGCAGCCATAGCTGCCGACAATATTACAAATACCGACCGCCGTGAGCGCCGCCGTGGCGAGCCACGGTTCAAATCCCTTATCCGCAAGATAGGCCGGCAAATGCACGATGACAAAAGCCAGATGAAACCCGCAGACGAAGAACCCGGCATTCAGAAGCCAAAAACTATGATTGGCGCACGCTTCGTTGAATGCCTGCCGCATTGTCTGGCTGCTCACACCAACTTCCAATACCGGCTTACCGGATATGCCCTTCGCCAGCGGCACTATCAGTAACGTCGTCACCGCGAGGATCAGAAGACTGGCATACCACCCGAACTGTTCGATGGTGACGTATGTATAAGGTAGCGCCGCGAGTTGGCCGATCGACCCGCACATGGCGACAGCCCCAAGCGCCATACCACGCTTTTCCTCCGGCGCCGCACGGCCAACGGTCCCGAGAATAACGGAGAAGCCCGCGCCACTTAGGCCGAAGCCGAGTAGGGTGCCGCCAACAAGGAGTT
>JAJFJB010000479.1 GCA_021774435.1 Alphaproteobacteria bacterium
CCGATATTCAACGCGATGTGGACGTTCAGCGGTTTGCCATGTCTGAACCTGCCGCTGTTAACCGGTGACACGGGACTGCCGGTTGGCGTTCAGTTGGTTGGCGGAGCGGAAGAGGACGACCGGCTGTGCAGAACGGCGCAATGGCTCTTAAACAATTTGGATGAAGGCTGACCGAGGGCTTAAAATACTCGGATGAAGAGGATAGACAATGTCGCAAAAACGTATTGATCTTATCTCCGGCGCGATCGGTTCGCTTATGCTGATGGTCTTCATTATCGGTCTCGCCGAGAGTATTTCCTCCGGTGCCGCGGGATTTTGGGGCGGTCTGCCATTTTGGGTTATCGTGATCTTTTCTTTGGGTATGGTCTGGTATGATTTCTGGGACAGCTGTGTACGCCAGAAATAGGATCGCCACAGCTGTTTCAGGACAGTCAAATATCGAGTCAGGTTGAATAATCATGGTGAGTGTCGAACGTCTTTTAGACCGCCCGATCATTACACCGGACACGCATCCGTCGATTGGGGTCAATATACAGGGTCCGTCACTGATTAAAGTGCCTGATTGGGTAACCGAGCGACTAGGTACTTACTATCTGTATTTCGCAGACCACAAAGGGAGCTACATTCGCCTGGCCTATGCCGATGCCTTGGAAGGGCCCTGGCAGGTGCATGAGCCTGGTAGCCTGCATATACGCGACTCGCTCTTTCCGGTCGATCCGCCGGAGCCGACAGCAGAAGAAGAGGTGAGTTTTCGCGAAGGAGGATCGGTCGGCGGTCTCCGGTCACACAATACCTATGTTGAAGCGAGCACGCCGCACATTGCATCACCGGATGTGCATGTGAATGAAGATGAACGCTGTATTGTCATGTATTTCCATGGGCTCGAATCCTATGGGAAACAGTCCACGCGGGTCGCGACATCGACGGATGGAATCAGTTTCACTGCGCGGCCCGAAATTCTGGGCCGGACCTATTTTCGCGTCTTTCAGTTCGATGGTTATCACTATGCCTTGGCCATGCCAGGACAGCTCTACCGTTCCCGCGATCCGTATTCCGGTTTCGACCCGGGACCGCTGCTGTTCAACACGGATATGCGCCATTCGGCAGTAACGATCCGCGACGGCGTCTTGCAGGTCTTCTGGACGCAAGTCGGCCTTGCGCCGGAAAGCGTCATGCTCAGCACGATCGACCTGTCCGGCGACTGGAACAAGTGGCGTGAAACCGAACCGGTCGAAATATTACGACCGGAATTTGACTGGGAAGGCGCCGATGCGCCGCTGGAACCGTCGATCCGCAGCACCGCTTACGGTCATGTGAACCAGTTGCGGGATCCGGCAGTCTATGTCGAAGACGGTGCGCTCTATCTGCTTTACGCCGTCGCCGGCGAGAGCGGCATCGCGATCGCACGGGTCGCGCTGGACGGCTGAGACCGAGCCATCGAAGGACGGTAGCAATCTCCTTGCTTCCAACCGCCTTCATATGATCAGTTCTTCGAGACTGTTTGCATATTTCGATCACTCCGGGGGACACGACATGGATTACTACGATCTGGGCGATTACAAGCGGGCCATCACGACAAGCTCTCCGGAGGCGCAGACTTGGTTTGATCGCGGTATCAATTGGCTCTGGGGCTATAACCATCAGGAAGCCATTACCTGCTTCAATAAGGCCATCGAGCAGGACGCAAGCTGTGCGATGGCGCATTGGGGCGTCTCCTACGCCGCGGGGCCGAACTACAATCTGCCCTGGCACCGCTATGACCCGAAAGGTAAGGCAAAAGCCCTTGAATTGGCCTATGACGCCATGCAGGAAGCGCTCAAGCTTGTCGACGGCGTGACGCCGGTCGAGCAGGATCTCATTAACGCGCTGCCGGCGCGGTATCCGCAACGGGAAACCATTGAGGATCAGCGCGGCTGGAACGACGCCTATACGGATGCGATGCGGGTCGTACGCAACAAATATAGCGACGACCTCGATGTCCGGGCCGTCTTCGCCGAAGCCATCATGAACCAGACGCCGTGGAAAATGTGGGACCTGAAGACCGGGAGCATTCCCGAAGGAGCCGGGACGGCGGAGGCCATCGAAACGCTGGAAGACGCGTTCGACAATTTGCCATCCTCGTGGGATCATCCGGGGCTGTTACACCTTTACGTTCATCTGATGGAAATGTCGCCTTTCCCGCAACGCGCACTGCGCGCCGGAGACCGGCTGCGTGAGCTGGTGCCGGAGGCGGGGCACTTGATCCACATGCCGACGCATATAGACGTGCTCTGCGGTCAGTACCGCGATGTCGTCGTCTACAATCAAAAGGCCACTGTTGCCGACCGAAAATATCTCGAGCGGGAAGGGGCGTTGAACGTCTACTCGATGTACCGGACGCACAACCATCACTTCGCCATCTATGGCGCGATGTTCCTTGGCCAATACAAACCGGCAATCGCGGCCGCGCAGGAATTGATCGACACCACGCCCGAAGATTTGCTGCGCATTCCCTCCCCGCCGATGGCCGATTTCATCGAAGGCTATATCCCGATGAAGCAACACGTACTGATCCGCTTCGGGAAATGGGACGAGATTATTGCCCAGGAACTGCCGGAAGATCAGGAACTCTATTGCTCCACGACGGCGATGATGTGGTACGCCAAGTCGGTCGCCTATTCGGCCTCCGGGCGCGTCGGCGAAGCGGAAAAGGCGCGCGAGGAATTCATGGCGGCAAAATTGCGAGTGCCGGACACCAGGCGCGTCCACAACAATATCGTCATCGACTTGCTGGATATCGCGCAGGAAATGCTCGATGGCGAGCTTGAATACCGCCGTGGAAATTTCGACGTTGCCTTCGAGCATCTGCGCAAATCGGTCAAGCTCGACGACGCGCTGCCCTATGACGAGCCCTGGGGCTGGATGCAGCCGACCCGCCACGCGCTTGGTGCCCTATTATTGGAACAGGGTCATGCGGAAGAGGCGGAAGCCGTCTATCGCGCCGACCTTGGCCTGGACGAGTCCCTGAGCCGCGCTTGCCAGCACCCCAACAATCTCTGGAGCCTGCACGGCCTGCACGAATGCCTGACCCGGCGCGGTGAGACCGTCGAAGCGCTGCTGATCAAGCAGCAACTCGACCAGGCCCTGGCCCGCGCGGAGGTGAAAATCCACGCATCCTGTTATTGCCGGCAGCAGGCGGCAGCATAAGGAGAGGCGGACTTATTTGGCCGCTTAAGAAATTCAGTTCAGGAGATTGAAAGATGTCAACGTTGGAACATTACAAAAAACGCGACTGGTCCGTGCATCCGGTGTCTGGCGCTTCGCAGCCGCTGGTGCCGTTAAAGCACACGCTGTCGGAAGTGACCGGTCCGGTATTCGGGAAGAAGGTCGCGACGAAGCTCGATGCCGATTTGACGAAGAATGCCGCCAAGAAGGGCCAGGAAGCGATCGGCGAGCGTATGATCCTCACCGGGCTGGTAACGGATGAAAATAGCCGTCCCGTACCCGGTGCGCTGATTGAGATCTGGCAGACGAATGCGGCCGGGCTTTATTCGCACAAGGGGGATCAACATGATGCGCCGGTCGACCCGAATTTTTATGGAACCGGCAAGTGCGTCACCGATGAAGAAGGACGCTATCGCTTCATCACCATTCGCCCCGGAGCTTATCCGATTACCAGGTTAGGCAATCGCTGGCGCCCGGCCCATATTCATTATTCGATAACCGGCGGCAGTTTCGCGCAGCGGCTCATCACGCAGTGCTATTTTCCGGGCGATCCCTTGCAGGCGGATGATTTTGTCTTCCAGGCGGTTGAAAACAAGGCGGCGCGGGAACGTCTGATCGTAAAATATGCGCCGGAGCATTCGGTGAAAGGATACGCTGCCGGGTATCAATTCGACATCGTGTTGCGAGGGCGCAATGCGACGCCGATGGAGCGCTAGACATGCCGAAGCAAACCTCATCGAACACGATTGGCCCCTTCTTCCATCACATTATGACGCCGGAGGAACATGGCCTTAAGGGAATCGTCGACAATCACCTGGCGAAGAAAAAGGCGAAGGGTAAGCACATCCGGGTCGAAGGCCGGATCTTGGATGGCGAGGGAAAGCCACTGCGCGCCGCGATGCTGGAAATCTGGCAGGCCAACGCCAACGGCCGCTACAACTCCGCTGCGGATGATCGCGCGGATGTAAAGCTCGATAAATCCTTCAGCGGGTTTGGCCGGGTGTCGGCGGGTGAAAAAGGCAAGTTCGTCTTCGAGACGATTAAGCCGGGCTCCGTGCCGGGTACCGGCAATGCGCCCCAAGCGCCGCATATCAACCTCACCCTGTTCTCCGCTGCTCTCCATTCGCATCTCTACACACGGCTGTATTTTTCGGACGAAGTGGACGCAAACGATATCGACCCCGTTCTGTCCCACATCGATGAAGGCCGCCGCGAAACACTGATCGCGAAACGCCGCAAGACGAATGACGGCGTCGTCTACAAGTTCGACATACGGCTTTCCGGTGACGGTGAGACGGTGTTCTTCGACGTTTGACCCGCTCGGTCACTTTGAGGGATATCGCGTTGCTTGATATTCCGCTCAACGAACAAGAACGAGAGATAGGGATAGAAGAGTCGCAACCGCAATGAAACTGCACTGGTCACCGCGCTCGCCATATGTCAGAAAAGTCATGATCGTGGCGCACGAGGTCGGGTTGGCGGATCGGATCGAATGCGTGCGCACGGTGGTTTCGATGTCCCAATCCGCGGAAGAGCTGTTTACGGACAATCCGTTGAACAAGATTCCAACCCTGGTGCTCGACGATGGCACCGCGCTCTTCGACAGCCGCGTGATTTGCGAGTATCTGGATAGCGTGAGCCCAAAAGGAACACTTTTCCCCCTGGAGGGGCCGGGGCGCTGGAGCGCACGGCGCGGCCTCGCACTCGGCGACGGTTTGGTTGATATCTGCATGCTGCGTTTGATGGAGCGGAACAAGCCCGAGGAACGGCGCACACCTGCGGTCGTTGGCCATAATGAGAAGAAGGCGAAAGCCACGCTTGACCGTCTCGAGGCGGACGCCGGCCAGTTGGACAGCCGTCCCTATGATATTGGACATGTCGCGATCGGCACCGCACTCGGTTACCTCGACTTTCGCTTCGAAGCCGATCAATGGCGCGACGATCGTCCTCACCTGACTGATTGGTATGCTGGCTTCGCTGCCCGCCCAGCGGTGCAAGCCTGTCCTGTCGAAGACGATTTGTAGGCGCCGGCGGCATGCGTGAGGAGTTTGCTCACTTACCTGACACAAAGCTCTGGTATTGGGACACCGGCGGAACGGGGGAGGCCGTCATTCTCTGCCACCCGGGCTCGCAGAGCTGCCGCATTTGGGAACATCAGCGGGACGCGTTCGCGGCTGCCGGATACCGGGTGATTGCCTATTCGCGTCGGGGCTTCGATCGCTCTGAAACTATTGATCGGGAGTCTCCGGGGACTGCGGTGGGCGACTTGCTCGGTCTGATGGATGAACGCGGTGTCGAGCGGGCGCATCTGCTTGGTGCGGCGGCTGGCGGCATAACCGCGCTATCGCTCGCTGTTGCGGCACCGGGTCGCGTATTAAAGCTGGTCCTTGCCGGGACAATATTCGCGCCCGATGAGGAAGAGTGGCGGCAAATGTATGCGCGGCTCGGTACCGCAAAATTCCACGCAGCGATGCCCGTCGAGTTCATTGAACTCGGGCCTTCCTACCGTGCGACGAACCCGGAGGGAACGGCCCGATTTACGGATCTCGCCGCACATTCGAGGCTGGATAAAAGTGTGGCTCAGCCAACGGGAACCGTCGTCACATGGCAGAGTCTGGAGGGCCTGCAGGTCCCGATCTTGCTGCTTACGGGTGAGGCAGATCTCTATTCACCGCCGCCTTTGCAGGCACTAGTGGGCGCTCACCTGCGGAATAAGCGTAGCGTCACCTTACCTGAAGTAGGCCATGCGCCGTACTGGGAAGCCCCCGCAAAGTTCAACGCGATTGTGCTGGAGTTCCTTGGCGATGCTACGTAGGCGCAGCGCTAACCCACAACCTTGATGTACGTATCTTTCTTGACGATCTGGCCGTCGCCAAATGTGTACACGTCTATGCCCAGCCAGTCCTGTGTCTCGCCGGATTTCAGGGTGGCGCGGCGGTGCCATTCGGCGAAAGCTTTTTCATCGATGACGCGAATGTCGGTCTTCTCCCATTGCACATCCTCCACCGTCTCAAACAGATTTTCGAAATAGCTTCTGATCTGCTGGTGCCCTTTGTAGGTGGTGCCATGGGGATCGGGGCCGACGGCGTTAACGAACTCGCCGTCAGTGGCGAAGTAACTCACCATGGCGTCTATATCGTGACGGGCAAAGGCAGCACCGATGTCGTCCAATAATCTCAAGGTTTCTTCGTGGGTCATTTTGGCTCCCGCTCTATTTGTCCGCCTATTCTACTCTGCCATTGCCATTCATTCGAGCGTCGCGACGATGTCGGCATACGTGTTGAGCGCGCGCTCGCCATTTGGCGTCAAGGTGTATGTGCCGCGTTCAACGCGCAGGAACCAACCGTAGTGATCTTTTTGAAGTATCTGCGGCGCGCGAGTGACACCGGTTTGCGTTTTTACAATGACCGCTCGGCTGGGCCCGCCATGCGCAAGGAACGATGCGCATCTCAAGGCATCTTGGCGGTATGCGGTCATGATCGCTCGCTTGGTCGAGCCTCCTTCATTGGGGTCGCCTACGCGACGATGAAATTCGCGAAGTAACATCGTGCGCCGGCGCTTGTTCTTGCGTGGCTCGTAGGGGGCAGGGTCCAAATGGACTTCTAAGGCCGATGGGGCAGCCTTCGCAAATTGCACGGTAATTAGACCAAGGCCAAGCATGCGGCATAGCTTCAATATGTCCCGATAATGGCGGCGCCAAATCGATTTGGCCGAGCGGCCAGTTTGTATCGCGAATGCCAAATAGACATGGTCGGTCATGGTTTGACGCCGTATGCCCTGCAGGACGAGCGGCAACGTGAATGCCGTCTTCAGCTCGACGACGACCATCTCATCCTTACCTCTTACCGCGACCACGTCGCAGTTCGAAATTTCGCTTTTTACGCTGTAGCCTTGGCCTTCCAAGAAGGCTTTGACGGGCTGATAAAGATCAGTTTCTTGAAGGCTGGACATGGCAATCGCCTGCAGTTGAGATTAGGCCCTCGTCGAGGGGCTGACCAACAAACTCAAGCAAATTATGTCACTGCCAAGATCGTCCGAAATCGCCGAGGGAGAAATCGGTGCCTTCGTGGCGGTTTTTGCCGCGCACCAGTTCAATGGGCATGTCGGCCCAATCTGCGGCGGAATCCGGCATGGCGCGGTATACCCAGGAGGTTGAAGGCATATAACGCAATGCCAACCCGGCACGGCGGCGGGCTGAGGTGTTGGCGGCGGAACCGTGTATGATGCCGATGTCGTGCAGCGAGGCCTGACCGGCTTCGAGGCAGATGGAGCGGGCCGAACTGTCATCGATCTTTTCGATGTTGATCTCGCGGTTAAGGGTCGAGTTCGGGTCGTCGACGAGATCGTGAGCAAGATAGTCCGCGCGGTGTGATCCGGGGATGACGCGCATCGCGCCGTTTTCGGCGTCGACCTTGTCGAGCGCGATCCAGACGGTGCAGGACGCGAGCGGTTTGACCGGCCAGAAGGGCCCGTCCTGATGCCACGGCACGGCGCGGCTGCTCTCGGGCGGCTTGCAGAACAGATGGGTGAACAGCAGTACCAGGTCGGGGCCCATGACGTCCGCAGCCATGTCGAGGATACGTTCGTCATGCGCGATCGTGTCGAAGGCCTGTTGCCCCTTGATGCCATAGGGTTTGCCGCCGTTCAGGTGGGCATTGAGCATGCGGTCGGGAAGAATGCCGGGATTGTCGGCCTGTACTTGATCGACAGCATCTCGCAGGGCCTGCAGCTCATCTTCGCCAAGGCGAAAGCCGGCAGGGATGACATAGCCGTCGTGGTGATAGGTTTCGATTTCGGCTTCGGTCAGCATCTGTTGGCCTCCCTTCTGCTATTCGGCTGCGCTGGCGACGCCTGAAGCACCGGCATGTTGCGCGAAGGCGGGCATCACGTCTTCCGCCAACAGGGTCATGCTGCGTTTGCTGAAGGCGGGGTCGTCCCATTCGTGGGCCATCGCGGTCAGCACGCCAAACGGGCCGGTGAGGTCGCGCAAGGCGACCAGCTTGTCGACAACGGTGCCGGGCGCACCCCAGGCGACCTGGTATTCGGCGACTTCCTGCCAAGACATTGAATCCGGGTCCGGATGTCCCTCCGGTGCCACGAACTTCGCAAGCCCGCGCGCGCGCAGCGAGGATAGCAGGTAGCGGAACCAGAAGCTCACAGGGCCGTCGGGTTTCATAATGTAGTCATGCGCTTCCTGATCGCTGGGCGCGACGATGATGCTCCGTGAAACGCGCCAGATGTCGGGATCGGGTGTCCGTCCAGCTTCCTCGCAGCCTTCGACATAGGCCTCCCAATGACTCGCGGTATATCGCGGATGCAGGAACGCGGCGCCGGAAATGGGAATCCAGCCATGCTCGCCCGCCATCCGGGCACTGCCGGAACTCGGCGACATGATCGAAATTGCCAACGGCGGGTGCGGCTGCTGATAAGGTTTGATGAAGGCGCCCACGCCATATTCGGCGCGGCCCATATCCTGAATTTTGACGTTCCAGAACTCGCCGTTGCGGTCGTAGGGCGGTTCGCCCTTCCATATGCCAAGGATATGTTCGGTTGACTCGCGCACCATGGCGCCCCGATCCGTATCGCCACCGACTTCGAAGAGCTCGACATCGGACGACAGGCTGCCATTGCCGATTCCCATCTGAAACCGGCCACGCGAAAGATGGTCGAACAGGGCCGCCTGGCCCGCGACCTGAGCTGGATGATGGTGGGGTAGGCAAAACACGCCGGTACCCATTTTAATCTGCTTGGTCTCGCCAATCAGCGTGGCAAGGAAGACAAGCGGGTCGGTGATCGGTTCCGAGGTCGCGGCGGTATGCTCGCCAACCCATATTTCATGATAGCCGAGCCTATCCGCCAAGATGATTGTTTGTCGGTCGTCCTCCAGGACCTTTGTCAGGTCATGTTTTGGATCATGGACCGGCTGCATGAACATGCCGAGGCGCATCGTCTTATTCTCCGCGTATTTCTGGTTTGTTGGCAGCGATGGTACGGCAATGTTCGCCCCGCGCCAAGCCAGGCTGGATTAGGCGCGGCGGTCTTCCAGAATCATCGCCGCACCCTTTTCGCCGATCATGATTGCCGGCGCATTGGTATTGCCCGTGGTCAAGGTTGGCATGATCGACGCATCCATGACACGGAGATTCTGGATGCCACGGACACGCAGCCGCGGGTCGACGACGGCGGCGGGATCATCGCCCATTTTGCAGGTCCCGACGGGATGGTGAATCGTGCCTCCGGTCTCCCGCGTAAACTGGCGGATTTCGTCTCGGGTTTGTACGTTGGGCCCGGGATCGTATTCGCCCAGACTGACTTCCTTCAAGGCCGCTGAGGCAAGAATCTTCCGCGTGAACTCGACTCCGGCGACCAGGACATTGGCGTCGTTTTCGTCCGTCAAGTATGCCGGATAGATCGCTGGATATTCATTCGGGTCGCCGCTTTTCGCCATGACGGTGCCGCGGCTTTCGGCGCGGACGGGCAGGGCGGTAATCTGGATGCCGGGTTCCTTTTCCAATTCGCCCTGTCCCATATCCTTCGGAGTCGCGGGGGTGAATGAAAGCTGCAGGTCCGGACTGGAAAGGCCCTCGCGGCTGCGGCAGAAGACGAT
>JAJFJB010000480.1 GCA_021774435.1 Alphaproteobacteria bacterium
ATCGTTTGCAGCGGATCTTGCTGAGGTTGCCACGTTCCATAGCGTGGTTTATCGGCCGCGGCTGCGGCAAAAACCCACATACCGAGAATGAGAGGCGCAAAAATATAATACCGCATGGTCGCTCCTTATCTTGGGAGAATAAGCGGAACGCGGGTCGAGTTGAACCGTTGATTTTCCGAAACTGGTGTTGATCGAGAATGGACGGCCATATGGCAGTGCGTCATGCGCTATGTTCAATCTTGTGTGCAAGCAATTAGGGGAGAGACGACTCATGGCGATTGATGCGCGAGGCCTCGAACTCACAACAAATAACGATGTCGCCGCAGCATATAATTTGACAGTCCAACGCTCACTCGAATATCGGGCGGATGCGGCGGATTATATGCAAAAAGTCCTCGACGCCGATTCCGAATTTGCCATGGGCCATTGCCTGAAAGGGTTATTGCTCACGGGGTTCCAGTCGACCCGGATGCGTGACGCTGTCGGCGCCTGTGTTGTCGCGGCTGAAAACCATGCGGGTAAAGCAACTTCCCGTGAGCGCGCGAATATTGCGGCGTTGCGCGCCATGTATGAAGGCAATCGCCGGAAAGCCTGCGACATATGGGAAGAAATACTGGTTCAGCATCCAACCGACCTTCTTGCGCTGCGGCATTTGACGCATGCGCTGTTTTGGAGCGGGCGGAGTTTCGAATTGCGCGACGCTGTTGCACGCGTTGTCCGCAGTTGGGACGAGTCGTTGCCGGGCTTTGGGTTCGTGCTCGGCATGTATTCCTTTGGCCTCGAGGAATCAGGCGAATATGCGCGCGCCGAAGAAAAAGGTAAGCAGGCCGTCGCATTGAACCGGGACGATCTGTGGGCCGTTCATGCGGTTGCCCATGTGCTGGAAATGCAAGGCCGCCTCAAGGATGGAATCGACTGGTTGACCGAGTCGGGGCCGGATTGGGCCGATCGCAATCCATTTAAGAGCCATCTGTGGTGGCACCTCGCCCTATATCATCTCGAGCGCGGAGAGTTTGATCGGGTCTTTAAGCTCTATGATTTGGCTGTGCGGACGGAGGGGTCTGATTTCTACATCGAAATTCAGAATGCCAGCGCCTTGTTATGGCGGCTAGAATTCCTTGGTATCGATGTTGGCAACCGCTGGTCGGAATTGGCCGATACGTGCGAGTCGCGCATAGGGGATCAGGGTCTTGGCTTCACGACAACGCATGACATGATGGCTCTGGCAATGGCGGGCCGGGATGAAGCGGCGGCGCGTCTATTAGCGGGCTTGCGAGACTATGCCGGAAGCCATGAAGATTATGCATCGCAAACGATGCTGTCCGTAACATTGCCTCTGTGCGAAGCGGTTCTGGCGTACGGTCACGGGGAGTATGATCGCGCACGCGCGATCCTGTCGGAACGCCGGGACGATATCATCCGTAACGGCGCCAGCCACGCGCAACGCGATGTCTTCGTACAGGCCATGATCGAGTCCGCGCTACGCGGCGGTGAAACCGAACTGGCGCGGGCGTTGCTTGCGGCCCGCGTCGAAGGCAAACCCCATGGCTGTGGCAGCTGGCTGAAATATGCCGAGGCGTTGGAGAAGACAGGGGACGCCGCGGCAGCCGAAGCCGCCAGGGCCGAGGCCGCGAAATTCAGTGTGCACTAATACTAATAAGCAGATCAGTTCACGTGGTTGCTGGATCGCTATTAGCGGTTCCAACAACCACGATTTGATCTAATCGGCGAGGAAAGCCTTCACCTCTTTGAGGAAACCGTCGAGTTGGTCGTGATGGACCCAGTGGCCGGCATCGGCAAAGTTGACGCAACGTGCATTCTGAAAATGGCTGGCACGACCGTCTTCTTCGGGGTCGCTGGCCCAGCTATCGAGGCCGCGCACCAGCAGCGTAGGGCAGGTGATGTTCGACCAGAGTTCCGCGCCTTCATCCGGTCCCATGCCAAACGGTTGGTTAGCACGCGTATAGTTGTCGAACTTCCAGCTGTAGGTGCCGTCTTCGTTCTGGCTCGCCCCATGAATTGTCAAATGCCGAGCCTGCTCGGGTGAGAGATGCGGGTTCTCGTCCTGCATGCGACGGAAGGCTTCTTCGATGCTGGGATATTTGCGCGGCGTACGTCCGGAAAGTTTGCGCAACGTATCCACCCAGTCGGTGACGCGCTCTTGAGTCGAACGCCCGGCCCGCTTGGCCACGACGTCCGGCGGCCAGCCCAAGCCCTCGATTGCGACGAGCTTCTCGACATTCTCGGGATAGACCCCGGCGTATCGCAGACTAATTGCACCGCCTAGCGAGTGGCTGACGATCTTGAGTGGGGTTAGTTTCGTTTGGTGCAGCAATTGGGCGATATCGTAGACATATTCCGAGATCGAGTAGCTGCCGCCGATCATCCATTGTGAATCACCATGGCCGCGCAAATCGGGTGCGATAATATGATACTCCTCCCGCAGCGCCTCCGCGACCCAGTCCCAATTCCGGCAGTGATCCCGGCCGCCGTGGACGAGCAGCAATGGCGGCGCTTCAGGATTACCCCAATCTACGTAATGTAGGCGCAGCCGTTGGGAGTAGTAGGTATGGGATGCCGGTCCGGGCAGAGGGGCATGAGGCATGTCGTAAGCTTTCGATCTGATGCGTGTGCGGCCAAATTTGCCTTAAGCCTGTATAACGCCGCCTATTCGACCGCGGCAAGCGCCGCTTTCACCGTTTCGCATTTGTTATGCAGGTGCCGTTTTAGGATTTCCGCCAATTGGGTGCCGTCTCGTTCGGCAAGAGCTTCCAACATTTCTTCATGTTCTGCGACAGCCTGTGCCCAGCGCGGGACGGATATATTGGCGGTATAGCGGGCTCGTCGAATTCGGCCGGCGAGATTGGTATAGGCAGCCGTCAAAGTCGGGTTGCGGGCGGCTTGCAGAATCTTTTCGTGAATTTGTTGGTTAAGTTCGAAGTATGGTTCTCGTTCGCCGCGGGTATGGTGCAATACCATCTGGTAATGCAGCGCTCGTATTTCCGCCAGTTCAGTCTCAGTGATACGGGCGCATGCAAGTTCTCCCGACAGCGCTTCCAGGGCGCCCATGACCGGAAATAACTCATCGACATCGTCGGCAGTCAGTCCGGCGACGCGAGCACCGCGATTGGGCGACAGCTCCAGTAGGCCTTCCGAGGCTAAGACCTTCAGCGCCTCCCGCAATGGTGTTCGTGATATGCCGAGGGTTTCGCACAGGATCCGCTCCGGGAGACGGGAACCAGGCGGGTATGCGCCTTCGACAATCATGTCGCGGATACGGGCCGTTGCGGCATCGTGCAGCGACTGCCGGGCGATAGGTGCCATGGTATCGTTCATGATTCCACCATCCCCATCGCGGATTCAAGAACCCGAGCGACATGCACCGCTTCGCGACCTTCACCATCGAGAATTTGATGACGGCAGCTCATGCCGTCGGCGACAAGGATCGTATCGGCGCCTGCTCCACGAACAGCCGGCAACAGCGACGCTTCTGCCATTTTCATTGAGACATCATGATTTTCCGGCCGATAGCCAAAAGATCCGGCCATCCCACAGCAACTCGATTCAATTGTTTCCACTTCAAGGTCGGGCACGAGGCGTAGTGTCGTTTCTACGGCCCCCATTGCCGCGAAGGCTTTCTGGTGGCAATGCCCGTGGAGCAAGGCGCGTCGGAACGGTGTCTTTTTAAGTGCCAGTTTAAAACGGTCTGCCGCTTGCTCTTTGGCGATAAACTCTTCGAACAAAACGGCCGCTTCGGCAAGTTGCTCGCTGGATTGGCCTGGTAGCATGGCGAGAGCTTCGTCGCGAAACGTAAACAGGCATGAAGGCTCCAACCCAATGATCGGCATGCCCTTGGCCAGGAATGGTTCAAGCGCGGCCATTGTCCTGACGATTTCCGCTCGCGCCTCATCGACGAGTCCCGATGCCAGGAACGTCCGGCCGCAGCAAAGCGGTCGTTGACCCGAGGGCGGCTCGGGCAGGTGGACCCTGTAGCCCGCCGCCATAAGGACGTTGACTGCCGCCCGCGCGTTTTCCGGTTCGAACCATCGATTGAACGTATCCGCCAGGAAGACGACGGGGGTTCCATCGATCGGTCCAACAGCTTTCATTTCTGATTCGAAATGATCCCGTCGCCATTGCGGTAGAGTTCGCTTTGCGTTGAACCCGAGCAGTTTTTCACTTAACCCCGCCAGTCCCGGGATTTTGTCGCGTAAATTTAAGATTGTGCCGAATTTGCTGGCGGTGTGAGCGTATCGAGGGAGGTAAGAGACGATCCGGTCATGCAATGTAAGCCCGTGCTTCTTGTTGTAGTGATGCAGAAACTCGGTCTTCATCTTCGCCATGTCGACGCCGGTGGGGCATTCGCGCTTGCAGCCTTTGCACCCTACGCACAGCTTCATTGTGTCATGCATTTCCGGTGAGGTGAACGCGCCGTCGCCAAGCTGACCAGAAAGTGCAAGCCGAAGCGTATTGGCCCGGCCCCGGGTCAGATGCTTCTCTTCGCCCGTTGCGCGGAAGGAAGGGCACATCACGCCCGCGTCGAATTTCCGGCACGCACCGTTGTTGTTGCACATCTCGACGGCGCCGCTGAAACCACCCCAATCCGACCAATCGAAGGCGGTATCCATCGGCGGGACTGAATAGCCGGGTTTGAAGCGGAACAGGTCACGGTCATCCATCTTCGACGGGCCGACGATCTTGCCTGGGTTAAACAGCCCGTCGGGGTCGAAGCGCTTTTTAACCTCACCGAATGTGTCGACCATCCTTGTGCCGAACATGGCTTCGTGAAATTCCGACCTGACCAGTCCATCACCGTGTTCGCCGGAGTGCGAGCCCTTATATTCGCGGACTATTTCGAACGCCTTCTCGGCAATCTCGCGCATCATTTTTGCGCCGGCTTCCTGCTTCAGATTGACGATCGGGCGGACGTGCAGGCAGCCTACGGATGCATGTGCGTACCAGGTCCCTGTCGTCCCGTGGTCGTGAAAGATTTTGGTCAGCCGGTCGGTGAAGTCGGCAAGATCCTCAAGGCGGACGGCACAATCTTCAATGAAGGAAATCGGTTTACCGTCGCCCTTCATCGACATCATGATGTTGAGACCTGATTTGCGGACCTCCCAGACGGCTTTTTGGAAACTGGGTTCAGTCGCTTCCACGACACCGCCCGGAAAACCAAGATCGGCCATTAATTCGACGAGTTCGCGCAGGCGCCTTAGGAGGTCGTTACGGTCCTCACCAGCAAATTCGACCAGCAATATCGCTTCCGGTTCCCCTTGCACAAAACGGTCGACTGTCTGCCGAAAAACGGGGATATCTCGCGCCAGATCGATCATGGTTCGATCCACCAACTCGACGGCAGACGGGCCCAGCTTGACGATATGTTGGGTCGATTCCATTGCCGCATAGAAGCGTGGGAAATGGCAAACACCCAGCACCTTGTGGGTTGGTGTCTTCGCCAAGTCGAGCGTGATTTTCGTCGAGAATCCCAGCGTGCCTTCGGACCCGACGAGAAGGTGTGCCAAATTCACGGGCGCGTTGCGGCCTTCCGCGACGAGCGCATCGATATTGTAGCCGCCAACTCGGCGCATCACGTTGGGGAATCGTGTGGCAATTTCCGCTTTTTCCCGGTCGCCGATCGCCAACATGTCCTTTGCAAGCGTTGCGGCAGCGACGCTCATGCCCGCGTTATTGATATCGGCAGGCAGGGGGCCGAAATGCATTTCGGTGCCGTCCGCCAGGATAGCGTCGATGGCCGCGACGTTGTCACGCATGGTGCCATGCACGATGGATCGGGCGCCGCAACTGTTGTTGCCCGTCATGCCGCCGATGGTGGCGCGGCTCGACGTCGACACGTCGACGGGAAACATTAGGCCATGCGGGGCCAACTCGCGGTTTAGTTGGTCCAACACGACACCTGGCTCGACGGACACGTGCCGTGCGTCAACATCGAGGTCGATAACCCGGTTGAAGTGCTTGCTGACGTCGATGACGACAGCTTCGCCGATCGTCTGTCCGCATTGCGATGTCCCACCGCCGCGCGGCAGGACGGGAACGCCTGCATCCGCGGATACTTGTATAGCGCGGTGAATGTCCGCTTCTGTCTTCGGGATAACAACGCCGATAGGTTCTATCTGATAGTGCGATGCATCGGTGCTGTAGCGGCCACGGGTAAAAGCATCAAAGAGAACGTCCCCCTCTACTTCACGCCGTAGCTTTGCAGCGAGCGATGAATCGCCAATCGAAGATTTTTTTGATTTGAACGTTAGATCCGCGGATGCCATGCGGCGCCTCTCCCGATGCGAATGAATTCTGAGAGATCATAAATTATTGTATGCAAAATTCAATAATTCTCTGCGATACACAAATTACCGTAATTTTTACGGCTTGCGGCTGACAATATTGTATGCAATATGCAAATTCGAGCAAAATTATATTTGAGGAGGGATGAGATGGCACGACGCAGCGGAAGACATTTTCTGCAGATTCCGGGACCGACAAATGTGCCCGATCAAATCCTTCGAGCGATCGACAGTCCGACGATCGATCACCGTGGTCCCGATTTCGCGACGATGGCGCAAGGCGTTCTGAAGGATGTTCGTACAATCTTCAAGACGGAACAGCCTGTTGTAATTTATACAGCATCGGGTACCGGCGCGTGGGAAGCCGCACTGGTAAACGCGCTATCGGCAGGAGACCGGGTTCTGATGTATGAAACCGGTCAGTTTTCGACACTCTGGCGAAATCTTGCGGACCGTATTGGTCTCAAGCCCGAATTTATTTCTGGCGACTGGCGCCATGGCGCCGATGCGACGGCAATCGAAGCCGTGCTTTCCGAAGACAAGGCGCACGAAATCAAAGCGGTTTGCGTTGTTCACAACGACACGTCGACCGGTATCACGTCGAATATCGCTGCGGTCCGCAAGGCCATCGACGGTGTGGGACACCCGGCCCTGTTGATGGTCGATGTGATTTCCTCGCTTGGATCGATCGATTACCGGCATGATGAATGGGGTGTTGATGTCACCGTCGGTGGATCGCAGAAGGGTCTGATGTTGCCGCCAGGGCTCAGCTTTAACGCGGTTAGTGAAAAGGCGCGGGCCGCAGCAAAGTCTTCGGGTATGGCCCGGTCCTATTGGGACTGGGAGGAGATGATTCAGGCAAACGAAAAGGGCGTCTTCCCCTACACACCCGGAACCAACTTGCTCTTCGGCCTTCGCGCGGCTATCGACATGCTGCATGACGAAGGTTTGGATAACGTCTTCGCGCGCCATGACCGTCATGCGGAAGCGACGCGGCGCGCGGTCAATACCTGGGGCTTGGAAGTCTTGTGTCTCAATCCCGATGAGTATTCGAGTGCCCTGACGGCCGTATTGATGCCTGAAGGCAATGATGCCGATGCCTTTCGAAAGGTCGTGCTGGAAAACTTCGACATGTCGCTTGGCACTGGTCTGGG
>JAJFJB010000049.1 GCA_021774435.1 Alphaproteobacteria bacterium
CGGCTGATGGCCTACAGCTCAATTGGCCATGTCGGGTACGCGCTTGTTGGCCTTGCATCGGGTTCGGAAGCGGGACTGCGCGGTGTGCTAATATATATGGCGATCTACCTCGTCATGAATGTTGGTGCGTTCGCGTGTATCTTGTCCATGCGGGTTAACGGCCGCATGGTCGAAGACATTCATGACCTTGCCGGCACGGCGAAAAGCCATCCGATGATGGCGTTGGGTATTCTTATTTTCATGTTCTCGCTTGCCGGCATTCCACCAATGGCCGGGTTCTTCGGCAAGTTCTTCATCTTCATGGCCGCGATCGAAGCCGAACTTTATACACTTGCTGTCATTGGTGTGGTTTCGAGCGTAGTTGGTGCGTTCTATTATCTTCGCATCGTCAAGATTGTGTTCTTCGATGACTTGCTGGAGCCCTTTGATAAGCCCATCGGACGGCCGCTCGGAACGATCATGATGCTGAGCGGCATCGTCACAATCATGTTTTTCCTGTGGCCGGCACCGATTTTGGATAGCGCGTCACTGGCGGCTGCTGCGCTGTTTCCAGGCTGATCGGCACCGAAAGAATGATTTCATTGCCTGTCGGGTGTACCCTGATCGAGCTTGAATCGATTGGGTCAACGAATGATGAGGCCCGGTCGCGCGCTGAGGCCGGCGTGCCGGATGGCACTGTTGTGTGGGCGCGCGAACAGACATCAGGCCGGGGTCGGCGCGGACGCGAATGGTCTTCTCCGGCGGGTAATCTTTACACCTCGACGGTCATTCGGCCAAACAGGCCGGCGTCTGATGCGTCACAACTGTCACTCGTGACCGCGGTTGCGCTCGCTGAAGCGCTTGCGGTTATTCTTCCAGATCAAGCGGAAATTCGCTGCAAGTGGCCGAACGATATTCTCGTGAATGGCGCGAAGACAGCCGGGATCCTTTTAGAATCGTCAGGGAATGGCGAAGTCGTCTCTTGGGTTGTCATCGGATGTGGGGTCAATGTTGCATCGCATCCTGACAATACGAGCTATGCCGCGACGGATTTGAATGAAATATGCCGTAGGTCCGTCACGCTCGAACATGTGCTGGAGGCATTTCTCAAAGAACTGTTCACGTGGCGCGACCGCTGGTTGGCCGATGGTATTACGCCAATTCGGCAGGCTTGGATTGATCGTGCGGCGGGACTTGGCGGACCGATAACGGTTCGCCTGCCAAATCAGGAAATTTCGGGACGTTTCACCGATATGGATGCTGATGGGGCATTGGTTCTAGAGTTGCCTGATGGCGCGCAACGGCGTATCACCGCCGGCGACGTCTTTCTTCAAGAGGCTGACCGATAACATGTTGCTCGCAATCGATTCCGGGAACACCAATGTTGTCTTCGCCGTATATGACGGTGACGATCTACAAGGCGTATGGCGGTGTGCGAATGATCCGACCCGGACCGCGGACGAATACGCGGTCTGGCTAACGCAGCTGATGAATTTGAAAGGCGTCCCGTTAAGTGCGATTACGGGCTGCATCATCGCGTCGGTGGTTCCGCAAGGGCTGTTTAATCTTGTCTCGCTTTGCGAACGCTATTTCGGCGGGCATCCGTTGGTAATTGGCGAGGAAGGGGTTGAACTGGGGCTTAAGGTCCTGATCGATAGACCGGAACATGTCGGTGCCGACCGGCTCGTGACCGCGGTATCTGCCTATAGCCGCTATGGCGGCCCCTCGATTCTGATCGATTTCGGCACCGCAACGACGTTTGAGGTCATCGATAAGGAAGGGAGTTACCGCGGCGGCATTATTGCACCGGGCATAAACCTGTCGGCAGAGGCACTGCACATGGCATCCGCCCAATTACCGAGGGTTCGTATCGAACCAACCGACAAGGTCATCGGCGATGCGACGGTCCCGGCCATGAAATCGGGTATATTTTGGGGCTATGTCAGCATGATCGAAGGGCTTGTTTCACGCATTCGAAAAGAGTTTGGCGTCGCCGAAATGCAAGTCATTGCGACCGGCGGTTTGGCCGCTCTGTTCGCTGAATCGACAGAAGTTATCGATCATACCGACCGTGAGTTGACCATCCGCGGTCTGCTGGAAGTCTACCGCCGGAACAAAGGCGCATGACAGGGTACGCCGAAACAGGAGAGCCAGGCGAAGACGAGCTGCTTTTCCTGTCCCTTGGTGGGGCAGGGGAGATCGGCATGAACCTCAACCTTTACGGCCATGCGGGCCAATGGTTGATGGTGGATCTTGGCATTACCTTTGGGGACGACGAAACGCCGGGCATCGACGTTATCATGCCCGACCCGACATTCATCGAGCAGCGCGCGGACATGCTTGCCGGGCTCGTTCTCACGCATGCGCACGAAGACCATATCGGTGCGGTGCCGCATTTGTGGAACCGGCTGAAATGTCCAATCTACGCGACACCCTTCACCGCCAGTATCCTGCGCCGCAAGCTCTCCGAAGCCGGTTTGCAGGAGAACGCAAAGATTACCGAAGTACCCTTGTCTGGACACTTCGAGGTCGGCGCTTTCGATATCGAACTGATCACCCTTACGCATTCAATTCCCGAACCGAATGCGTGCGTTATCCGGACAAGTGCGGGTTCGGTCATGCACACGGGTGACTGGAAACTCGACCCGGATCCGCTTGTCGGTGCCAATACCGATGAGGCCGCCCTGATGCGGGCTGGCGAAGAGGGTATTCTCGCGATGGTCTGCGATTCGACGAATGTTCTCGTTGAAGGCACGTCAGGGTCGGAAGGGGATGTCCGGGCAAAATTAACGGAAATGATTGGGAATTACGAAAATCGCGTCGTCGTGGCCTGCTTCGCTTCGAATGTCGCGCGTCTCGAATCCGTTGCACATGCCGCCGCGGCACACGACCGCAGCGCGGCCTTGGTTGGGCGCTCGCTCTGGCGGTTCTACGATGCCGCCCGGGAAAATGGTTATTTGACGGATATTCCCCGCTTCCTTTCGCCGAAAGAGGCGAGCATGTTACCCCGAGATAAGGTCGTGTTGCTTTGCACGGGTAGCCAAGGCGAGCCGCGCGCCGCATTGTCACGAATCGCCAGAGACGATCATAACGAGACAAAACTTGATCCGGGCGACGTTGTCATATTTTCCAGCCGCGTCATACCGGGTAACGAGAAATCGATTGGCCGATTGCAGAACCGGCTGACATCGCTCGGCGTGGATTTGCTGACGACCCATGACGAGAAACATATTCATGTATCCGGCCATCCGGCGCGCGACGAATTGGCCCAGATGTATCAGTGGGTTCAGCCGAAGATCGCTGTTCCCGTTCATGGTGAGGAGCGGCACATGCGGGCGCATGCGAAACTCGCTCTGGAATGCCAGGTCCCCGAAGCGCATCTAGCACCCAACGGCACGGTACTGAAACTTGCGCCGGGTCCTGCCGCTGTCGTCGACGAAGTGTTCAGCGGTAGGCTGGCGCTGGATGGGAGCCGACTAATTTCGATGGGCAGTGGCGCGCTTCGGGAACGGCGTAAAATGCTTCACAGCGGTGCGGCGGTCGTTTCGCTCGTCATTGACGGTGCCGGAGAATTGCAGGCGGATCCGCAAGTCTCGACGCACGGGGTATTCGATTTGGAGGAAGATCACGAGATCGCCGATTCGATAATCGATACCGCTGCCGAAGTTGTTGAGGATTTACCGCGGCCTTCGCGGCGCAACGATGACGCTATCCGTGAGGCGGTCAGGGTGGCGGTGCGGCGGCGGTTCCGTGCGCTCTGCGGGAAACGTCCGACCGTGGATGTTCATCTTGTGCGATTATAATTGCTAGGCATATATCGGTTGCAGCCCGAAGATTTGAAGGATCAGACGTTATGATCGGCCGATTGAATCATGTGGCGATTGCCGTTCCGGATCTGGAAGCGGCGAGCGCGATGTATCGCGACGCCCTCGGAGGAACCGTGACGGAACCGGTAAACTTGCCCGATCACGGGGTTACCGTCGTTTTCGTGGAACTTGATAACAGCAAGATTGAATTGTTGCACCCGTACGGCGACGATTCGCCGATCCAGACATTTCTTGATCGCAATCCAGCAGGCGGTATGCATCATGTCTGTTATGAGGTTTCCGACATCTTTGCTGCCCGCGACCGGCTCAAGGCGCAGGGTGCTCGGGTGCTGGGCGACGGGGAACCGAAAACCGGTGCACATGACAAACCTGTATTATTTTTACATCCGAAAGATTTCGCGGGAACCCTCGTTGAACTGGAACAAGTGTAGGCATTTGCGTAATGGGATGGGTTAGTGGTGTCGTTACCTATTTGGTCATCTGGTGGATCGTCTTTTTCATGGTATTGCCTTGGGGGGCGCAGCGGCCTGACAATCCCGAGCCGGGACATGATGCTGGCGCGCCGGAAAAGCCGCGCGTGATCACGAAAATGGCGATAACCACGGGCATCGCTGCAATTCTCTTTGGTATCGCTTGGATGGTTCTTGATTCCGGGCTAATCAGTTTCCGCGAAACCGTTTCATAGCCCGACTTTCCTTGAAGCCGATTAGCCATGACAACCTATTGTGATACCGCACCAGGCCACCCTTTCCACGGGCCATACCATGACAGCGAGTACGGTTTTCCGACTGTCGATGAAGCGGCATTGCTTGAGCGGCTGGTCTTGGAAATTAATCAAGCCGGTCTGTCATGGTTGACGATTCTCAAGAAGCGCGCGGCCTTCTTCGAGGCATTTGAAGCGTTCGACGTCGATAAGGTCGCGGAATATGGAGAAAGTGAGCGGGGCCGGCTACTGACGGATGCGGCTATTATTCGCAATCGGCTGAAAGTGGACGCCGCGATTGAGAATGCAAGGCGGATTCGGGCGATGCGCGATAGCCATGGCGGGTTTAAATCCTGGCTGGATGCCCATCATCCGTTGCAAAAAGCGGATTGGGTTAAGCTGTTCAAACAGACGTTCCTGTTTACCGGCGGCGAAATCACCGGCGAATTTTTAATGAGCACGGGCTATTTACCCGGTGCGCATGTTCCCAGCTGTCCCGTGCATAATCAGTTGGAAGCGTTAACACCGCCTTGGATGGTCGTCGATCCGGCGTTCTGGGATTTATAAAAATTCAAACCCAGAGCGACGATCCTGATATTAGCTGCAAAGAATGCGTTGGCTTGTCCTGCAACAATTGCTGACGATTTCACCATGGCCCGTGGCGCGGCTTCTTGGCCCAGCCATACGTATTCCCCCTTATATATCCTCCGTGACGTATTGTTGATGATGTGATGTGCAGCTGTGCCGTGAAGGAGGAAGGCGTAATGGAAGCATCACTCAGACCAATAACAGACAAAGCCGCTGGGCAAGGTGCGGGCAGTATCCGTCGTCTTTCTGTCCGGGGCCTTGGAGCGCTGTTGCTGACGATCATAGTACTTGGTTTCCCGACCGTTTCGGAAGCGATACCAATTCGCATTAACACTGGCAATGATGGGAAAGCCGGAATATCGCGCGGTGCCGTCGATCCTGGCGTGACATGGAATTATACGGGTGACTTCAACGACGCACGTTTCGCGTCGTATGTTGACAACGATCCTTTTTTTCCAGGCCCGACAACCAAAGGCAGCTGCCATATGCTTGGCGGTAATTGCCGCATCGGCTCCAATACCGCATACGGGCCAGACGCATTAGCCGCTGGCTACCCGGCCTACCTGGGTGTCCAATTTTTCTATTTAACCTTCGACCTGCCGTCAGGGGCCACCAACGTCGTTTTAGAAGTAACCGAAATCGGAGCCGACGATCGGGTAGGTCTCCATCTGAACGGAAACGAGGTGAATTTCTGGGGCAACCTTTCGGGAGCGCCCGTATCCGGCCGTATCGATGGCAGCGACGTCTACGCAGGCACACCTCTTGGCGCGGGCATTCAGCCCTCACTCAACCCTGTCACGCTTCAGAGCCCCTTTGGCTTCCCGGATTTCTCGCTTACCGATCCGCTATTGTTCAATATTGGCGACACGAACGTCCTGCGGCTGTGGGTAAATAATACAAACTCTCGTTCGCCTTTTGCGCCTGCCCAGCGCATGCACCCTGGGGACCCATCTTTAGTTGGCTTTGATGCGTTACTGAGCTTCGAGGTGAATTCGGTGCCTGAGCCTGGCACGCTAACGATTTTTGGTCTCGGCCTGATAGGCCTTTGCGCAGCACGGAGACGGAATAAGCGATCTTGACCATTCCCTCTAGATTACGACCGTCTAGGGGGTGGGTCCCTACTTTGACATCATCTCTTTTGGTTGCAGGACGAGCGGGTGCGCGGAGGCCTAGAATTGCTCAGGCGCGGCGGCTTGTTCGTGGTCCTTCGGTACGACCCCTTTACCAGCGCCGGGAAATGCGGGTTACGCTTGGTTCTGAGCGTAACTGCCGAACATTATTGAGGCAGGGCTGGTTCACTTTGGCTCGATTCTTGTAAGGAATTTTTTGTGCTTTAGGTTTGGTTCGGGCGACACCACATTAGAGTAAATCAAGGTTGTTCGAACCCATTTTAGGAATTCGAACGATTTTGTGAATTTGCTCTGAGGCCCAATGATGCAAATAACGGCAGTTTTCCTTGCAATATTTCTCTTTTCCGGTGCGCAGGTGGCAGCGCAGTCCACTGTCCGTATAACGGAAGTGGACTGTATTCAATTAATCGAGCATCACCCCGCCGCGGATGTTGCCTACCAACCGGGCGTCGATGTGCGCGGTCGTAAAGTGGCGCCGGCTGATGTCGATAGCTCCCCAGCTCTCAAGAATCCTGTGCCGGAGGTTCTTGAATTTTCGATCGCGCTAAATCCGCTAAAAGGGGGAGCAGCGCGATTTGGCGAAACGTCACTGAATGTCGGGACCATCAAGTTTGACATGAACTCGAACCGCGCGACCTTCAATGGCGAAAAGCTTTCGCGGAGGGACACGCGCTTATTGTCACGCAAATGCAAAGAAATATTGCGTAAATCGAAGTAATTGGCGCAGATGGACATCCGCTGGGGCATTCCCTAAATTCCCCGAGCATTTTTAAGGCTACATTCCGGAGCATCCCCGATGCGTCTTTCCCAATACTTTCTTCCCACACTTAAGGAAACGCCCAGCGAAGCGCAGATCGTTTCGCATCGCTATATGCTGCGTGCCGGCATGATCCGGCAATCCAGCGCGGGAATATTTTCCTGGTTGCCGATGGGGTTCAGGGTGATGAAGAAAATCGAACAGATTGTCCGAGAGGAGCAGGACGCGGCGGGCGCACAGGAAATGCTGATGCCAACAATTCAATCAGCAGATTTGTGGCGGGAAAGCGGCCGCTATGAAGATTACGGCCTCGAAATGCTTCGCATCACCGACCGTCATGACCGCGAAATGCTCTATGGCCCGACCAATGAGGAAGTAATCACGGAGATATTCAGCGCCCATGTGAAGAGCTACCGGCAGTTGCCGAAAAACCTGTACCATATTCAGTGGAAATTCCGCGACGAAATCCGGCCGCGATTCGGCGTTATGCGCGGGCGGGAATTTCTGATGAAAGATGCCTATTCCTTTGACATCGATGCAGACGCGTGCCGAATGGCGTACAACAAGATGTTCGTCGCCTATCTGCGAACCTACGCGCGACTGGAACTGCAGGCCATTCCCATGCAGGCCGATACGGGGCCGATCGGCGGCGATTTGAGCCATGAGTTCATTATTCTGGCCGATACGGGCGAGAGCGAAGTGTTCTGCCACAGGGATTTCCTGGAACGCGATGTCCTGCAGCGTGAAATAGATTACGATTCAGACCTGCAGCAGATTGTCGACGAATGGACGAGTCTCTATGCGGCCACCGATGAAATGCATGACGCGGCGAAGTTCGAAAATGCTGTACCCGAAGACCGCCGCGTTTCGGCGCGCGGGATCGAAGTCGGGCATATCTTCTTTTTCGGCGACAGATATTCCAAGCCTTTGGGGGCTTATGTCAGCACGCCCGATGGCGAAGACGTTGCCGTCCAGATGGGCTCCTACGGCATTGGCGTGTCCCGGCTTGTGGGCGCGATAATTGAGGCGAGCCACGACGACAAAGGCATTATCTGGCCGGAATCCGTCGCGCCGTTCAAAGTCGGTGTCATCAATTTGCGATCCGGTGACGATGCCTGCGATGCGGCGTGCGAAGACATTTATGGAAAATTGTCTGCGGCAGGTGTTGAGGTTCTTTACGATGACCGATCCGAGCGGGCGGGCGCCAAGTTTGCGGATATGGATTTGATTGGCTTGCCGTGGCAACTCATTGCCGGTCCGCGCGGCATTAAGGAAGGGAAAGTGGAGTTGAAGAATCGTCGTTCCGGTGAGACGGAGGAACTGACGATCGATGCTGCTCTCTCGCGGCTGGCAGGCTAGCATGTTCAACGCGTTCGAGCGGCTGGTTGCCTTCCGCTATTTGCGTTCACGGCGCCAGGAAGGGTTTATTTCTGTCATCGCCTGGTTTTCGTTCTCCGGGATCATGCTCGGTGTTGCAACGCTCATTATCGTCATGGCGGTCATGAATGGGTTCCGGCAGGAATTGTTGTCCCGGATACTCGGCGTAAACGGACATATCAACGTTTCAACGAATTACAGAACAGTTGAAGATTTCGATCCGATCCTCGAGAAAATCAGAATCCTGCCAGGTGTTGTTTCGGCCGCGCCGATCGTCGAGGGGCAAGTCATGGCAACCGCGCATGGCGTTGCATCCGGCGCAGTCGTTCGAGGACTGCGGGAAGCGGATTTCAAACGTCGCCCCTTACTGGTCAACAACATTATCACTGGGGGGCTGGACGGATTCGAGGATGGCAAGGGCGTCATCATCGGCAGTCGAATGTCGCAAAATATGCGCTTGCGGCCCGGTGATAAGATCACTCTGATTTCGCCGCAAGGCAACCCGAGCGCATTTGGCACGATGCCCCGCACGAAGGGCTATAAGGTTGCGGCCGTGTTCGAAGTGGGTATGTCCGAGTACGACAGCACGTTCATTTACATGCCCTTGAAGCAGGCGCAGATCTTCTTTCGGAAGAAAGGGGCGGCGTCCGCTATCGAGGTCATGACCGACAATCCGGATGACGTCTTTCAGGTCGGTGCCGAGATCAGGGGCGCGATCGGCGCGGGATTTCGTATTCTGGATTGGCAGCGCGTGAATTCGAACTTCTTTACGGCCCTTCAGGTCGAACGCAATGTGATGTTCCTCATCCTCACGCTGATCATCGTCGTCGCGGCGTTTAATGTCATCTCCAGCCAGATCATGCTTGTCAACGACAAGGGCAAGGGCATCGCGATCCTCCGTACGATGGGGGCAACGCAGGGGATGATCCTGCGGGTATTCTTTATGACAGGGGCAAGTGTCGGCATCATCGGGACAATTGCCGGCAGTGCGCTGGGCATCGCGTTTGCAGCCAATATCGAGACGATCCGGCAATGGATTCAGACGCTCACGGGCGCAAACCTGTTCAACGCGGAAATCTACTTCCTTTCGCGCCTACCGGCGAAGATCGATATGGTCGAGGTCGTAACAGTAATTTCGATGGCATTGGTTTTATCTTTCCTGGCGTCAATCATACCGGCGCGCAGAGCGGCGCGGCTCGATCCCGTGGAAGTCCTGCGCTATGAATGAGCCGGCCATACTCGAACTCGACAGGGTGGTTCGGACCTACAAGCAGGCGGAGTCCAAACTCGAAGTCATCCGGGACGCGTCTCTAAGTATAGGGGCAGGGGACCTCGTTGGCCTCGTTGGCCCCTCGGGCGCGGGCAAATCAACGCTGCTGCATGTCGCGGGTTTGCTTGAAATGCCCGATGGTGGCGAGGTAAGCATTGCGGGCCGTGCCTGTGGCGCATTGTCCGATAGCGCCCGCACCGCGTTGCGCCGCAACGAAATCGGCTTTGTTTATCAGTTTCATCATCTGTTGCCGGAGTTTTCGGCCGCCGAAAATGTAATGTTGCCGCAGATGATCTCGGCAAAATCGCGCCGCGAAGCGCGCGAACGTGCGGAAGGTCTTATCGAATCTGTCGGTTTAGCCGACCGTGCGACGCATCGGCCGGCGCGGCTGTCAGGCGGCGAGCAGCAACGAGTCGCCATTGCGCGCGCTTTAGCGAATGAGCCCCGTCTTTTGCTTGCTGACGAGCCGACGGGAAACCTGGATGCGCATACTGCGGAAGGCGTTTTCGATCTACTGCTCAAATCAGTGCGCAACAGTGGATTGGCCGCGCTGATCGCAACGCACAACCTCGATCTGGCGGCAAAGATGGATCGTGTTGTCCGATTGGAAGAAGGCGTGCTTATCGAGGAATAATTTTGCTTTTTCCTGCTGTCCGGCGTGGAGCATTTCTCAGATTTATAATGAAGCAAAAACGCTCAAGTCTCGCCGAGATTGCATTATATTTCGATCCCTGGGGAAACGCACCGTCACGACGGTTCCGACGCCAAGTTCGCTCCGCATCGCCAAGGAGCCACCATGTAGTTCGACAAGGGCGTTTGTTAATGGCAGGCCAAGGCCCGTTCCGTCGAGTTGCCGGTTTTGTGTGCTATCTATCTGTTTAAATTGGGACATAGCACTGGAAATATTCTCAGGCGCTATTCCAATCCCAGTATCTGCAACCTCAAAGATAAAGCCGTAGTTTGGGTCGCAACTGATTCCGAGCGAAACGCTCCCTCCGGTCTCGGTAAATTTTATGGCGTTGGTTAGAAGGTTGATCATAATTTGCATTAACTTTCGTTCGTCGGCCCATAATTCCGCCGTGTAATCCGGTGCGCATAAGACCAATTCGATACGTTTTGCCGTCGCACTTTGTTGGACGAGCTTGATCGCTGAATTCGCGATCTCGGTGGCACTGACTCTTTCCTCGTTCAATTCACCCTTGCCGGACTCAATTTTGGCTAAGTCCAGAATGTCGCTGATAAGGGCGAGAAGATGTTTGCCGGAGTCTCTGATGTCACTCGCGTAATTTTGATATTTGACACTGCCAATAGGGCCAAACGTCTCATTTTCCATAATGTCCGAAAACCCAATAATCGCGTTCAGAGGTGTTCTGAACTCATGGCTCATATTGGCGAGAAATTCGGATTTAGACTTATCGGCGCGTTCTGCTTGCAGCCGCGCTTCCTGTGCTTTGGTCTCCGCATTTTTCAGTTCCGTGATGTCGATACTGATTGCGAATATGCCGCCTTCGGGCGTTGGGACCTCGCGTATTGTGTACCAACGGCCATCATGATGCCGACGAATTAATGCCTCGCCAGGATTGCGGTGCTGATAAATTCGCTCGCGGATGAATTCTTCATCCCGGCCGAATGCTTCCGGAAACATCTTTCGAGAAACGCTTGCTCGGACGAGCTGTTCGAAAGTAAGACCTACTCTCACAATGTCCGCTGTATCCTTATGGATACTTAGCCATTTCTCATTCCACATAACGATCCGGTCGTCGGCATCGTACAGCACAAACCCCTCCTGCAGAGAATCGACGACTTGATGCAACCGTTCTTCACTGTCACGGATTATTTTTTCGCGTGTTTTCAGGTCCGTGATGTCGGTTCGAATTCCAACTGTACTTCCGTTGCTGGTTCGTGCTTCCGTAATTTTTACCCAGCGGCCATCCGGGAGCTGCCGTTCGATCGCCTCCCCCGGGTTGCGGTGTTGTTGTACTCGCTCGGTGACCCAATCTTCAACGCGGTCGATTGCTTCAGGATATTGTCCCCGCGCTATGCCGGCTCGCAATAAGTCTTCGAATTTCGTCCCAGGCAGGAAAATATCGGCGGCGACCGCGTATAATTCGCGAAATTTAGTATTGCAGAGTGCGAGACGGTCGTCCGCATCGTACATCAGGAAGCCTTCGGATATGTTCTCGATCACGTCGATTAGGGTCGCTTCGGCTTGCCGTCGCGCAGAGATGTGCGGGCGTATTACCCAGTAATAAATGAGTGGACTAGCGACCAGGATCAAAACGCCCAAAGCAATTACAAAGGAGGCCTGCCCGCTATGCACATCAAGGAATATAGGTGACGCCGTTAGCATAGGAAGTAAGAACACGGTCAAACCTATAGCCGCTAAGATAACCAGCGCTATGCGTAATATAATTAGAAAAATTGGCATCTTATGGCGTGACCAACTGGATCTGTTGGAGTTTCCTGATACGCGGTTTAAGCTAATTTTTCGGCGTCTGATTTGCGCGGTGCTTTGGTGTTCTATCCCTTAAAATAAGGAGTACTAATTGGTTAATTTAGTAGAGGAACTGACAGATAAATTGTATCGAATTGCTGTTACCAACTCGTTAATCGGCGTTTTTCGAGCGTGAAGGGGAGTGTTTTTGAAGACAGTGAAGCGTCCTTGCTTATTTTAGATAGAAGAGAATTTTTTGATTTTCCCGCGTAGGACAGTTTTTGTGCGTTAGTCGCCGCAGCCGTCGCCGTGATCCCCATAGAGAATTCCTTCTCTACACAATATGTCGAGAGCATAACTTAATATTATACTAGATGTTCGATTTGCGTTCCGGCTGACAAGCAATTCTGCAGCGTGTAATTTGTACATATGACACATGCAGACTTCGTTCATTTAAGAGTTCACGACGCCTTCTCGCTTTCCGAGGGCGCGATTAAAATTCCGGATTTGGCGGCGCTATGCGCGAAGTACGATATGCCTGCCGTTGGTGTGGCGGATACGGGTAATCTCTTCGGTGCGCTTGAATTTTCTCTATCGGCACGAAAGTCCGGTATCCAACCGATCATCGGTTGCCAACTTGCTGTTCGGCGCGAGGATGAGAGTGTCCATGGCGGCGCGGCGCTGACGAGCGATTGCCTTGTTTTGCTGGCCCAGTCAGCGGAAGGATACGGAAATCTTCTTGATTTGGTGAGCCGTTCGTTTCTGGATTCGGCGGCGGATGATGCGGCGCAAATTACGTTGGCTGATTTGGAATCCCGCAACGCGGGATTGATCGCACTCACCGGTGGCGTCTCGGGCGGTGTCGGACGATTACTTCTGGAAGGGCAGCGGCCGGCAGCCGAGGAAATGTTGTTGCGGCTTGGTAAAATCTTCGAGGGCCGGATTTACATCGAACTCATGCGGCACGGTTTGCCTGACGAAGATCGTATCGAACCTGAATTTGTCGAGCTCGCTTACACACACAACATCCCTCTTGTCGCGACCAATGAAGTATTTTTCGCCGAGAAACACATGCATGAAGCGCATGACGCGCTCATGTGCATTGCGGAAGGCACGACGGTATCGCGCGCCGACCGGCGCCGCGTCACTGCGGATCATTATTTCAAGTCGCCCGAAGAAATGCGCGAGCTGTTTGCCGACCTTCCCGAAGCCATCGACAACACGCTTGTCGTCGCCCGGCGTTGCGGTTTCATGCCCGATACACATGAGCCGATCCTACCGCCCTACCCGAAGCTGCAGGGTAGGGGAGAAGAAGAAGTCCTGCGGGAGATGGCCGCTGAAGGGCTGGAAAACCGTCTTGCACTGCAGGTGTTCGGAGCAGAACAAAGCGCGGCAGAGCGCGAAGCCGTCGCCAAACCCTACCGCGAACGTCTTGTCTACGAATTGGACGTTATCGCTCAGATGGGCTTCCCCGGCTATTTTCTGATCGTTGCCGATTTCATTCAATGGGCAAAAAACGAGGATATTCCTGTCGGTCCCGGCCGTGGCTCGGGCGCTGGTTCGGTTGTTGCCTGGGCATTGACGATCACTGACCTTGATCCGCTAAGATTTGACCTGCTGTTCGAACGCTTCCTTAATCCGGAACGTGTTTCAATGCCTGATTTCGACATCGATTTCTGTAAGGACCGTCGGGACGACGTTATCCGGTATGTCCAGAACGAATACGGCACAGACCGGGTTGCGCAGATTATTACATTCGGAAAACTGGAAGCGCGCGCGGTATTGCGCGATGTCGGCCGGGTGCTTGAGATGCCTTATGGACAAGTCGATAGGATCAGCAAACTCGTCCCGTATAACCCAGCGAACCCGGTGAGTTTGAAGAAAGCGCTCGACGATGAGCCACTGTTGCAGGAAATGCGTAATGAGGATGCTTCGGTAGGGCGCCTTGTCGATATTTCATTGAAGCTCGAAGGGCTTTACCGGCACGCCTCGACACATGCTGCTGGTGTCGTGATTGGTGACCGGCCGTTGCATGAACTCGTACCGCTTTATCGGGACTCACGGTCCACGATGCCGGTGACTCAGTTCAATATGAAGTATGTCGAACAGGCGGGCCTGGTAAAGTTCGACTTCCTAGGCCTCAAAACACTCACGGTATTGTCGGGCACGGTCCGCCGTCTAAAGGATCGGGGCATCGATATCGAGCTCGATCAGTTGCCGCTGGATGACGCGAAAACGTTCGAGATGCTGTGCAATGCGGACTCGACCGGTGTGTTCCAGCTTGAAAGTTCGGGGTTGCGCGATGTCCTTAAGAAGCTGAGGCCGGACAGGTTCGAGGATATCATCGCTGTCGTGGCGCTATACCGTCCGGGCCCGATGGACAATATCCCAAGTTTTATCAAGCGTAAGCACGGGGAAGAAACACCCGACTATCTGCATCCGTCGCTCGAAGGGATCCTAAAGGAAACCTACGGGATCATGATCTATCAGGAACAGGTCATGCAGATTGCGCAGACGCTTTCGGGATTTAGCCTTGGTGGGGCCGACCTGCTGCGCCGCGCGATGGGTAAGAAGATCCAGGCCGAAATGGATGCGCAGCGCCATGATTTCGTTAAAGGGGCTGTCGAACGTGACGTCGATGAAGCGCTTGCCGGGCGGATATTTGATCAGGTCGCGAAATTCGCAGGCTACGGCTTTAACAAGTCCCACGCCGCCGCCTATGCCTTGGTCGCCTATCAGACAGCCTATCTCAAGGCTAATTATCCGGTCGAATTCCTTGCAGCTTCGATGAGCGAGGATATGGGAAACACGGATAAACTTGGGCTGTTTCGCTCCGAACTGGATCGAATGAAAATCCAGCTGCTCCCGCCGAACATCAACAAATCTGGTGTCGATTTCACGGTTGAGGCGATCAGCGAGGACGAAAGTGCTGTTCGATATGCCCTGTCAGCCCTCAAAAATGTCGGTTCGGCGGCGATGGAGACAGTCGTTAAGGAGCGTGCGGAGAACGGTCCCTATGAGTCGGTTTTTGATTTCGCGGGGCGTCTCGATACCAGCGTCTTGAACAAGCGTCAGGTCGAAAACCTGACCCGGGCCGGTGCTTTCGATACGCTGAATCCAAATCGTCGGCAGGTTTATGAATCCGTTGAAATGCTCGTGCGGCACGCGAACGCCGCGCAGAATGAGCGGGAGA
>JAJFJB010000481.1 GCA_021774435.1 Alphaproteobacteria bacterium
CCATCGCTGGAATTTGGGAGACTTCATCATGAAAATCGGAACTATTCTAAAGTTTCTCGTCGGGCTTATTGCCATACTTGTCGTTGCGGTCGTTGTCGTGCTGACAGTAATCGATTTCAATGACTACAAACCTGAAATCCAAGCACAGGTGAAGCAGGCGACGGGCCGGGAATTGACGATCGACGGCGACATCAAGCTTGCACTGTCACTTAACCCGGCGCTGGGCGTGAGCGGCGTTAAGTTTGCCAACGCCGCTTGGGGCTCGCGTCCGGATATGGTTTCCGTTGAGCGCTTCGAGGCGCAGGTCGCGTTGATCCCGTTGATTTCCGGAAATGTCGACATCAAAAAAATCATCCTAAAAGGGGCCGATGTCCTTTTGGAGAAGAATGCGAAGGGTGAAGCGAACTACGTCTTCGCTGCCGCGGCCGCGGAAGAAAAACCCGCTGATGCGTCGTCCGGTGCCACTCAGCTCCCGGTCGTGCGGCACGTTTCGATTGAAGACGCGCGGATAACGTATAAGGACGCCGTATCCAAGCAGACCATTGCGCTGGTTGTCGAAGAGTTGTCGCTGAAAGGCGATGGAATCGATGCGCCGCTCAATCTTGTTTTTGAGGGCTCTTACAACGAAAATCCTCTCAAGGCATCGGGTACGCTCGGCGCGCCGTCGGCGATGATGGCCGCGGGAACGCCGTGGCCGGTTGATCTAAAGCTCGAAGCCGGCGGCGCCACGGTTGGCGTAAAAGGCGCGATCGCCGACGTTGCGGCCGTCAAGGGACTCGATTTGGCGCTATCCGTTGAAGGAGAGAGTCTCGCGACCCTTTCGAAGCTGGCAGGCTCGCCCGTGCCCCCGCTCGGGCCCTACAGCGTTAAGGCAAAAGTCGGCGGTGATATCGCGTCAAAGGTCACGCTCTCCGGTCTTGCGGCAAAAATCGGCGGCAGCGACCTTTCCGGCTCCGTTAGCGCGAATCTTGCCTCGAAAGTGCCGGCGATTGACGGAACCTTCAAATCGACCCGGATCGATATCGCGGACTTCGTGAAGGCAGGCAGTCCCGAAGATAAGGGCGAAAAGGCGCCGCCCGCGGCATCGGCCCAAACGGACAAGGGCGATGGCCGGGTATTCCCCGACGACCCGCTACCGCTTGACGGATTGAAGGCAGTCGACGCGAAAATCAAGCTGACGATCGAGACGCTGGTCGCGGCCGTCGAAGCGAAGAATGTCGATGTCGGTTTGTCTCTGAAAGGTGGTGACTTGCGGGTCTCGCCGCTCAAGGCCGTCGTTGCCGATGGCGTTCTCGATGGTAGCGTTCGGTTGAACGGTGCCGCCGCGACCCCGTCACTCGATACCAATGTGAAGGTGTCTAAATTCGACGCGGGTAAGTTCCTGTCCGACATGGCGATCACCGATCTCCTGGAAGGCAAGGTCAACGTCAATATCGACCTTAAAGGACAAGGGGGATCGGTGCGCGCGTTGATGGCAGGCCTCAATGGCAAGACTCAGGTCGCCATGGGGGCGGGCCGTATGAAAAGCACCGCACTGGATACCTTTATCGGCGGCCCGACGAAAATGCTCACGGAACTTGTCGTCGGCAAACAGGGTGAATATACGGTGATCAACTGTGTTGTCAGTCAGTTCGACATTGTGAAGGGCTTGGCGACGAGTAAGGCGCTGCTGTTCGACACCGATTATTCGATTATTTCCGGTAAGGGAACGATCAATCTGGCGACCGAGGCATTGGATCTGGAAGTGGACCCACAACCTAGATCCGCAACCGTGAATACGGCGGTGCCCCTTGTGATCACGGGAACCTTGGCGAAGCCTGAATTTGGCGTGAACAAGCTGGCCGCGGCTCGTAAAATCGGTGGCCTTGTGGGGGGAATCGCGTTCCCGCCAGCGCTCATCGTCGGTCTCGGAGAAACCGGTGCCGGTGAAGAAAGTTCATGCGGTAAGGGTGCGAAAGGAAAGCCGGTGGCGAAACCGGCAGCAACCGGCGCACCTTCTGTAACGGATGCGGTAAAAGAGCCGCTGAAGTCTATTGAAAAGGGTGTCGGTGGAACGCTCAAGAAGCTGTTCGGCAACTAGTCTGTCGATGAAGCGGTTTTATCGCGAGGCATCGGTCGTCTCGGAGCACGGTCAATTTTCGGTCGTATTGGATGGGCGCCCGATGCTTTCTCCGGGACGGGTCGCGCTCACCTTGCGCACGCAAGAGGCGGCTGAGGGCATTGCCGCGGAATGGAATGCGCAAGGTGAGGAAATCGAGCCGGAAAGCATGCCGATGACCCGCTTTGCGAATTCCGCGATAGACCGGGTACGGCCCCGTCAGGAGGAAGTCGTCAAGGAAATCGCGGGGTACGCTGAGACCGATTTATTGTGCTATCGCGCAGCGACGCCGGAGGGGCTCGCCGAACGGCAATCCTTCACCTGGCAACCTTTGTTGGATTGGGCGGCAGAGCGCTATGGTGCGCAATTCCGCATAACGCAGGGAATCGTTCCCATAGAGCAGGACGCCGGCGCGGTGGCGGCACTGCGTGAGCAGATCGCCGCGCGGGATGAATTCGCATTGTCGGCACTACACAGCCTGACCGCGGCATCCGGATCGATCATCATCGCGTTGGCGGTAGCGGAAGGCCGCCTCAGCCCCGAAGAAGCGGCCGCCGCTAGCCTGATTGACGAAACCTATCAGG
>JAJFJB010000482.1 GCA_021774435.1 Alphaproteobacteria bacterium
TGCAGCACTTCGACGCCGGGGCAGGCAATTTGCTCCTCAGTACTCTTTGCACAGGCAGACAACGCAATTGCCGCCGCGAGAAGCAAAAGTTTCTTTGTCATTAACCGAATCAAGGCGTGTAAGACGTCAAAGTGTGGAATGCGCACCGTCGCAAAGCGGAGAATTTGCCGTGCGCTTGCAACCACAGAAATAAACATTCTTGGATCGCGTTGCGGTATATTCCATTGGCGAGATACCTGAGCCTTTGTGGCTGCCATCGCAAAACGGCTGCGACTTGCTTTTGCCGCAAGCGCACCACCAGTAACTCTCACCCTCTTTAACAGCCACTTCATAAGGCGCTTTTTGCGCGATTTCCGGTTCCGCCATGTCTGGTTTCTTCCTTATCCTGGATGTATTAGTTTCACGTTCGTTAGTCGCAGGAAAATTGTCGATAGGCCTCAGAAACAAGGCCCTGAATGGAGAATTTATGGTCGCCCCATGACACGGCGTCAAGAGTACCAGAACCGTCCGCGCCCGTCGCGGCCAACCTTCGTTTCACACGAAAAATTCAGGAATTTCATTATGGCGGTGTATACCGAGGTCAGCGATGAAGAACTTATCGAGTTTGTCGCGGCATACGATATTGGTGACGTCGTATCATTCAAAGGTATCGCCGAGGGTGTCGAAAATTCGAACTATCTGCTCCAAACCACACGCAACTCCTATATTCTGACGCTATATGAAAAGCGGGTCCGTGCTAGTGATCTGCCTTATTTCGTCGGTTTCATGGAACATTTGGCAGCACAAGGCATCGCCTGCCCTACGCCGCTACCCGGTCGGGACGGGATCGTCTTACGGGAACTTTGCCAACGACCCGCAGCGATAATAACTTTCTTGGAGGGAATGTGGCCGCGCCGCATTCAGCCCCATCATTGCGCAGAACTGGGTACCGCGCTGGCGCGACTGCACATTGCCGGGTCGTCCTTTGAAATGCATCGAAAAAACGATCTCTCCGTCCGAGATTGGCGACCTCTCTACGAATCCTGTCGCGCGCGCGCAAACGAAGTAGACCCGGGATTAAATGCGATTCTCGACCCGGAAATTCGTCTTCTGGAAGCGCAATGGCCTACGGCATTGCCGTCTGGCGTCTGCCATGCCGATCTTTTTCCTGACAATGTATTCTTTCTTGGGGACAAGCTCTCCGGGATGATCGATTTCTACTTCGCCTGTAATGACTTCTTTGCTTATGACCTCGGCATTTGTCTCAACGCATGGTGCTTTGAGCGCGATGGCAGTTTCAATGTCACCAAAGCGCGCCTGATGCTCTCGAATTACCGGAAAGTCCGTGCCTTTTCCGACGAGGAACTGTCCGCCCTTCCATTACTCGCGCGAGGAAGTGCGGTCCGCTTCCTTCTAACCCGGCTGTACGACTGGCTGAATCATCCTGAAGGCGCCCTGGTTAAGCCGAAGGATCCATTGGAATATCTGGGCATACTGCAATTCCACCAGCATGTACGCGGGCCCAACGCCTACGGGTTGGCATAATGGCGGAAAAGGAAGCGGTTGAAGTCTATACGGACGGTGCCTGCAGCGGAAACCCCGGCCCCGGCGGTTGGGGCGCCCTGTTGCGCTTTCAAGGTGTCGAACGCGAACTGCAGGGTGGCGAGGCGGAAACAACCAATAACCGGATGGAAATGCTGGCAGCGATCAATGCACTGGAAGCCATGAAACGTCCCGTAAAAATCGTGATCCATACCGACAGCACCTATCTACGGGATGGGATTACGAAATGGATTCACAGTTGGAAACAGCGCGGTTGGAGAACCGCAAACAAAAAACCCGTCAAGAATGTCGATTTATGGCAACGCCTCGAGGCAGCCATTGCCGAGCACGACGTCGAATGGCGTTGGGTAAAGGGTCATGCCGGTCACCCGGAAAACGAACGCGCCGACGCCCTAGCCCGTGAGGCTATTCCAGGCGGCGGTGCGTTCGATTTTTAAATTACTGAATGATGGCGTCTCAGAGCGCTTCGAGAATTGATTCGGCACTCGAAATCGTCAGCCCGCCACCATCTTCGAGGTTCAGGGTCTTTACGACACCGTCTTCTACGACCATGGCATAGCGCTTCGACCGGACACCGAGGCCACGCTCGCTGAGATCGAACTCAAACCCGGCCGCGCGCGTAAAATCGCCACTTCCGTCCGCCAGCATCCGCACCTTGTCACCCGCACCTTGATCCTTGCCCCAGGCACCCATGACAAAGGCATCGTTGGTGGCCAGACATGCGATCTCATCAACACCCTTGGATTTAATTTCTTCCGCATTGTTGACGAATCCGGGAACATGCTGAGCTGAGCATGTCGGCGTAAATGCGCCAGGCAGCGCGAATAATACGACTTTACGGCCGGCAAAGAACTCATCCGTAGAAACTGCAGCCGGACCTTCGCTACTCATCTCGTATAGCGTAACGGAGGGAACCTTATCACCTACTTGCAGCGCCATTGCCTACTCTCCCTTGTTATTTTGTCTGTGGAACATTTCCACAGAAGATTTAGGCTCCGCCACCGCTTTGTCCAGGGCAAATCAAAAGATGCGGCCTTAAATTCACTATTGGCGGGCGATAAGACTCGTCGCACTGCCCGATTTCGATGCAGCCTCGACAACAAGCGCCGTCGTCAGGAGTTCCGGCAATGCGAGGCCTTGCGGTGCTTTCGGGCCATAGATCGCGTTGAACGGAATACCATATCGCCCGAAACTGGCAAGGTAATGCGCAATTTCGGCATTGGGCCTCGTCCAGTCCGCCCGCATCGCCACGACGTTTTCGCTGCCCAGCCAACCCGCGACAGGTTCCGTATCCAGGACGACTTTTTTATTCACCTGGCACGTAATGCACCAGTCCGCCGTAACGTCCACGAAAACAGTCTTCCCAGACGTTACAAGGCGGGAAAGCTCAGCCTGGTCGAAGGGTTGCCAGATACCAACCGGTCCGGAAACCGTTTCATCCGGTTGCGGTGCCCTTACAATCGGAAGAGCGAGCGCTGCAATCGACAGCACCAAGACAAACTTGCCCGCATGCCGGCCCAGACGGGACTGTGGCAGACGCCGGGTCAGCAGAACAATTCCCGACAGTGCCAACAGCGCGGCGAGAATGTAGGCCCCCTCGGCGCCAATTTGCGCGGCAATGACAGTGAGCAGCCAAACCGCAGTGGCGACCAATGCCAACCCAAGGATTTGCCGCAATACCACCATCCATTGGCCCGGACGCGGCAATGCTGTCGCGACTTTGGGAAATGCAGCGACCGCAAAGTAAGGCAATGCCAGCCCGACACCCAGCGCGGTAAACACGAGGAATATTTCGCTTGCGTTACGGCTTAGCGCGAAACCGACGGCAGTGCCGACAAAAGGCGCTGAACAAGGGGTCGCCAATAAGGTCGCGAAGGCGCCGGTCAAGAAATGTCCGCTGGCCGACGGGCGGTCGCCGGCGCTTAGACCCATGTCCGATAAGCGCTGTGGCAACTGGATTTCAAACAAGCCAAAAAGGTTGTATGCGAACAGCATCACGACAAGCGCCATGAAAACAAGGAAGAGCGGTTGTTGAAACTGGATGCCCCACCCAACGGTCATGCCTGCCGATTTGACACCGACGAGGGCCGCCGCAATGACCAACATCGACATCACAATGCCTGCCGCCGTCGCAATGAAGCCAAACCGTACACTTCCCGCATCGCCGCCGCCGTAGCGGACAGCCGATAACAGTTTGATCGACAAGACCGGCAGAACACAGGGCATCAGATTTAAAATGAGCCCGCCCAATAGTGCCAAGGCCAGAACGCGCCACAATGAGGATTCTTCAGCCTCTGTTTGTCGCAGCGATACGGGTGCAATGGGATCACCAAACCGAAAAGGTGCGACGGTCTCCATCGACCGGTCACCATCGACAAGCGTCAAGGTAAGTGATTTGCCCTCAATTATCTCCGGCGCGACACCAAGAGCAGCAACTTGCAAGACGACGCGATTGCCACCTTCGGAAAGAGTAACCGTTGGCTTGCCAAAGATTGCTTCCTCAGGACCTTCGACATACAAATCTGGCTTCGAAAACGGTTCCCGGCCGCGCGCCTCGACTTGAATTAGCGTATCTTGATTGCCCGAGAGCAAGACGGTCTTTTCAACCGATAATCCATGACGATCGCCGGCACCAGGCACCTGTGAAACATAGCTATTGATGAGATGCGTATATGCACCGGGGCTTGCAGGGCCCGAGGGCAAATCGAGTGAAACCTTTGCCTCGTAAGGAATGCAAATTTCCTTGCATGTCAGATACCGAATTTGCGATTTCAATCGCAATGGCTCACCGGGCGCGGCGACGGCCGCATTAAATGGCAAGACCACTTCGTCCTTATAGCCAAGCGTTTCAAGCCCAAGGATCGAAAACCGATTTGGCGCCGGCCATGTCAGCGCTGCTTCCTTCAAATTGCTGGACCCCATCCACTGCGGATCCGGAGGAAAGCCCGCATCGCCGGGGGAACGCCAATAGATCTTCCACCCTGGCTGCAGTTGGAATTGCAATCCCAACGGAATGTGTTCACGCTCTCCAACCGCTTCGACCGCGGACACGATACGTACTTTCACGTGCTCGTTTGAATCCCAGTCTCCTGCCATTGCCACAGCAGTGCGCGGCGCGGCGGCAAACAGCAAAACCATCAAAACGGCCACAGCATTCCGAAAAACGTACAAATCGCTATCCCTATTAAAGCACTCATAAATCCGAGCACCGCGCATTACGTTAATGAGCGATATATAATGTAGTCATATCGTTAATTCGGGTCACTTTTCCGTGCGCACCATAAAGCAACAAGGCTGCGGCGGGTTGCCGCGTATTTGCCTAACTTCTCGCGGTTCCTTTAACCATCCGTTAGCAGTATCATTTAACAATTGATGCTGGAAATATTTGGGCAGCGCAATGGATGAAAATGACAGCACCTCCGGATATTTGACCGGCCAGCTGCTTGTCGCGATGCCGGCCATGCAGGACCCGAGATTTGAACGCTCGGTAATCTATATGTGTATCCATAACGCCGATGGTGCTATGGGCCTGATCGTCAATCGAGCGTTGGACAGCATCAATTTTCGCGATCTGCTCGCTCAACTCGAAATGGATGTTGCGGAGCCCGCTGCAGACATTACCGTCCAATATGGCGGACCGGTGGAAACCGGCCGTGGATTTGTCCTGCATTCATTGGAATATGAGCAAGATGGCACGATCATCGTCGATAACAGGGTTGGGCTTACGGCAACGATTGAGGTCTTGAAGGACATCGCCGCCGATCAGGGGCCGCAGCGCGCCATCCTCGCGCTGGGCTACGCGGGATGGGGGCCTGGACAGTTGGACAACGAAATCCAGCAAAATGCTTGGCTCAACGTTCCGGCCGACGATGCATTGATGTTCGATGTCGGTATCGAAAGCCGTTGGGAACGCGCCGTCGCGAAGATTGGAATCGATGTCTCACTATTATCCGGCGAACACGGGCAC
>JAJFJB010000483.1 GCA_021774435.1 Alphaproteobacteria bacterium
CTGGTCGTGCGGGGCGACGGTGGAGAATTACACGCGTTTCATAATTTGTGCCGGCATCGTGGCAGCGCGCTTGTCGAAGGTGCCGGGAATGCCGGCAAGGGGTTCCTGTGCCCCTATCATGCCTGGAGTTACGATCTCGACGGTGCGCTGATCGCCGTGACCAATGAGGCGGCCTGTTTCCCCAGTTTGGAAAAAAGTCATCTGAGCCTGCACCCGGCGGCGGTCGGTGTGTTTCGGGGCATTGTATTTGTCCATCCGGATCCCGACGCGGACTTTGATGCCTGGCTCGCCGATCTGCCCGACGTGGGCTGGCCGCATGACGTCTCGACCCTCGCCGAGACACGCGATGTGACTTACGAGATGAAGTGCAATTGGAAGGTGTTCTACGAGAACGCCGTCGACGGCTATCACCTGAAGTACCTGCATCAACACACCCTCGGTGGCCCGGCACCGGACCGGAACACCTGGGATGTTCATGGCCGTCATCTCGTCTGGTATGCGACCGATTCCGAAGGCGGCAAGAGGGCCATTTCGCAGACGGTCGCCCGCTATAACGATCAGCCGGACCTGGCGCAAATCCAGAGTGCGGAAGCGGCGGATTATGGCGGCGTTTACATGGTCTTCCCGACGACCATCGTACTGCCGAACCCCTATAATTTCTCGATTACGCAAATGCTGCCGATCGGCCCGGAACGGACCTTGCTGCACTCGCGGGTCTGGGGACTGCCGGGAACGAAGGGCAGGGTCGCGCAGGATATCTCCGCCTCCGAACAGGCCGTGGATCCGGTAACGGGATACGTCAATCTCGACTATTTGACCATGCACCCGACGGAAACCGGCGACCATCAGCTTGAGGATATGTGGATCTGTGAAAATATCCAGCGCGCGATGCATTCGCAGAAATACGCGATTGGCGGCCTTGCACGGGGCAGCGGCGCCGAAGCGGCTCTGACATTTTTCCAGCGGAACGTGATGGACTTCGTGCCGGGTCAATAGGGTTTCGGGCTGGGGGCTCTGTATTGCGTGGTACTTGCGGGTGGTTCAGTTGCAACTGATCTCTGTTAGTTGGAGACAGTCGTATTCGGTAAGGAAAGAAATTTACAATTCGCTTATTTCGAAGGCAACTCACACAGTATTTGCATTAATTGAACAATGGCATCTAAATTCAACATATGAAAGACAATCACCGTCGCATCTATTTCTCTGGATCTTGGCGTGGTGCAAGCCAAGGACTCGAGCTAATACTCACGACAGAACTCGCCCAGCGCGATTTTACACTTATCGGCGATCATAAAATTCATCAGACGAGTGATACAGGACGCAATCTCAATTGGCAGCAACGTATTGATGATGTAATTGCTGGATGCCACGGTATTGTTGCCGTTATGCAAAAAACCAAAGGCTTGCAAACTACGTCGCCCTACCAGTTTCCGGAAATACTCATGGCGAGTAGGCACGGTCTGCCTTTGTTGGTCATTCATCCTGAGGGAGTTGAAGTTTTCAGGCAGCGACTAACCGAAAGCGGAGGTCATGCCCTTATATTCGGCAATGCCGAGGAGCGAACGAGTATTTCGTTGCCGAAGAGAGCTGGTGATTCACGCGAACTACTTAAAGATGATGAGTTTATCAGTGACGAGGTGCTGAACAGCGCAAATATTTTGACGCTCCCAGATGTGCCGTTTTTAGCAAATCCTGTCGAACACACAGAATCGGCAGTTACCGATAACTTAGCACGTTCAATTGATGAATTCGTATCGCACTTGTCGAAATCGCAACCGAATTACGTATTTAATATAATTCCATTTTCGAGGCAAACCGAACACGAAATTATTGCTCGAACTGTCTTTTGCGAAACAGGCATGCCCTGCTATCGCTCCCTTGACTACAATATAACTAGAACCTCTGCTCGTAGCGATTGGTTGAATTTACTTTCCGGAGCAACATTTGTAATCGCAGATTTGGATACTAAGAATAGAAACTGTCTATTTGAGGTTGGTGTTGCGTTTGCTCTAAGCGATAAACTACAAATCGTACATAAGGGGACTCCAAGAGGAATTCCTTTCGGATTAGATGATGCCAATCAATTGGTATATAAGAACAACGCTGAATTGAGCGATCGCGTTGCCCAAATTTGTCTGCCTTACAAGAGAACAGTTTTTAATTTGAAGAAACTGGATCATCTCAGCGGAGGAGAAATACCAGGTGTGCCCGATTGGTATACAGGAGGAGAGGCGAGAAAGGATAGCGGTGTTCGTATTCAAGCTATCTTGTTGTTTGTTGCCGCGGCTGCCTTATTTGCTGTTGCGGGGTATTTACAGAAATGGTTACCGTTGACAATTGGTGGTATAGCTGTCGCCGCTGCCGCTGCTATGGTAAATGTGTTTTCAGGTTTAGTGCCGAAAATCCGTGATGATATGGATAAATTCTTTGTTCGAAATGCCAGCCGTTTGCGGCGGGCTGGTGGATTTCTTCTGGCTTTAGCCGTAGCGACTTGCATAATCTCCATTTGGTACAGATAAATTTTATACGTCTAGTTAGTATATAGGCTTATCTCGGATTAGTTATAGTGTTCGTAAAGGTAGGTCTGTGAAGAAAAATAATTTCTTCATCGAATAAGTAAGTGAACCCAATATTATCTAGCCGTTCATTGCTAATAGCTGGTTCTCCAGGTAGCACTCCCTCTTCAATAAGATTTCGGCAGATCCAATCCCTTTTCTGCCAGATAGCAGAGGATCAGTTGCGGACTGACGGGGGCGAGGCGGTGGATGAGGCATTCACGCAGATAGCGTTCGACGTGGAATTCCTTGGCGTAACCCATGCCGCCCAATGTCATGACCGCATTGGTGCAGGCCTTGAAGGTGGCTTCGCCGGCGAGATATTTTGCGGCGTTGGCTTCGAGGCCGCATTCCTGACCCGCGTCGTACAGATTGGCGGCCTGGAAGGCCATCAGATTTGCCGCTTCCAGTTCCGCGTAGGATTCCGCCAGCGGATGCTGGATCGATTGGTTCATGCCGATGGGGCGGTCGAACACGACGCGCTCGCGCGCATAATTCGCGGCGTGCCGTAGGGCGCAGCGGCCGAGCCCGACCATCGAGGCGCCGATCAGGACCCGTTCGGCGTTCAGCCCGTGCAGCAGATAGCGGAAGCCTTTGCCTTCCTCGCCGATCAGCTCGTCTTTTTGGACGGGCAGTCCCTCGATGAACATCTGGTTCGAGTCGACGCTCTTGCGGCCCATCTTGTCGATGGGACGAATTTCGACATAGTCGCGATCCAGATCGGTATAAAAGAGGGACAGGCCGTCAATCGGCTTCTTGGTCTCCTCCAGCCCCTTGGTCCGGGCAATCAGCAGCACCTTGTTGGACTGCAGCGCCGTCGAGGTCCAGAGCTTCTGGCCATGAACCACATAATGGTCGCCGTTCCATTCCGCCTTGGTTTGCAGACGCGTCGTATCCAGGCCGGTATTGGGCTCGGTCACCGCGAAGCAGGCGACATCGTCGCGTTTGATGATCGGGGGCAGCCAGCGCTGTTTCTGTTCGTCCGTGCCGAACACCACCACCGGGTTCAGCCCAAAGATACCGATGACCATGGCGGCGAAGCCCGCATTGCCGCAGCCGGACTCCGTGATCGCCTGCGCCATGACGGCGGCTTCGGTAATGCCCAGCCCGGCGCCGCCATATTCCTCGGGCATGGCGATCCCCGCCCAGCCTTCGTCGGCCATCGCCTGACAAAAGTCCTCTGGAAAAATTCCCGTCGTATCCCGGTCCAGCCAATACTGGTCATCGAAGCGTTCGCACAGCTTCATCACGCTCTCGCGGATCTGCCGCTGTTCCGGGGTCCAGAAATAGGTCATTTAGAACGTGCTCCAATCAACTTTTTGCAATGTCCTTATACCCCCCAGCCTGAGAAAATGCAGCGTAGGACGGCAACAAAACCTAGGGGCTGCTGGAGCATCAGGTGATGGTGGCATTCCGGCATGCAGACGAACGGATCGGTAGGGCCGAACAGATCCCTCATATAGGCGGCCGCCTCGGCCGTGACCATGGCGCTTTCAGCGCCATAGATCAGCGCTTTGCGGTACGACGGATGCCTCAGATATTCGGCCAGCGGCTCGTCGAAATGCGCCGCGCCACGCGCAGCGACGTCGAACTTCCAACTCCAGCCGCCTTCATTTTCCATCACCGAATTACGTGCAATGAAATCGAACAGGAAATCGTTTTCGCAAGGTTGCACGGGCATCAGCTTGAACTTGCTAACGATGGTTTCGAAGTCGGGAAATATCGATTTGGGTTTGATATAGGCGCGTTCGGATTTGTCGCCTTCCGCGTCTTCCGGCCGTAAGGGGGAATCGACGATCACCGCACCGGACAGCGCCTCGGGATAGCGGTGGCCATAACACATAACCATGTAGCCGCCGAAGCTGTGTCCGACGAGGAGCGGACGCGCGCCCAGATTTCCATCCGCGATGACGGCGGCTAATTCCGGCACATGGAATTCGCTGCCATAGCGGTCCCGGTAACCGCTATCCCCCATGCCGGAAAAATCGATGGCGACGACCGGTCGATCGTCGGCAAAGAAGGGCGCGATATAGGACCACCAGCGGGCATGTGCACCGCCGCCATGGACGAACAGGATCCCAGGCCTGTCCGACGTCTCTGGCCCCCAGCGCAAATAGTGGATGTCGCAGCCTTCGACAGTAACCCGCCGCGACAAGGGCCGGTTCGCCAAGGCGCGCTGAAACCACGCCGGCGGCTTCGGGGTATTCGGCTCGATTGGCTGGTCGTAAGTCAAAGGGCTCTCGTCGTTAGTGGGTTCGGAGGGGCGAAGTGCTGATAACTAAAGAATGGCGTGATCTGAAAGTTCACCCGGTACGGTCGTCCGCTGCAACAGGCGGCGATGCCGGGTGGCATCGAAGGGTGTTGCGCGGTGCAGCATGCATCGATTGTCCCAAACGATCACGTCCCCGGTCTCCCAGCGGTGCGAATAAATATTCCGTTCTTGAGTTGCTTCCGACAAAAGCGCCTTGAGCAGCGCGCGGCCTTCCGCGACCGGCATATCTTCGATATGCGACGCGTGCGCGCCGAGGAACAGCGATTTACGACGGTTGACTGGATTGATCTTCACGAGCGGATGGCGTGCGGCGGGTATTTCTCTCTCCTGCTCTTTCGTTAGGAGGTTCGGCGCGATCAGGTTGCGCGAATGTACGATGCTATGGACCGCGACGCGTCCTTCCAGCGTTTTCCGGCGCGCCGCGGGAAGGGTGTCCCAGGCGGCCCGCTGGCTGACGAATTCCGTATGCCCGCCTTCGGGCGTCACTTCGCGCGCGGACAGGATCGAGCATAGCGATCCTGATTCTCGGTAGGAGCTATCGGAATGCCACATGACATTGCCGCTTTGATAGACCATCTGCTTGTGGTCGAGCGGCAGCAATTCGCCGGTTTCCGGATCGATATTGCTTTGCCGCGAGAAATGAGTGCCGCCGGTCTGATTGCCGCTGAAGGAAATTTGCGGTGTGCCGAACCGGGCGCTGAAGGCGAATTGTTGTTCGTCGGTGATGGCCGGTCCCCGGAACAGCAATAGCGAGTGCGTTTCGAAGGCCTCGCGGATTTCCTCGAATTGCGCCTCCGTGAACGGTTGCGTCACATCGGCACCGACAATCTCCAACCCGAAATTAGGATGCAGGGGGCGAAGTTCGAAATACATGAAAAACCTTTCGAATGAAACGGAGCGGCTAGAATACAACATTATCATTTGCTGTCCGCTGCGGCAGCCCTTGCGTCCATCGTGCCCGCGCGCGATGTTCGTTCCATGGATACGAACTATTATCAGGACTGGCTTGTGCGCAAGCCGGTGGCGCGCGGCGGCGGCGGAGTCGTAGCGAGCCATTCTCGGGCGGCGGCGGAAGCCGGTGCGGCGGTTTTAAGGGACGGCGGCAACGCCATAGACGCGGCGGTAGCGACCTCGTTCGCGGTGTCGGTTGTCGAGCCGTGGATGAGCGGCATCGGCGGTGTCAGCTTCATGATGGTCTATCTGGCCGAAGAGGGACGGGTGCGCTGCTTCAATGGTGGCGGCATCGCACCTGCAGCGCTCGAACCGGCGGACTATCCGCTGGTCGAGGGAACCGGCGGCGATATCTTCACTTGGCCAGCTGTCGAGGACGACCGCAATGTGCGCGGCTATGATTCGATCGCGACGCCAGGCCATGTCGATAATATCGGAAAGGTGTGGGAGCGTTACGGCACGATGGGCTGGTCCGATCTGCTGGGACCGGCGGTCGAGCTTGCCGGACGTGGTCTGCCGGTCAACTGGATGACGACGATACGCGTCGCCTCAGCCATGAAGGATATCCGTGAATATCCAGAGAGCCGGCGCATCTATCTGCCGGATGGTGCCGTGCCGGTGCCGGAGATCGGCAAACCCGTGCCGCATATCCCCATGGGCAATCTGCAGGCCACGCTGAAGTGTTTGGCGGAGGCGGGGTACCGCGATCTCTATGACGGCGATATCGCGGCGCAAATTGCGCTCGACATCGATGCCGGGGGCGGTTCGCTGGGAGCGGCCGATCTGGCGGGGTACGAGGCGCTGGAGGGCGACGCGCTGAGCCGCCCGTATGGCGGCGCCGATGTTCATGCTGCGCCGGGCATGACGGCAGGCCCGACCATGATGCATGTGCTGGATCAGATCGAGGGCCGAATCGGCAAAGGCGTGCCGGGACCGGAAGCCTATGCTGCTTACGCCGAGGCGCTGGCCGTCGCCATGGAAGCACGCTTCCGCGACATGGGCGATATCGATGATAGTCAGGACCCGGCTTGCACGACGCATCTGACAGTGATCGACGGCAAGGGCAATATGGTCAGCCTGACCCAGACTCTGCTGTCAGTGTTCGGCAGCAAAGTGGTTCTGCCGACGACGGGGATCATGATGAATAACGGCATCCTGTGGTTCGACCCGGTGCCGGGGCGCCCGAACTCGATGGCGCCGGGCAAACGGCCCTTGTCGAACATGTGCCCGGTCGTAGTGTCAAAGGACGGACAGCCCTGGTTCGCGCTCGGCGCGTCGGGCGGCCGGCGGATCATGCCGGCGGTCATGCAGATTGTCTCGATGATGATCGACGGCGGTATGGACCTGGAAGACGCGTTCCACCAGCCGCGCATAGACGTCAGCGGCGACGGCCGCGCGACCATGGATCCCAGGCTTGGCGATGAGGTTGCCACAGCGATCGAGGCGCATATGCCGGTTTTCCGCGAGCAGCGCACTGTCTTCCCGACCGCCTACGCCAACCCGAACGGCGTTGGCAAGGACGGCGATGGATTCGTTGGGATTGGCGAGATTATGAACCCGGTCGGTGGCGCCGTGGCGGGATAGGCGCCGGCTCGGCTAAAAAATCGGCAGGCTCGGATAGGCGACGGTTGACTTGATGATATCGTTGCGTTTGCGGAAGCGCGACATCGAGTCGCTGGCGTCGGCGGCGGGGTTGTTCCACCAGCGCGAGGCCTCCCAAACGGACAGGTCGGCATAGCGGGTTTGCAGGAGAACCTTGGCTTGCGGCGCGGCGGTATCGAGGCTGCGCCAGAAACCGCAGATATTGACGTCGAAGACATCTTCCATGTTGGGCCAGGCGGCATCGGAAATATCGCGGAAGGTTTTCCAATCGGCCGCGTCGATGTCGAACCAGCGGAAAACATAAACACCTTCATAGGCAGGTGGGGCGTCGCTGGTCGGCCGCACCGTTGCTTCTAGCATATGCCGCTCCACGTCGGTCAAGCCATCAAATTGGGGCGGGGGAGCGACGCAAGCCGCATCTTCATTTGACCATGCGGTCAATGCGATACCTTCATCGCGCGCCAGTCCGAGGCCGACAAGACTGCGCCAGCAGCCAAACAGAAGACCGCCCGCGTTCTCCGCTCGCGCCGCAAAGGAGGCCTTAACGCTTGCCGCGTCGTTCAATAGAAGCTGAGGCTTTGTCGAAAACCGGCAGTATTCGAAAAAACGGTTCATTTGTGATTCCTTGTCCTCGCACCGCTGCACGCTGGTGATGGCATATCCAATGTGTTTTGGACACTTAACGTGCCTGACTGACGTTTGCTGCGCAACGGGGCGGTAAACTACTTATTTTTATCGCGCGCCTTGTCGAGATACAGACGCACTTCCCGCAGCAGCGGCAGGGCTTCTTGCAGTTTTCGTTGGGAGAAACGGGCACCGATTTCTTCAAGTGCCGGCGCAATGGCCTGTATCGCCGCGTTGCGCGTTTTTCGGCCTTTTTCGGTCAGTGTTACGAGTTTGGCGCGGCCGTCTTTCGGGTCGGGCTGGATATCGACGAGACCGCGGGCGGAAAGCCGCTGCAGCGTATTTGTCATCGCGCCTTTGGTGACCTGGAGCGCGCGAGCGAGGTCTTGAGGGTATCGAGGGCCGCCGAGCCGGACGAAATGGTTCAAAACAACGAAGTGGGACATCTTGAGCCCGTCAGGAAGCGCACGCTCGAGGATGCTTTGCGAGAGTTGATTGATGATGCCGATTTCATTGAAGAAATTGAAGACAACCGGATCGTCGTCACGTTTCGTCATCATGCCTCTTTCAGTCTCGTCTCTAGGGGCCATCGCGGGCTTGGGTCGAGTTGTGGACCATAGCCGAGCCGGCCCAGCATCTGCAGGCGTTGTCCTGATGCAGCCTCTAAGATGTTACGCACCTTGTCAAAATGCGGTCTCACCTCGGGATATTCCTGCAGTGCCTGGCTGAGCGGGTGAAGGGACACGCCGAGTTCCGTTGCCTTCAGATTGACCCTGAGCCACGCCCGTCCAGCCTCGAGCTGCGCTGTTCGGCTATTGCCCTCGGTTGCGATCCAGATATGCGCCATCGCTGAGTGCATCATCGGTTTGAACATGTCGAAACCTTGCTGGTAGGCGGAGCTGCTCATGTCTGCCAACGATTCACGTGTCAAGATGCCGAGCTTGTTGAGCGTTTCCAGAAAGGGGCCGCCAAGATCGATGCCGTCCGGATTGGCTTCGATCTCCGCCTTGCCGATCCGCATCAGCTCGACACTTTCCATATAGGCGTCACGGGTTTTCAGTTCCGTTTCCATCGCCCGCCATGTCAAGTCGCGAAGTGCGCTGACCTGCTTGGAATTGTTCGTAGCGCCTACCAAGACAGTACGATCGGCTGTGTCCTGGAGCGCAAGGAGGGTTGCATCGGCAATCGGTCGCGCCGTGTCGAATTCTTCCTTGTTCGATCGGCGCTTGAAGACCTGCTGAAAAAGCCGGTCAGGTTTGACGGATTCCGAACGATGGAACCGGACTGCTGCGATGGGGCGTTCGTCGAGTTGTTCGAATGCTGAGCCGAGCGGGAAGGGCTGTATTTCGGTTTGAAATCCGTACTCCTTCGCCGCGAGTTGGAGCAGTTCCAGGAAACAACCTAGTCCGATGACGATCTGGCGATTGAATGGGTCTGTGACGGGGAGCAGGCGGTTGCTGTCGCAGTGCAGTGTCAGCTCTCCTTCGCGACGCAGGTCAATCAGCCAGGGCTGTCGGTTGTGGGGGTTCGGCGCCAAGATTGCATAAGACAAGGCGCGCAAGCGCGGGTCGGTATAGTCCTGTCCGGCGGTGTGCCAGGGCGCTGTCGCCTTCGCAGGATTTCTCGTCATGACGAAGGTGCCACCGGCGGCGGTCAAAACGATAGCGGCAGCACCAGCCGATTTTAGGAGGGCGCGTCTGGTAAGAGGCATATCGAAAACCTAATTTAGTTTATCATTGAACTAAATAATTTAACGATAAATTAAATTGAGTCAATATTATTTGCGGCACCTATCCGATTGTGCCGTGAAACCGGTCCGCTGTTTAGATTAAGGTCAGTTCGAGCGAGCGTTTCTTCACCGCTGTGTCGCCTCGGCCAAGTCGGCGGCTGACATTGTTGCCGCGATCTTGTCGCGTTGAATTCGAGCCTCCATCCGGACCTTTTCCGCGGCCCCTTCGTTTGATGCGGCACGCGCAAACCATCTATAGGCTTCGATCGTATCCTTTGGCGTTGCGATACCTTTCAGGTACAGCCAGCCCAAACGGGCTTCCGCTTTCGCAAAGCCTTGTTCTGCCGATTTCCGGAACCAGGCGGCGGCGATGCCCAGGTCTTTAGTGACCCCCGCGCCCTTCGTGTACATCCAGCCGAGGCTGTTTTGCGAGACGGCGTGGCCGCTTGCGGCGGCTTTAGTGACCCATAACGCGGCTTCACGTTGGTCTTTATATACCCCGACACCGCGGAACAGGTACCAGCCCAACCGGTATTGAGATTCTGTGTGCCCCTGCTCCGCCGCTTGCCGATAGAGCATCGCAGCTGCGGCATCATCCCTTTCACGGCCAAGGCCACGCCGGTGCAGCGTCGCCAAGTTGTACGCAGCGGGTGCGTAGTTTTGCCGGGCTGCCTTGGTAAGCCAATTATACGCGGCAGCATAATCCTTAGGCACGCCTTCTCCGACGGTATAGAGCCAGCCGAGCTGCGTCTGCGCCAGCACATTGCCGAGGCCCGCCGCTTTGCGATACCAGTTCAAGGCTTCAGGCACATCTTTGGCGACACCAACGCCCTTTTCATACATGTAGGCGACATTGACCCAGGATTTGGGGTGCCCGTTTTCAGCTGCGCGTTGGAAATAACGAAAGGCTTCCGTGGCGTCGGGCCGGATACCAATCGCGCCGTCGCGCAGCTTAACCGCAGCATTGAATAGCTCCTCCGGCGAGGCATCTTTCAGCGATAACTTCCGCCGTTCCCGGGTCTGTCTCTTTAGCGCATCGATTGCTTTCGCGGTAACGCCGGCGTTTGCAGCGTGCTGAAGATAGTGTTCAAAGGCAGCAAGCAGTTCTGGTACGTCAGGATTCAGCGTATCCCACAAGGGCAAAACGTTTGGACGTTCGGCTCGGAGGTAGGCCTTGAAATCCGCACACCAACGGTCTTCCAGCGAACGTCTGAAAGCGATCATTTCACGGGTTTGTTTGTCGAGCCCGAGATCTTGATTGGCGATTTCTTCATACAGGTAGGCTTCGCATTCCGCGTCGATAGGGCGGACAGACGTCAGTCGTCCTCGTTGATGCTGCACGCCATGGCCGACAAGTTCGTGGGCCAGCGTCGCTGCAAGTTCGTCTATCGGCCATTTGATGCCGTGCCGTCCGACGACGACGAGGAAGGTTTTTTCGCGGCCGCGCGCGTCAGGCTCACGCAGGAAATCCGGTATGAAGGAGGCGACATTTTCGCCACCGGTTGAGTTTTTCAAATCGTCCGGAAGATATACGAGCACGACGCGGCCGCTCTGCTTGAGTAGCCGCAGCTTCTTCGCACTGAGCGATGACTTTTTGCTTAAGCGTTCCAGTGCTCTTGCAAGATTACGGAGGCCGATTTTGGCGGGCACCAGTTTGGTATCGAATGTTTTGGCGGGATTTGCCGAGAGTGCCAGCAATTGAACACCATTGTGGTCACGGGTGAGTTCAATGCCTTGAGGCGCTGCCCAACCGGTACTGGCAAACCAAACGAACATAAGCAAGGAAGCGATTAACCGTATCCCAAATTTCATGCCGACCAAAACTGAACTGAATTTATCCGCATTAATGCCTCTGTCCCCCATTGCGATGCGCTGCTCCGGTAATCACTGCCTCTGAAGCAATTCTCATGCCAAATTTCCTTGAACTACAATTTAAAAAACTATTTTAAAACAATAAGTTATCGTGTTGGTTCGAATGATGCTTATTCACATTGTAAAGAATTCCGACGGATTTCTTAACAAGTGCAAAGGTTCGAATTTGGATGCACCGAAAGTAGAAAGCAATTCAATACTTAACATAGTTAATTGCACGTTTGCGGATATGTAAAGAATTCCGACGTTCTAATAGGCGGCACCACCCGTTGCCCGCACGACCCGACCGTTGAGGGCGCGAAGCCGAAGTGATGATTGGTTTTAATGGGTGTTGTCGCGGTGTTTGGCAGGGCCACCGGAATTTTAAACGGGGCAGTGCATGGCGCGCGCTTGAGCCGGGCGTTTGAATCTTTCGTGCGGGATTTCAGCACTTGCAGTAATTTCGATGACCAGGTCAGGATGATAAAGAGCGGCAACTTGGATGGTCGTCGTAATGGGAAATGGCTCGGTGAAATATGCGTTCCGGATATCGCCCGCGCCCATAAAGGCTTCTATATCAGTTGTATAATGTGTCAGAGAGGTGACATCGCTCATCAATCCGCCAACGGCGGAAAGCGCCGTTTGGATATTCGCTAAGACTTGGCCGACCAGAACCCGCATGTCGCCTGCACCGACAAGGTTGCTTGCGGTGTCGAGAGAAACCTGCCCCTTCAGGTTCACGATCTGACCGCTGCCTTGAACCATCATCATGGAAAACGCGCCGAACGGCGTCCATAAGTCATCTGGATTATAACTCTCTGCCATGCTGCCGCTTTCGGGTTGGTTCGAATTCCTATGCTAGAAGCGGAATTCTGCGTCAGCAAGCGTCGTGCTTTGAGTTTTGCTGGGGAATGTCGCATAAACTGTTCGCATGGCTGGGGCGAACGACACTTGGGTAGGGCAGGCGGTGCCACGTTTGGAAGACGCGGCCCTGTTGTCGGGGCATGCGCGCTTCATCGACGACCTGGCACCGGTGCCGGGCATCCGGCACGTGGCGCTGCTGCGGTCTCCCTATCCCCATGCGCGAATTAAGAAAATTGATGCCGCGGCGGCTCATGAGCTGGACGGTGTTGTCGGTGTCCTGACAGGAGCGTCACTGGCGGCGGCACTCGATCCGCTGGCCAGCGCCGTACGCGCGCCGATTGAGTATTTTCCTATTGCGGTCGACAAGGTGCGCTATGTGGGTGAGCCGATAGCGCTGGTTGTCGCGGTGGACCGCTATATCGCGGAGGATGCGCTTGACCTGATCGAGGTGGATTACGAGCCGTTGCCAGCCGTTGTCGATCCGGTCGCGGCGCTGAATCAAGACGCCGCGCTGTTGCACGAAGCCGTCGGCGCCAATTTGGTGCATCATCGGACGTTCCGGTATGGCGATCCGGACCAGGCCTTCGAGACGGCGGAAACGGTCGTCGAACTGAAATGGCGCTATCCGCGACAGTCTTCCACGCCGATCGAAACCTACGGCGCGATTGCCCAATTCGAGGCGTCGCCCGAGCGCTACACGATCTGGTCCAATTTCCAGGGGCCGTTCATCTTGCAGCCCTTGATGGCGCGGGCGCTGCGAGTGCCGGGCAATCGACTGCGTCTGGTCGCCGCACCCAACAGTGGCGGCAGCTTTGGGATCAAACAGGCGCTGTATCCTTATATGGTAATGCTGGCGGCAGCGAGCCGGATGCTCGGTTGTCCACTCAAATGGATCGAAGACCGCGGCGAGCACTTGATGGCGTCATCGTCGGCGGCCGACAGGGCTGACGAGATCGAGGCGGCGTTCGACCGCGACGGTATGTTGACGGGTCTGCGGTTTCGAAATCTGGTCAATGTCGGCGCCTATGTCCGCGCACCGGAGCCGGCTTCGGTCTACCGCATGCATGCCGCGTCGAACGGCTGCTACCGTGTGCGCAACTTTGCTGTCGACAATCGCCTGGTGGTCACCAACAAGACGCCTATCGGCCTCAATCGCGGCTATGGCGGGCCGCAATTCTATTTTGGGCTGGAACGGGCAATGGACAAGGCCGCGAAGGTGCTGGAGATCGATCCGGCGGTTATCAGGCGGCGCAACTTCATTCCAGCGGATGCATTTCCCTACGATGCGCCGGCTGGCGCGCAATACGATTCCGGCGATTACGGCAAGGGGCTCGACCTGGCGATCGAGCTTGCAGATTACGAAGGCTTGAAGGCGCGGCGTGCGGCCGCGCGGGCGGAAGGGCGATTGTTCGGCATCGGCTTCGCGTGTGGTGTCGAACCGTCCGGATCGAACATGGCCTATGTCACCTTGGCCCAAACGCCAGAAGAGCGCGCAAAGGCCGGTGGCCGGTCCGGCGGTGCGGCGGTTGCGACGGTTACGCTCGACCCGTCCGGAGCGGTGACGGTACAGCTCGATTCCACACCGGCAGGGCAGGGGCATGGGACAGTTGCCGCGCAAATCGTTGCCGACGGTTTGGGACTGCGCCCGGAAGAAATCCAGGTCGTCACTGCTTTGGATACACAGAATGGCGACTGGTCATTGGCATCGGGTAACTATTCGAACCGATTTTCCGCCATCGTTATTGATGCCATCGTCGAAAGTACCGACCGCATCGCCGCTAAGCTCAAGACTATTGCAGGTGATATGCTGGAGGTTGCGGCGGCGGATATCGAACTGCGCGAGGGGCGGGCGCGGATTGCCGGCGTGCCCGATGAGGGGCTGTCGATCGCCCGGGTTGCGGCTGCGACTCATTGGCACCCGGCGGGGTTGCCGAATGGGCTGGAACCGGGACTGCGTGACGCCGCGACACTATCGCCGGATTTGCTCGATGCGCCGGACGAGTCGGATCGGGTCGCCTCCGCTGTCACCTTCGGTTATCTCTGCGACCTCGCTGCGGTCGAAATCGACCCCCGGACCGGGCAGATCCGAATTGACACCTATGTTTCGGTACACGATATCGGCCGCGTGCTAAACCCGACCATCGTGGAAGGGCAGGTCCGCGGCGGTTTCGCGCACGGTTTTGGTGCCGCTTTGATGGAGGATTTGAGCTATGACGCCGATGGCAATTTTCTCTCCGGAAGCTTCGCAGACTATCCCTGTCCGACGGCGGCAGACTTGCCGTCGCTCACTATCGGTCACTACGAGACGCCCTCGCCGGCGAACCGGTTTGGCTCCAAAGGGATGGGAGATGGCTCCTCGATGCTGACTCCGGCGGTTCTTGCTAACGCGGTAGCGGATGCGCTGGACCGCGACGACATCGAATTGCCATTGACCCTCGACCGGGTTTGGCGGCTTGTGAAAGGCACGGCGTGAAACCCGCTCCCTTTGCCTATTTTCGTCCCGAAACGGAAGCTGACGCGTTGGCCGTGCTGGCGCAATATGGCGACGACGCAGTGGTTCTTGCTGGTGGATTATCGCTCGGCGCAATGCTGAATATGCGGCTCGCGCAACCGGACACAGTTATTGATATAAATAAGTTACCTTCGTTTGATCGTGTAGAACGTGAGGGCGAATGGCTGCGTACCGGCGCATTGCTGCGGCAGGCAGATGCGCTCGCCTCGCCGGACCTTGCTGGCTCGGTACCGCTGCTGCACCAGGGCTTGCGCCATGTCGGCCACTATCAAACGCGGAGCCGGGGCACCTTAGGCGGTTCCGTTGCCCATGCTGACCCCAGCGCTGAAATTCCGCTATGCCTGGCCACACTCGGCGGCGAAGTCGCGTTGGCGTCGCAGCGAGGCACAAGGCGCGTGGCGGCACGCGAGTTCGCGGAGTCGGCGCTGTCGACCATTCGTGAAGGTGACGAAATGATCACCGCATTGTATTGGCCGGTAAGCACGGGCGGTGGCACCGCCTTCGCGGAAATTGCACAGCGGCATGGCGATTTTGCGATCGTCGCAGTAGCGGCTACAGCGCGGCGGGAGGATGGCGGCTTCGGCTTTTCTCTCGGGTTCGGTGGCGTCGAGGGCTGTCCCCGCATATTGGACGAAACCGCATCGGCGACGGATTGGGAGACAGATGCGCGGGAATCGGTCACCGCCTTCGCGGCGGCGTTGGAACCGATGGAGGACCCGCGCGCCAGTGCTGCCTACCGCCGCGACGTCGCGGTCCATCTCGGCATCGAAACGTTGCTACAGGCCCTGCGGAAGGCGGCGGCATGACGGACATGAAACACATCGGCGCCGACGAACGGGTTCGCGTGCGTTGTACCGTGAATGGCAAAAGCCAGATGGGATACGCTACGCCACGCACTCTGTTGAGCGATTTTCTGCGCCACGAGCTGCACTTGTACGGTACCCATGTCGGTTGCGAGCACGGTGTCTGCGGCGCCTGTACTGTCACGCTTGACGGCAGGTTGGCGCGGTCCTGCATGACTTATGCGGTTCAAGCCGATGATGCGGAAATCGGTACCGTTGAAGGTTTGTCCAATGAAGGCACGCTGAATGTCTTACAGCGGGCTTTCTCGGAACATGGAGCGCTGCAATGCGGGTTTTGCACC
>JAJFJB010000484.1 GCA_021774435.1 Alphaproteobacteria bacterium
CAGGAAAGGCCACGGCCGGCCATACCGTCGCCTATGATCAGGAAACCGGCTATGGCCTCATTCAGGCGCTGGGACGGCTTGATCTGCCGGCACTGGAAATGGGCAGTGCCGCGGACCTTCACGAAGGTGAATCCGTTGTCCTGGCTGGGCATGGCGGACGGGAAAATGCGATTTCAGCCCGTGTCCAGGCAAAACGAGAATTCGCCGGTTATTGGGAATATCTCCTCGACGAAGCCATTTTTACCGCGCCGCCGCACCCGACCTGGGGCGGGGCTGGCCTGATCGGCCATGACGGTACATTGCGCGGCATCGGTTCCTTGTTTGTGCAGCAGGTTGTCTCGGGTGGGGAACCCGTCGACGGAAATATGATCGTGCCGATCGATATTCTGAAACCGATCCTCGACGAGATGCTGACATACGGCAAGGTACAGAAGCCGCCACGGCCCTGGCTCGGCATGATGACCACGGAAATGGACGACGCGCTTGTCGTTGCGGGGGTCGTTGAAGGCGGTCCTGCGGAGAAAGCAGATGTCCGTGTGGGGGATTTCGTTATCAGCGTCGGGGACGAACCTGTCAGCGAACTCGCCTATATGTTTCGGCGGATTTGGGCAACGGGCGCGGCCGGCGTCGGCATCCCGTTAACGCTTTCCCGTGACGGTGAAATGCTCGACCTGACGGTGAAGTCGGTGAACCGCGCCGATTTGCTTAAAGCGCCGCAGTTACACTGATTACCATTCGTCTTTAGTCTTTATTGAAGGCGTAGATCGGGCTGCTCCAAGCCTGGAATCCGTCTTCGGTCGTAACGCAGATCCAGATCGGGTTGTCGCCGGTCGGCTTCAGGTCGATTTCCAGTTCGGACGACAGCGCCTTGTGCTGATTGCTTTCCGGTAGCCGGAATGCGCGGAGTTTTCGCTCCAATCCACCGGCTTCCATAACCGTATCTTCCATCCCGATCTCGGCCAATGGTGCCCGTAGCGTGCCGTGGTTCGTCGTGACTTCGAGGTCGCCAGACTGACGCGGGTCGATCCAGGCATCGAAGCCACCAAAGTTGCCGGTCGTGATGGCATCGAACACGACCATGTCGGAGCCTTGGGTCTCGAGAAGCCGTTCATGGTTCCAGGCGTTGATTTTTTCCATGCGCTTGACGACGGCGTTGTTGAAGCGGGCGCGCCCCTTCCAGCTGGATTCACGGCCACGGCCGCGGTATTCCGCGCCGCTCCAGATGACGCGTACCCGTTCGCCGAGATCGCTTTCCGAATAAGGACGAACCGTTTTCAGTACGTCCATGCCGTTGCGAATTTCAATCCTTTCGATGGGCGACTGCGCGGCCACTTCAACTTTAAGCGTCAAGCAGGAATCGGTGGTCTGAACGATATCGCCCATCATGACTTCGCTGACGGCTTGAGACGTCGCATTGTCGAAGGCTTTCGGGTCGAGATCGAACAGCTGTCCTTCCGTCGGAAGTGTTGCGCGGACGTCCAGATGCATCCGTGTACCCGTCGTGCCGTAATGATGACGCTTGCGCAAACAGTCGAAGATGCCATCGCGCGTCAACTCTTCGGCATAAAAGCAGGTCAGACCGCCATAGGCGCCGAACATCGAGACGCCCGGATAGCTCGCGCCGGGGCGGCCCTTATGGCCGTCGCTGTTGCAGACCACGCCGCTGCGATGGCCGAGCGGGAACCCGTCCGTCAGGAGCCATTCGAACGTGCCCCAGGCAGAATGGATTTCCATCGCCGTTTCAATCTTGGGGTCGTGTGCGTATTTGATGTCTGCGTAGCGACCGCCGACATGGGCGTACATCAGGCAGTCCTCGTCGGCCAACGCTTCAAACAGCAGGTTCGCATTCGGCGCATCGGTATCCAGATCATGGCGTTCCGGCAGCAGCGCATGTGACGAGCGGCGAATTTGCCGGCCTTCCTCACGGAAGTAGACATTGCGGTCACCGCCGACGGCCGTGTTGCCGGACCATTCGTAGCCGGGGAAGGTGACGAACCGGCCTGGCTCGTGATGGTGGGCGGTCAACTCATTAAGGAATTTCCAGAAGGCATTGTTGACCTGGAAGTCGTTCGCCTGATGGCTGGTGACATCGAGGAATGCCTTGTTGCGGGCGAAGTCGAAATAGGAACGGGACGTGCCAATACCGATGGATTCGCCGCTTTGGCCGTGCAAATCGCCCCAATAGCCGCTGTACTGCCCCTCGCGAACCATCATGGGATGAGATTCCGCCACGATCTGGCCACTGTCCGCGTCGCGGACGGTAATGCGCAATTCGCCGGGTTGATCGACGCTTAATCCTTCGAAGGTAATGGCACGTTCGCCCATTAGATAGTCGAAGCGCTCCGGCAAGTTGTTGACGGGAACGGTTGTTTCGAAAAGGAAGCTACCTTCGGCGTGCTCTGACGGATTACCCCATTTATCTTCCGCTTTAAGGCCGAAAATGAAGCTCTCGCCGGGGCGGCGCAGGCTCGATAAAACCGCGCGCCAGATGGCCGGTTGGCCGGGCACGATGGCGATACTGGGCGTGTTGGGGATCGGCGTGAAATGTCCGACGGCGCAGACATCGGCAAGGACCTTAAACTCGAATCCGGTCTCTACAAATGTCTGCATCTGCATGCCGGGGGATCCGAACCGCGTGTCGCCAAAGACGATGGTGATGGTGTCGCCTTCGCTGAGATAGCCGCCGGAGACGCCGATGCTGAGCGCCTTCCAACGAGGCCGGGCACTAACCCCGCGCCGGCTATATTCGACCGACAAGGTAGCGCCATTGCTGGCTTCCGCCGTGACATAGTTTGGCGCTGAGGGATCGGAGGTCTGCAAACGCCCCGCGTCGCCCATCGCCCGGAAGACCACCCGGATCGCACCGCTATCGTCGAGACCGAATCGGCCGACCGTGTAGGTCAGGGTAAATGTCTGAAGACTGCGGACTTCGAAGGCGCCCTTCGGCGTAATATCGACATGCCCGTAAAGGACGGGATCGGAGCCCGGTTGGACTTCCGGCCAACCTTCACCAACCATGTTAGAATCGACAATCGATTCGCCGCCTTTCAGATCTGGCTTTGCAGCGGGTGCCCCTGTATCCGGCATGACGATGTCCTTCCTCGATATGACCTATTTGATCCTATCCTTCGCACATCGAAGTGGGCTCGGACAACTGAGAATTGGTTCTCGGTTCTGTCTATGGCGCTATGCGGCGATTGAGGAGCGGCCGGAAAGCCGCATGGTTTCCTGTTTGAATAGCCGGATTACCTCGTCCATGACGGCGCGCACGTTGGGCAGTTGCCGCAAATCGGGGTGCACGATGATGTGCATATCGCTCTCGACATTGTCGAGTGGTGGCGTGAGCCGCGTCAGTGAAGGGTCCGCATCGCCGGCGAAACAGGGCAGGACACCTAGGCCGCCGCCTTTGCGCACGGCGTCGTGCAGCACTAGGCCATTGTTGACCCGAACGGCAGGCGGATGACCGTCAAGTTGTTCGCGCAACCACGCATGGCCCGGGAAATAGGTATGATCGTCGTCGAACGAGACCCAGCTGCAGTCCTTGTATCGGGATTGTCCGCGTGCGCCGGGATTGTTTTCGACATAACCATGCGCGCCATAGACCGCGTAGGACAAAGTGCCGAGCTTACGAGCGATCAATTCCGGCGATTCCGGCAGGCAGGCTCGCACGACAAGGTCCGCTTCACGCTTGGAAAGGTTGGCGTTGATGTGGGCCATGGAAAGTTCGATTTCGATCTCGGGTAGCTTCTGACGCACGGCGGAAAGATGTTCGGTGAGAAACTGGGCCGGCGTCTCGAAAACCGAAAGACGGACTGTACCGCTGACCTGATCCGCCAATGTCGCCTGGCGGCGTTCAAGCGTCTCGGCGGCGCGCTCCATCTCCTCTGCGATTGGCAGCAATTCCGCACCAGCGGCCGTGAGCACAAAGCCGTCCGGCAGGCGGTCGAAAAGCCGTGCGGAGAGTGTCTCTTCAAGCTGCGTCAAACGGCGTCCGACGGTCGGCTGCGTGACCCTCAAGTGACGCGCTGCGGCAGAGAGACTGCCGTCCCGCGCGACCGCGAGAAAGACTCTCATATCATCCCAATTCAGCGCCATATTGGCTTTCCTTTGGTTCGAATCGGCCTATAAATATTTTTATGGATGCTATGCGATTTTTTGTAAGGCGCAACAAATATTTTTAGCATATTACTTTTAATGCGAATAATTCGCAACAATAATGTAGGTTTGTAGGGCAGCAGATATGTATTTTGATTCAAGGCTTTGGGGTTTTACGGCTGGGGTTCGGGGCCGGATATTTGGCGCAGTTGCTATTGGCGTTTTGGCGACAAGCTTCGGTATTGCGCGCTTGGCGCTGCTCGGCTGGTTGATCGCCAAAGTTTTCCAAGGCGTGCCGCTGGATGAGCTGCTTTTGCCCTTCGTTGGCGTGGCGGTGGTGATGGTGCTCCGCGGTGGGCTGGAGTATCTGCGCACGATGATTGCGCACGATACGGCAGCCAAGGTTCAGGTCCATTTACGGACGGTCATATTTGATAAAATTACTGAACTTGGTCCTGCGCATTTCGGTCTTGAGCGGACCGGCGATGCGATCATGGCGATGATAGATGGTGTCGAGCAACTTGAAATCTATTTCGGCCAATATTTGCCGCAGCTCATTATATCGGCGCTGACGCCTTTCCTGATTTTTGGCTTCGTCGCGTTTCTCGATTGGCCTGTCGCCTTCGTCATGCTGGCGTCGGCGCTGATTACCTTGATCGCTCCGCAGATTTTCCACAATTGGGACCAGAAGAACAGCCTCAGCCGATCGCGTGATTACAAGGCATTCGCGGCCGAATTTCTCGACTCGGTGCAGGGCCTTGCAACGTTGAAGGCCTTCGGACAAAGCGATGCGCGTGCAAAGACGCTAAAGAAAAAGGCCGATGCGCTGTTTGATTCAACGATGTGGGTGCTCGCCACCAATTCGCTCGCCCGCGGCATCACCGATACAGGGATTGCGGTTGGCGCGGCGGCAACGCTCGCCGTCGGCGCGTTTCGGGTTGTCGAAGGCGATATGGGCCTTGCTGCCCTCATCATGATCCTGATGCTCGGGGTCGAGGTGTTCCGTCCGCTACGCGATATGCGATCCCTGATGCACAATGGCATGGTTGCGCAGGCGTCTGCCCAAACGATCTTTCACTTGTTGGATTCGCGGGCGATTGTCACGGAGGGCACACGCGCTGGCGGCGGGCCGCTTTTGCCCACCGTCACTTTCGATGACGTGACGTTTGCCTACCCGAGCAGTAAGCGCACGGCGCACGAAAAGCTGAGTTTCACCGTTGATGCTGGCGAGCGGGTTGGATTTGTTGGACCCAGCGGCGTCGGAAAATCCTCTATCGTGCGATTGATCCTGCGATTTTATGACCCCACAGAGGGCGCCGTGCGGATTGGTGGCAAGGATTTGCGTGAGCTGAGCTTCGCTGAAATTCGGAGCCAAATTGCCGTTGTCAATCAGGACACTTATCTGTTCCATGGCACGGTCGGGGACAATCTTCGCGTTGGTAAGCCGGACGCGACGGACGAGGAAATTGCAGAAGCATGCCGTGCCGCCAACGCGCATGACTTCGTATCGCAATTGCCACAAGGCTATCGGACGGTCATTGGCGAACGAGGTATCCGCTTGTCCGGCGGCCAACGGCAGCGGATTGCAATTGCTCGGGCTATTTTGCGCGACGCGCCCATACTTGTCCTCGATGAGGCGTTGTCGGCGGTCGATGCCGAGAACGAGGCGATCATCCAGGATGCCCTCGATCGCTTGATGCAAGGCCGCACAACGCTGATTTTTGCGCACCGCCTATCGAGTGTCATCGACGCAGACCGTATTCTCGTCCTCGATGACGGGCGTGTCGCGGAAACAGGCACGCATGGCGAACTTATGGCCAAGCATGGCGTTTACCACAGCCTCATGGCCGAGCAGGCCGCTGAAACCGGCCATACGGACGCACCCGTCGGCGGTGGCGGATCGCTTGCAACCGGTGAAACGGTGGCCCCAACCTATAGCGAGGAAGCCCAGTTCGCACCGACGGACGCGATCGTCAAGGCGGAAGGGCTGGGCTGGTTCGGTGCGGCGCGCGAGTTGATGAAACATATAGGAGCATACAAGGGAAAACTTGGACTAACCTTCTTCTTCGGTGTGACCCGGGTGCTTGCGTTCATCGGTATCGGGGTGATCAGTGCGCTTGCCGTCAAAGCGGTCAAGGGCGGTGATCCGTTCGACATGTTGCTGATCCTCCTGGCGATTATGGCGCCCGTCGCGGGCATCTTCCATTGGTTCGAATCCTGGATCGCTCATGACATGGCATTCCGGCTGCTTGCTGAAATGCGGATCTCCTTGTTTCGTAAGCTCAACAGACTGGCACCGGCCTATATGGTACGGCGGCGTACCGGCGACATGGTTGCGATGGCGACTCATGATGTGGAGCTCGTGGAATACTTTTTTGCCCACACCATCGCGCCGGCTTTCGTGGCAGTTCTTGTGCCGGGTTTGGTTGTCGCGGCACTGGTGTTCTTCGGCTGGCAAATGGCGGCCGCGCTGGCACCATTCCTGTTGATCGTTGCGATGAGTCCGTTCTTCATGCGCAAGCGTGTCGACGAATTGGGCTCGAGAGCGCGCGAAGCGTTGGGCGAGCTCAATGCTCACGCGGTCGACACGATCCAGGGATTAGGCGAAATCATTGCATTCCAGCGTATCCCGGAGCGCCGTCAGGAACTCATCGACCGGACCGAAAATCATCATCGGATCCGGCTGCCGTTTTTCCGGGATCTCACGCTGCAAACGTCGATGCTGGAAGTCGCGACGGGGCTTGGTGGCCTCGCAGTAGTGGTTGCGGGCGCGCAGCTCGTCAATACGGGCGCCTTGGACAGCGGCATTCTGCCATTGCTTACCTTGCTCGCGATGTCCGCTTTTCTACCGATTTCGGAAATTGCCAATGTTGGCCGGCAATTGGCCGATACCTTGGGATCGACCCGGCGGCTTTATGCGGTCGACAATGAACCGGTTCCGGTAACCGACGGTCCTGGCGTCAGTGATGCGGATGTCGCTGGCGGCTTGCCGATTTCACTCGATATGGTCGATTTCCAGTATGAGGCCGGGAACCGCCGCGCCCTGCATGAAGCGAATTTCGAAGTGCCGGCGGGAAAAACCGTCGCTTTGGTCGGGCCGTCCGGTGCCGGTAAGACGACGATTGCCCACCTACTGATGCGTTTTTGGGATCCGGAAGGGGGGGCCATCCGCCTCGGCGGCCATGATCTTCGGGATTTTGCGCTGGATGATTTGCGCCAGCGCATCGCGCTTGTCGCGCAGGATACCTATCTCTTCAACGACACGCTACGCGCCAATATTCTGATTGCCGACCCATCCGCGGATGAGGCGAAACTCATGCAGGCGCTGGACCGGGCGTCGCTCGGCGAATTCGTTGCGGGCCTGCCGGACGGGCTCGATACGATGGTTGGCGAACGCGGTATGCGGCTGTCCGGCGGTCAACGCCAGCGGCTTTCCATCGCCCGTGCTTTCCTGAAGGACGCGCCGGTATTGATCCTCGACGAAGCGACGTCGCATCTTGATGCGGTGAATGAGCGGGCGGTGCGTGAAGCGCTCGAAGAGCTGATGGCGGACCGAACAACGATGGTTATCGCGCATCGTCTTTCGACCGTGCGCAGCGCCGACCTCATCGTTGCGATGAACGAAGGCCGTGTTATCGAAACCGGCACGCATGCGGAACTGCTGGCCAAGGGCGGTCTCTATGCGCAACTCGTGTCGCACCAACTGGCAGGTGCGGCAGGGCGCAGTGCGGCGGAGTAAAGAGACATGATTTCCTACGTTACGGTGATCGCGTTATCACATGCTAACTTTGGTGCAGATTCTACTTCGCGGCAGACTGGGTCCGAGGGTTCGGAAGTCGAGCGATCTGCTGCGAGCCGAGAAGAGGCGGGGTGCCGAGGTCTGGCGCATTGGCCATGGTTAGGGCTCATACGGGACCATCGAACACTGCGAAGGTTCTGAAAAGTATAACTTGGTAAGTAAAGGCAAAACCTGATGACCTATGGCATAGGCATTGTCGGCGCCGGTATGATTGCGCCCTTTCATCTCGAAGCGATCCGCGGTTTGCCCAACGCGCGGGCCGTTGGCATCATGGATCACGGCAGCGGCAAAGGACGACGGATTGCCTCCGACCTAGATACGGCCGGTAGCGATGACCTCGAGATATTTCTGTCCCGCAGCGATGTCGACATTGTCGCCATTGCCACGCCGTCGGGCAGCCATCTTGATATAGCCGTGGCGGCGGCGAAGGCCGGCAAACACTGCATCGTCGAGAAACCAATCGAGATTACATTGCCGCGGATCGACGAGATGATCGCGGCGCATGACGCTGCCGGAACGCGCCTCGGCGGCATCTTTAACACGCGCTATACCGATGGGGCGCAGCTTCTCAAGCGCACGGTCGAGGCGGGCCGCTTCGGCACCATGACTTTCGCATCGGCGGTGGGACCGTGGTGGCGCGACCCGGGTTATTATCAGTCTTCGAACTGGAAAGGCACCTGGGAAGTGGATGGCGGCGGTGCGCTGATGAACCAGGGCATACATTCCGTCGACCTATTGCAATGGCTGGTCGGGTCGCCGGTCGCCAGCGTGAGCGGCCGGATTTCTACTACGGCACATCCCTATATTGAGGTCGAAGATACGAGCGCAGCGACGATTCAGTTCGAGAACGGCGTACTCGGTACGGTCGCCTGTACGACGAGCATGTGGCCTGGCCATTTCCGGACGATCACCCTAAGCGGCACGGAAGGTACGGTGGTGCTGGCGGACGAAGGGCTCTTGTTCTGGCGGTTCCGCGACGAGACCGAAGAAGATCAGGCCATTCGCGACGCCCTGCTGTCATTGCCATCTGACGGTGTCGGTGCATCCAACCCGGCGGCGGGCGTCGATGCGCGCGGCCATCAGGCGGTGTTCGCGGATTTCCTAAGAGCGCTCGAAAGCGGCGAGACGCCGCCAATAGACGGTGCCGAAGCCCGCAAGGCCGTGGCGATCATTCGGGCGATTTACGAGTCGGCGGAAGCGGGCGGCGCGCCGGTATCTGTCTCCAGCGCGTCGAGATAGGCAAACAGTGCTGGTTCGCCACCGGTGTGAATAAAAACGATATGGTCGGTTTTATTCCAGCGCCCGTCCTCAATAAGCGCGATCAGTCCGGCTAACCCTTTGCCTGAATAGACAGGATCCAGGGCTAGCGCTTCCAATCGGCCCATCAGTTTTATCACGTCGATCGTTGCCTTGTGCGGCACGCCGTAGGCGGGGCCCGCGTGTCCGGCAACGACCTCTATGCAAGCTTCGTCGAATGGTTCATCGAGAAAAGCGGCCGCTTCTCTTGAATAGGCTATGACGTCGCCACGAACACGGTCGGGTTCCGCGTCGATATCAATCCCGACTACGCGGCTGTCCGGGAGGCAGACACTTGCGCCGACGGCGAGGCCGGCCTGCGTTGCGCCGCTTCCCGAGCAATGAACGATCGCGTCAGGTGCGAAACCGAGCTCAGACGACTGCTGGGCAATTTCAAGGGCAGTGGAGGCATAACCGACGGCGCCAAGGCCATTGGAGACACCGTAGGGAACGATATAAGGCTTACGGCCCTGCGCTGTGAGTTTCGCTGCTAGCACCTCGATAGCGCGATTACGGTCGCCGGTCCAGGGCAGGTCGTGCAAGGTGGCGCCAAACAGTCTGTTGAGTGCGACATTGCCCGTCTTCTCGTAAATCTCCGATGGCGGCGTCAGGCGGCCATGATAAACGACGAGGTGACAATCCAGTCCGAGTTTGGCTGCCGCGGCCGCGACCTGACGCTGGCTGTTCGACTGCACGACGCCGCCGGACACCAAGGTATCCGCGTCGCCCGCCTCGGTCAGGACATAATCCAGCTTCCGTAGCTTGTTGCCGCCAAACCCGAAGCCGGTGCAGTCTTCCCGCTTCACCCAAATCATCGGCCCGCCGAGATGTGCCGAAAGCCGTTTGAGTGGCTCCAACGGAGTCGGCAGGCGCGTGAGACCGAGGCGCGGAATACGTTCGAACTTGCGTTCGAATCGTTTCATGCCATCTGAAACCGTCATGTGCGGGAACTAGCGCGCCATCCAGGGCGCAACCGCATCGCCTTGCGTGAAGATCATGGTGGACCCGAGTGCCGGCAAAGGCTCGACCCGGAAAAGGTCGGGGGCCAGTTCCGTCGTGTCGATGCCGCTTGCATTGAGGTATTGTTTTGTCGCGGGCAGGTCTTCGGAACGCAACGTGTACGCCGCGATGAACGGCAAGCCGGGAATTTCGATACCCGGCAGGACGGTCTCCAGTGCTGCTGCGTTCAGGATAGTCAGGCTGCCTCGTCCAAACTGAAAGCGGGCGCCGCCCTCGCACGGGCCTGGTGTCATACCGAGATAGCGCTGGAAGCGGGCTGCCGCTTCGGTAGGATCGGCACTCGCCATGACGACGTCGGTCATCGAAACCACGCGGTTTGGATGATCCATCAGCTCTTCTCGCCACAATAAATCGGGCGTGCGGTGTGTCAGGAACTGAATACGGCCTTCCGGCATTTGCCCATGAATTAGCCGAACCACGGAAAAGCGAAGGGTGCCGCCGTCGACCTCGCGCGTTAGATGGACGAGCGGTTGCATGTCGAATCCGGCATCGGTCAAACGCGCGTGTTGTTTCTCGGCATCTGGTGTTGTGAAGGCCATCAGATGAATGCCGGTGTAGCGGTCGACACCAGCACGAAGTTGCTGCGCCATTGGGGCGTCGCCGACTGCGCACAGGACTTCGATATAGCTCTCGCGCAGCATGATGCAGCGGTTGCCGGTGCCGCTTGGCTTGGGATCTTCGTCGGGCGCGGTTCGCATGGAATGCGCCGTGTAGGGCGTCAGCTTAAAGCCAAGCCGCTCCAGCGCTTGCGACGCGGCATCCATATCGGGGACGAAATGACCATGGTGATCGAGGAAGATATCGTCGCCTTGCGGCAATTGGCGATAGCCGCTCATGATGCGCGGCGCGCCTTGAGCGGCGCTTTCTGGTTGCCGTCCGCGCCGAAGTTTTCCGGCGCAAGCCACGCATCGAAGGCCGCTCGTATTTCTGGCCATTCATGGTCCATCATGGCGAACCAGGCGGTATCGCGGCTGCGCCCCTTATAGACGATGTGCTGGCGAAAAATGCCTTCGTAGGTGAAGCCGAACCGCGCGGCAGCGCGGCGCGAGGGTTCATTAAAATGATCGCACTTCCATTCGAAACGCCGGTAACCCAATGTGTCGAAGGCATGCCGCGCTTGCAAATAGATGGCTTCTGTTGCGATACGCGTGCGCTGAATTTCCGGCCCGAACCAGATGGCGCCGGTTTCGATGACGCCGTGCGCGGGAACAATGCGCATGAGGCTGCACATGCCCTTGGCCCGGCCATCGGCGTTATCGACGATGGCGTAGCAGAGCGGGTCGTCCGGCTTCTTGCAGTCGTGCAGCCAGCTTTGAAATTCTGCGAAATCTGTAAAAGGACCGGCGGGCATATAGGTCCAGAGCTTCGGGTCGTCGCCCTTAGCTTCATAGAGAGAGTCCGCATGTCCCACAGGATCGATTGGCTCCAGCGTGACATAGGCGCCGGCGATTGGCGTGCGGTCAGGCGGTTCGACCGGCTGCCAGTCAAGAGCGGGCCCGATTTGTTGCGGAAGATCGTTCATCGGTTCTCTCCGAAGGAATTGATTGGACCCTAACTTATTGCGCAGCCGAAGTTGATCCAAGGACCAATTTGTGGGCCGCGGCCGGGTCCAATGGGAGGGCGGTGCTTGTGGAACTAGTCCGAAGCGCGTCTGGCGTTTAAGGGCGCGATTTGACGCCCGGCAGCATCGAAATTCTCCGGCCCGAGCCAGGCATCGAATGCGGCGCGGGTTTCCGGCCATTCATGGTCGAGCAGGGAAAACCACGCGGTGTCCCGATTGCGGTCCTTGGCGACGACATGCTGGCGGAATTGCCCCTCGAAAGTGAAACCAAATCGTGCCGCTGCGCGCCGAGAGGCGGCATTCTCGCCGTGACATTTCCATTCCAGCCGCCGGTAACCGAGATCATCGAACACATGCCGTGCCAACAGGTATATCGCCTCGGTGGCTTGTCGTGTCCGCTGAATTCCCGGTCCAAACCAGATAGAGCCTATTTCGATAACACCGTGTTCGGGCGTGATTCGTAAATAACTTGCCATGCCTTTGGCTTGGTCGTCTCGCTTGTCGACGATGGCAAAGAAGAGCGGATCGTCCGGCGCTTCGCACTCGCGGAGCCAGTCCCGAAACAGTGCGAATTCGTCGAAGGGTCCAACGAGCGTGTACCTCCAGAGATCCGGGTCGTCGCCCTTGGCCGCGAAGAGCGCGTTGCCATGGATATCTGAGTTGAGGGGTTCAAGCGTAACGTAGTGGCCTCGCAATGCTTCCTTGCGCGGTGCTGCAACAGGTTGCCAGTCCAGAACCGAATCATTGGAGGGAGATGGTTGGGGCATGATTTTTCTCTCGGGGAAACTTGATCGGCGCGCACCCTATGGCTCGGCAATGGGTGCCGCCAAGATCCAATCAGGGAAGAATTACGGAACCAATTGCGCTTCGTTCAGAGTTCGTTACGCATAGCCAAGTCGGCAAGGTGCCGGCCACTTCGGATGGCCAAGGCTTCAATCGTCAGGGCGGGCGACTCGCCGCCGCCGGAACTGGGAAAGACGCTGGCGTCGGCGACGAAGAGATTGCGCCATCGATGGCTGCGCCCGTAAGGGTCGACGACCGAGTCGTCCTGATCGGTTCCCATTCGGCAGGTGCCGAAGACATGGGTTGACTGGAACCCGTCATAGGCGCCGTATTCTTCGAAGATATCGCCTGCGCCGGAGGCTTTGAGGATTTCACGCGACGTTTTCGCCATGAAGGACAGCCGCTGCAATTCGGTGTCATCGAGATAACTGTGGATGCGCGCCAGAGGGGTGCCATTCTTATCGCGCTTATCCGGGTCCAGATCGATATAGGATTTCGGGTTCGGCAGGCTCTCTCCGATTCCGCCAATCGAAAGTGCACGCCCGAATTGATTTCGCATTGCTTGCTTATGCTGCCGGCCCCAATCCTTTACGACACGTGTGGCATAGGCCAACGGGCCAGCAACATCGGATTCATGAACTGCAGCGCTGAAACGGCAACCGCCGACGATGTCCGGGATGGCGTCGGGCGCGTTGTAATCCCAACAGATGCCGTCCGAGGGCAACCCGCGATGACTGCCAAGTGGATCGTTATGCAATCCGCTCGAAACCCAGTACAGGGTTTCCATGAAATGTTTTCCGACCTGGCCGGACTCGTTGCTCAGCCCTTCTGTCGCGTGAGTGTTGGCGGATGCAAGCAGTAACCGTGGCGTTTCGACCGCACCGCAGGCGACGACGACGGCGCGGCCTTTTACGTTGTGACGTTTGCCAGTGGCATCGATATACAAGACGCCGGATACACGATCGTTTGGCCCGGCTTCGACGCGCAGGACGGTCGCCTCGGTCCGAATTGTGCATTTCCCGGTCGCAGCGGCCTTCGGAATGAACGTGACATCTACGCTACCCTTGTCGGTCCTTGGACAGCCACGCGTGCAGTGACCGCAATAATTGCAGGCCGGCCGGCCGTCATAGGGTTGCGACAGGGCGGCGCGCGCGTTGGCGACAAAATTCAGACCGAGTTTGCGGCAGCCTTGGGCGATCTTCTGGCTGCCATAACTCAGCGGGTGAGCTGGCAGCGGGAAAGGGGCGCTTCGGGGCCGCATCGGGTCCTCCGCTGGACCGGCGACACCGATCAACTTTTCCGTTTCCAGGTAAAGCGGCTCTAGCGCCGCGTAATCCATCGGCCAATCCGCTGCAACGCCGAACCGGCTGTGCATCAGCATCGCTTCCGGATGCATCCGGTGCGCCTCGCCGGTGAAGTGCAAGGTTGATCCACCCAGTCCCACAACATGGCTGTAGCCCCAATTGGCGCGGCGGTTCCCGGGATTGTGACGTCCCGACACCCGATCCCAAGATCTCAAATGTTGCCACTTTCTCTCGAACGTTTGCAGCGGCGCAACGGTCTGTCGCCCTTTGCTCGGCACTTTCTCCGGAAAATGTTTCGTCTCCCAATCGGGTCGGTCCAGTAGGTAATCCGTAAACGGGTCGTAGGAGGGTCCCGCTTCTAGCAGAAGCACCGACACTCCTTTGGTGGCAAGCGCCCATGCGGCAGCACCGCCGCCGGCGCCGGACCCAATGACGATAACGTCGTACGCCTCGCTCACCGGGGTGCCTCGGTGTGATCCAAGTATCCATCCGGCTGCGGCGGGCCCGAATAGCCAAGGCTATCCCAAGTTTCCGGATTGGCATAGTAGGATCGCATGGCATTCCGCCGCGTTAGCTTAAAAAAAACGTGGGGCAACGACCCCTTAGGGGCTGCCGCTGCCTTGGTGACGATCGCTTCTTGACTGGTTGGGTCGAGATCAGCGAACCCGCTGCCACCTAACCTTTGTGCCTCTGCATCCAACCATTTGCAGCCAATTCGTAATAGGCGCATATAGCGGCCGTTTCGGTGTCCGTGGTCGATAAAGCGATGATCCAGGTTCAAGTCGGTTGCCGAAGGGCTCTCATCTCGCGGAATTAGCGTGTCCAGATAGGGACCCAGAGCGGTCAGAGGGTAGAGTACCGCACCAGACGAACCGATAACGGCGGAGAATGCGCCTTGGACTTGGGCCAGAATTGCCCAACCTGCTCCAAGGGTGAGAAACAGGCGCCTTTTCAATCTCATAAATTGAAATCCCGCTGGTATTGCCGCTGCGCGAAACACGAACTTAAGAACGTATCATTGCACAATAATTTGCTTACTCGATGTTTTAAAAAGCGATTTGTTGGGTGTAAATGCAAGCGAGAACGGTTAATCGTTTATCAAGCCGTTAGCACGTCAATTGCCGGTGCATGCGTTCTATCGACCGCGATAATGCGCAACTCGCTCGTATAGCGATTTCCTTCTGCGTCGGCGAGCCAGGTTTGGTTCGGGTTTGGCAGCATTTCGGAAATGGAAAGCGCCTGCCCTTTTTCGGTGGGCGCAGCGCGGATGAACTTGGCAATCAACTCGATCAAGTCGGGACATTGGAAATCCAAGTAGATTGGCTTCCGTTCGCCCGGTACGCGGACGAAGACCCAGCGTGGTAATTTGCTCCGAAAAGCCCATCGTCGCGCACCCAGGTATCGTTCCCGCGGTGTTTTGAGTGATGCGAACCCCAGTTCTTCCACCGGAAAGCGCCAGCTTTCGCGTTGCAGGACAAACCGGTCGATCGTGATGCGCGGTGTGTGAGGGCGTTGCGGCAGTAGCCGAAAGCGCCGCGCGCATTGGCCACGTATCTGGGAACCAAAAAAAGCCAGAGCGGGAAACCGGTGTTTACCGTCCCGTGTCCGAACAAGAAGTCCATCCTTCGTTCGTTCAACGACCATCGAGCCCGTTTTCAAGACTTCTTTGGGCGGTCGCCAGGAGACCGAATCGTCATATTCGACCTGCATGTCACCTTGAGTTGGTGGATCGTAGGCGAGTCGGTGTCCAACCAAATTTCGGTTGATTGCAGGCCGCAGAGATTTCGCAGGATTGTCTTTTTGCTGCGCGTCTATCAGCTCCTCCACCTTTGGATGGAGGTTCAATAAAGCGGATTGCATCAGTGAATTGCCGCCGGCATGAACCTCGCCCAAAACGATCAGGTAATCGCCGCGGTTGATCGCTGCTTCGCTTTCCGCCGCTATCATTAGATCGGGTGAATGGTGTCCTGCCTCCCACAATGGCGGTGGTGGCGATGCAAACGCCTTCAATACGCGGTCCCGTAACTCCGAGGCTGAGTGCTGTTGCGGACTGTCGTCGGGCGAAAGAATAGCCGACCAGTTCTCCGTGAGCTGTTCGGCGGCATCCTCGACAATGAGTACGGCAGTATCGTTCTGCTTTTGTAGGAAGGACCAAAACATGTCGAGGTCAATCTCGGTTCTGCCAATTTTTTGCTGCGCATCGGTAAACGTGGCTTCAAGGAATTCGTTGTATTGAGTTGCGGTACGCCACACGAACCAGCGCGCGCTTTCCAGAACAAGTGAAAGCGGTTCCTTTAGTCGTTCGATGAACTCGGGTCCAATTTCGACGTCGAGATCGCGCCGGCAGTCTTCGTAGACGAGAGTCCGGCCGGTATAGTCCCTACCCCCATGGCGACGCGCGGTCCGACCGGTCACAGTCTCGAAATCCTGCTCCAGTGATTTGAATGCCGCCTGAATTGCGTCGGGATTGTTGGCGGCGGCGATTGCCTCTTTGCCATTTACCAAGGCATCGAGTTTGGAGAGGCAACGGTTTCGCGTGGCTTTATCCTTTATTCGTTCCAACTCGGCGCGCAATCCGTCTTCGGGATCTGCGCTGAACGGTGTCGCCGGGCGCCAAATTATTGTTTTCGATTGGGTAAGCTGACGAAGTTGCGCATCTACTTGGGCTTCCGATACGAAGCCGGATCGTGGGTTTGATGCAACCTTTCGGGCGATTGTCCGGGCATCTGTTTTGCCGTCGCAGGCTTTCAGAAAGCGTTTCTGCTGTGCATTCAAGTTGCTGCTGATTCCGTAGGGTCCCAACAGACGGTCGCCATCGACATAGGCCAGAGGCGAAAGACGTGGCCGTAACCACAATCGGCATGTCGGGTCGGCAGCGATTGCATCGGCCAAGGCGTTAATCGCCCAGAATTCGAGATGAACCTTCCGCTCCACCAACAGGGCCGGCCCTGGCTGTAGTTTGAGAGGTGCGCCGGAATCGCTGAATTTACCCCAACTGATGGGCCCAAAAAATCCTATGGTCTCGTTTTTCGTGCAATATCGCTGGAGATAACGAGCGACCAGCGCGCGCCGGCGGCGGCTATCGGAATTGTTGGCGGTTGACGGTTGGCTCAAAAATGTATCAAACCCGGTTCGCAGCGCCGGCCAATTTTGCCACGCGACGGCTTCCCGGATCGTGGGGTTTGCCGCGGCGTCCCGAAGCGTTTTTTGGAGACGATAATTAACGTCCGGCCATGCAGCCTCTATCGCCGCGCCTTTGGCCGTATGCGCCTCCATCGCATCTGATACTGCCTGGAATGCGGCCCGGAATCCTGGAGAAAAATCATTAAAGTCCGGCGCACGGCGTTTGCCAAGGCGTCGCAGCGCGCGTCTTAAAGGTTTCGGATCGTTTTCCGTGCCGGCGCGCAGCGCATCGCCACATAACACCTTGGCCTTCAATATCGCCTGATCGAATGAAACTTCTTCCGCGAGGTATTCGACGACCAAATTTTCTATTTCGTCCGCTACGATTAAATCGATCATTTTGATCGGAAATCCAGCACCGCGGACCGCGACGGACCGCCAAAGCGCCCAGTTTTCGTTTAAATTTAGGTGGTCGGTTGCCATTTTGACGCTCTTGGAAAGAGAGGGTGTCTTTTGAACAACATTGGATCTGGTTTGCCCTATCACGGGGGGTGGGTATTGATAATACCCGCCCGCGGCATCGCCACAAAGAAAACGGGGACGGCAATGCCGTCCCCGTTACTGTCCTGAAAATCAGGAAACCGGTTAAGTGTCGTCGTTTTTCTTACGCCGACGGCGCCCGGTCAGGAACATTGCGGCCAGGCCAGTGCCGAAGAGCGCCATTGTCCCTGGTTCTGGTACGACATTCAACAAATTCACACCAGCCGGACTCGGCGATCCGCCGCTGCCGAGCGCTGGAATTTGCGGGTCGCCGGTGTTGATGATGAGATCAACCCAGGACGCCTGATACGGTGCGGCGCCGGAACTGAACGGCGAGTCAAAGCCGAAACCACTCCTGGCATCCATGAAGATACCTTCATCATCAAATTCGCCGAAATCAAACGCAGGCCCGATCGGATCGAAGAAGTTTGTATCGATGGGTGCGCCCTCGTCATCCGTGCAGACAGACCCTTCGTTGAAAGGTGGGAAGCAATCGTTGGTGAACCAGTGCAGGACATGGGTTATGACACCGGGATTTTCGTCCCCGTTGCCCGGCGTACCATCTGGGTCATCATCGGGTGCATTGAACGGATTATTCCGTCCTCGCGAGGCGTATAGGGCATCAAAGAATTCGCGGAACGGGTCGCCGTCCTGTTGAAATTCGGCGATGCCATCCCAACCGGTCTCCGAATTCGCCACGCCGATTTCCTCAAGCGCAAAATCCCAACCTTCCGGCGATGAGATATTGTCGATTTGTGCCAGATTTCCGGCTTCGCCACCACCTAATCCAGCGTCGCCAGGAAATAGGAGACTATCGCCAAAAAAGGGAATTTCCCAATCCCGAATAGCAAGGAATTCAAAGCCCGTGCCACCGCCTTGGTTTTGTCCCGCATTTGCATCTGACGTATTGCAAACCGTGAATTCGTAACGGTTGCCGCCCCCTTGGATGGGTGTGACCGAATCCGTGACGAACGATGTTCTGTCTTGTCCCGGCGTGAAATTATCTAGACACGCCTGTGGTGGTGCTGAAAATGATCCTGCTTGTGCAGGTGCCGTCGCCGCCAACATGCCGAAACCAGCTGTAAGTGCGAGGGCTGAAACGCCTGTCTTCAGGCCGTTCTTAAACTCCATTTTACTCTCCCCCGGGGGACATACTGTCCCGCCGAATAAGTTGCCCAGTTCTCGATCCCTGCCCCCGCAAGAAACCAATGGTTGGACGACCACGGCTACTTTCCATGGTTATTAATTAGCAAAATTTGTGCCATTAATGATTTAAGGAAGATAGTATATAATTTTCAATGTGTTAAAGAATTATGGTTTGTGGCGACAGGAGGCGAGTTCTTAATTTTTGTAAAGAATTCCGACATCATTTCGGTGAAATCCGAGGTCAGCAATGACGCTCCTAAGTGGCGTGAAAAAACTTCTCCAATTGGTAGAGGTATTTTTCTTTTATTTAGAATGAGTTGGCGTGAAAATTTCGACCGTATCGATTCCACTTTCGGTATTGTGGTGCTTTCATCAATTGTAAAGAATTCCGACAGTGATATTGGTTTCGCATTTACGCCGCACTGTGCTTTTATTCTTGGTTTTCGCCTTGCCGGTCTTCCTGGGGGCATCGTAAAATGGCCGCCATGCGCATCCCGCTCGCCATCCACAACGCATATAGCGATAACACTAACGGCGCGGCCTGACCGCTGAGTTGCTATACCTTGAACGGCGTCTCGGTCACCGTTTTGCGAACCAAACATTACGATGCGCGAAAGCCTTACTGTCCCGAATATGAACAGTTCATCTATCATACCAACGATGCATTGCTGCGTGTTCAGCCTGATCTCTACATCACATATGGCGCCCGTTGCGTCGTGCAGGAAGCGATGTGACACGCGAAAGGGCGCGGTGTTAAGGCATTGTTTTGGCTCCATAACCATGGCTATGAACGCAAAGGAAACTTTCGCTATGCAGATCATGTGCTAAGCCCGAGTAAGGTCCTGCATGATCATTATATTGGGACGATCCCGTAGCGTATGGCAACGCGTCGGTGAAAGCGCTGCAGACCGCGAAACGGCTTTATGACGAAGATACGTCGCGTAATCGCTATCTCGACTATTTTGGGTCGTTGTGTTTGCCTTGATCCCATTGTGTCGCAGACCGGAAAGGAATGCAGTTCCATGTTCAAGGCCGTATTAACGTGATTTGGCAGGCCGCTGCGTCGGATTTCGCCCCGCTGCCGAGTTCGGGGGTCCCGGGTATCGTCTGGCCGGCGATCCCGAAGGGACGCGATACGGAAACATTCGCAATACTTGCGCAACTCGAAATGTCGCAATGGTGGTCGCCTGAAGCACTGCAACGCCAACAATTTCGGCAGTTGAGTGAGCTTGTCCGCTTCGCGGCCCGCAGCGTGCCGTTTTATCGGCGCAGATTAGCGCAGTTTGGAAAGCAGGCGCGCAATCTGACGTCGGCAGATTGGCGAAACATACCGCTTCTCAACCGAGCCGATATACAGGATGCGGGTACCGAGCTAACGCCGAATAGGTCACTCCAACCGCATGGCGAAACACACATAGTCAAGACTTCAGGTTCCACTGGCGAACCTGTAAAGGTTCGATGTAATGCGGTAACCAGCCAGTTTCATGCGGCTCTCACGCTGAGAGATCATATTTGGCAGCAACGCGATTTTTCGCGAAAGGTTGCTATGGTGCGGCGTCTGTCGACGGAACTCGTCTCCGGATTGGAAACGGGAAAGGTCGCGCGCTGGGCTGCCGCATATTCATCCGGACCGATGATTTTCCGAGATGTGCGGGAGTTGATTGATGACACCCTAAGATGGCTTGTGCGCGAAGAGCCGGGATACTTGATGACCTACCCAACTTACTTGGGTGAATTGATCTCGCGTGCGAACGATCTCGGTTTGAAACCGGAGAGACTGCGTGAGGTCACGACGTTTGGTGAACCCGTAACGGACGATCTGCGGGCATTGTGCCGGGACCGTTGGGCGGCGACAGTGGTCGATACGTACAGTGCACAGGAGGTTGGGATCGTCGCGCTGCAATGCCCCGGTCGCGACCATTATCACGTCCAGTCCGAAGGTGTTCTCCTCGAGGTGCTGGATGATGCGGGCCGACCTTGTGAGCCGGGTGAAATTGGGCGAGTTGTTTTGACACCGCTGCACAATTTCGCGACGCCGCTGATCCGCTACGTTATCGGCGACTATGCGGAGGTCGGCGCGCCGTGCGAGTGCGGGCGCGGACTTCCCGTGATTCGCAAGTTTTTGGGCCGGGCTATGAATATGCTGAAATTACCTTCCGGTGGGCATGTATGGGTGGCGGTGAGTGATAGCGGTTTGGAGAAAATCGTACCGCTGCGGCATTTTCAGATCGTCCAATTACCGAATTTTTCGCTTAGACTGAAACTCGTCGTAGAACGGGCCTTGTCCGAAGATGAGGAATTGTTGGCGCGTCACGCCATGACGCGTGCGACAGGGCATGAGTTCGATGTGCAGCTCGACTATGTTGATGCCATTCCGCGCGCCACGAGCGGCAAGCTGGAAGTCGTGATTTCCGAGGCGATTGATTAAGTGACTCGGGTATATTTGTTCATAATAGGAATCGTTTAAGGTTTTGGGCCACACATCGTGAACGACGCAAGAAATTTCGCGCCCGTGAAGCTTGAAGCAGTCCCGCGTTCGGCGATGCCCGGTATTGTTTGGCCGGCGGTGCCGGTTGGGCAAGATGCCGCGACCCTAGCGCTCCTCGCGCAACTTGAAATGTCGCAATGGTGGTCTCCAGAAGTTTTGCTGCACCGGCAGCTCGAACAGGCAACTGAATTGTTACGGTTCTCGGCACGCACTGTACCCTTCTACCGGGACCGTTTGGCCGCGCTTGCCGAGGGTACGGGGGCACTAACAATGGACGACTGGCGTTCCATTCCAATCTTGCACCGGGCGGAAGTCCAGGAAGCCGGTGATGCGCTCGCCACGCAGCGGCCGATTAAAGGTCACGGCGCTTGGCACGACGTTACAACGTCAGGGTCGACAGGGGAGCCGGTTGTTGTCCAGTGGAACGCCGTCACGCACCAGTTTCACACCGCGATCACGCTGCGGGATCATATTTGGCACCGGCGTAACTTTTCGGCCAAGGTTGGGTTGGCGCGTCGGCAATCGGAGAAAACTCTCGACGCGATGAAGGCGGGCAAATCGGCGCGTTGGGCGACGTCATATCGCTCCGGCCCGATGGTCTTTTTCGAATTGGCGGATTCGGTTGACGACGCGTTGAATTGGATGGCGAAGGAAGAGCCGGATTATCTGATAACCTATCCGGGCTATCTGCGCGCGATGATCCAGCAGAGCGAGCGATCCGGTATCAAGCCGTCTCGACTGCGAGAGGTTATGACGTTCGGCGGCATCGTTCCTGACGATTTGAGAACGCTTTCTGCGACGCGCTGGGGCGCCAAACTGGTCGATATGTACAGCACTCAGGAAGTTGGAATCATGGCGCTCGAATGTCCGAATCACGAACATCTTCATGTGCAGTCGGAGAGCGTGCTTTTGGAAGTGCTCGATGAAAAAGGGGACCCTTGCGCACCAGGCGAAGTCGGCCGCATTATTGCAACGCCATTGCACAATTTTGCAACGCCCTTAATTCGTTACTTCGTTGGCGATTATGCCGAAGTTGGCCACCCTTGCGACAGCGGCCGCGGTCTTCCCGTACTGCGAAAAATATATGGGCGCGCGCGCAATATGATGACTTTGCCCAACGGCGAAAAAATCTGGGTCGCGGTGAACGATAGCGGCTTTTATGCGATCGAACCATTGCGTCAATTTCAGATCGTTCAAGCGGCGGACCTTACCGTAAAACTGAAATTGGTGGTCGACCGTCCGCTGACGCCGGAGGAAGAAGCTGTGGCGCGTAATGCAGTGCGTAGCGCGACCGGATATGATTTTGATGTGCAACTCGATTACGTCGACGCGATGCCGAGCGTCCTGGGCGGGAAACTGGAAGACGTGGTTTCCGAGGTCGTCGATTGATTGTGTCGAGCAACTATTCTCACGGCAGGTGAAATTATAGCCAGGAACATCGGACGGTGGCCTTATTTATAGAAACCTCAAAAACTGATGCCGACCATGTCCCAACATCGGCCGTAACGGGTATCGTCTGGCCCGCGCTTGCGGATCCTGAATTTACACCAACGCTCGCAATTCTGGGGCAACTGCTGACGACACAATGGTGGTCGCCGGAAACAATCTTGCGCCGCCAGTTACAGCAATTGACGCAGTTGGTTTCCTTCGCCGCACAGACGGTGCCGTTTTACCGGTTGCGGCTTGCTGAATTCGCCCGGCCGCGGCGCTCTCTTACTTTGGCGGAGTGGCGCCGCATCTCGTTATTGCACCAACGCGATATTCAAAAATCAGGATCATCCTTGGTGACGGCGCGACCGCTGAAAGAGCACGGACTTGTAGCAGACATTCAGAGGTCCGACACTATGGGCGAACCGTTTGTTGTTAAACGGAGCGCCGTGGCGGCGCGGTTTTCAACGGCACTGACGCTCCGCGATCATCTTGCGCATCGACGTGATTTTTTGGGAAAACTTGCCTGCATTCGCCGTCTCGACGGTCCCGCCGGGAAGCCGCGAAAACCGGGTTCCTGGGTTGAAGGTTTCCCCTCCGGTCCACTATTGCAGCGCGATATTGGGGACCCGCTCGACGAGACACTGGAATGGCTCGCGCAAGAGGAACCGGCATACCTGATGACGGTGCCAAGCTATCTTCGTGCCTTGATCGAGCGAAGTGCGGAAATTGGTGCGCCACATGTCGGGCTGCGGGGCGTTATTACGTTCGGAGAGGCGGTCGAGCAGGAATTGCGTGTGGCGTGCGCTGATTGTTGGCAGGTGTCAGTCACCGATACCTATCGTACCGCCGAAGTGGGGCCGGTCGCTTTTCAGTGTCCTGACCACACACACTATTTGGCCCAGGCCGAAGGGGTATTCGTCGAGGTCCTTGACGACGCCGGTGCTCCCTGCACGCCGGGCGACGTCGGCCGCGTCGTGGTGACGCCCTTGCATAACTTCTCGATGCCTTTGATCCGTTACGACACGGGTGACTTTGCGGAAGTGGGCGCACCTTGCGAAAGCGGACGCGGGTTACCGGTGCTTAAACGCATCATTGGTCCATCAAAGGTGCGCTGAATTCTATGAACCGATATCCGGGCCGCAGTGTCATTTTACGAGGGCCGTTTGTGGCGCGGCACTTGGAACCAGAGGAAGAGGCGCAAACGAATACCTATTCTTGGCGTTGCCGGCACGAATTATGCGGTGAACCTCGTCTGTCTCGATGAAATTCCGCGTTCTGCCGGCGGCAAGTATGAGGATGTCATTTCGGAACTCGCCGATTGAGCCCAATGCTACCGGGCTATGATCAAGATTATTAACAATAGGTTCGCTAAAGGCATCTATTCCATTTATTCGCCTAATTGTCCGCAGACAGCGTCACATAAGCGCTAGTTTGATAAAGGACTTTAGTGGCTTAGGAGGTTCAGTGTCCGAATATTTTACAATATTGGAGGTCGATAATTTCCTCGCGCCACTTTCGGTCCTTAGCCCCTTCGCGGGGTTTTTTTGATGAGGAGGACGATGTCGTCTTGGTGTTTTTGACCAACGACGAAGACGGGTTCATGAATCCGGGACAATCCCATGGCGGGTTTTTTTGGTGCTGTATCGCCGATTTTCAATCCGAAGTCCTGCTGGTTGGCACCGATGGAACTTTCTTCGGAGAAACCGTAAAGGCGCCGGAACCCGAGGCGCTTGCTTTGTTCGGTATCGGTTTGCTGGGGATTGGTGTGGCGATCCGGCGGCGGCGAACGGCTCGTTGATGCCATTTTAAGGACAAAAAACGGCGGCCTGGATTTCCAAGCCACCACATTTGTTCCTGCGGGTTTCCTTACCGCCCCTTGATCACCGGCGTTCTTTTTTCCAAGAAGGCAGCGCGGCATTCTTGGGCATCTTCGCTCGCAAAGGCGCGTTTGATGTTAGCGAGCTCGAAGCGGAGATGTTGCTCCACATCGATGCCTGTCGTGGCGCGGCCGATGGCGCGCTTGGTGAGGCGTGTCGTGATGGGCGACCATTGCGCCAGTTGCTGGCAGTATTCGGCCAGCCGCGCGCCGACTTGGTCGTCATCGACAACTTCGCCCGCCATACCAAGGCTGACGGCTTCCTCGCCCTGTACGGTGCGATTTTCCAGCATGAAGCGCATGGCCTGCTCGTAGCCGATGGCCTGTCCGAGCGTCCAACTCAATCCGCCATCGGGTGAACCGCCGATGCGCGTATAGCCTGCCATGAGCCGCGCACCGCGTGCGACAATCCGGATGTCCGCTGCCATGGCGAGCGACAGGCCGGCCCCGACCGCCGCGCCGTTGATGCCGGCGACGATCGGCTTGTCGCAGCGTTGCCGTAGCACAGTGACGAAGCGGCCAACCCAGCCGATATCGTCGAGCTGCACGTCCTGTGCCGAATGCGGCGCCAGATTCGGGTTTCGCTCTGCGGTTAGGTCGAGCCCGGCGCAGAAGGCATCCCCTGCGCCGGTGAGCGCGATCACCCACACTGACTCGTCCTTCGCGGCTTCCTCGACCGCACCGACGACGCCCCAACCAAGTTCATCGCTGATGGCGTTCTTCTTCTGCGGCCGGTTCAGTGTGATCGTGCGGACATGGCCATCCTGTGCGGTTTCGACGACCGCGGTCTTGCTTTGACCGTCAGGCACTAGGCGACCTCGAAAAGACCGGCCGCGCCCATGCCGCCGCCGATGCACATCGTGCAGACGACCTTCTTGGCGCCCCGGCGCTTGCCTTCGATCAGCGCGTGACCAACCATGCGAGCACCACTCATGCCGAACGGGTGGCCGATGGAAATCGCACCGCCATTGACATTGAGCAGCTCATTGGGAATGCCGAGCTTGTCACGGCTATAGATGACCTGAACCGCGAAGGCTTCATTCAGCTCCCACAGATCGATGTCTTCCATTTTCAGCCCGTGCCGTTCCAGCAAGCGCGGTACCGCATAGACCGGCCCAATGCCCATCTCGTCGGGTTCGCAACCAGCGACTGCGAGACCGCGGAAATAGCCAAGCGGTTCCAAGCCACGTTTCTCGGCCAGCTTGGCGTCCATGACCACGGCCGCTGACGCACCGTCGGATAGCTGGCTGGCATTGCCGGCGGTGATGTAGCCCTGTTCATGAACAACAGGTTTTAGGCCGTTGAGCCCCTCGAGCGTCGTGGTCGGACGGTTGCCTTCATCCTGCTCAAGCGTGACCGTCTGTTCGCTGGTTTCTCCGGATTCCCTGTCCGTTACGATCTTCGTCGTTTCCATCGGAACGATTTCGTCATCGAACTTGCCGGCTTGCTGTGCGGCGGCGGTGCGCAGTTGGCTTTGCAGTGAATATTCGTCCTGCGCTTCGCGGCTGACTTGATAGCGTTCCGCGACCGTCTCTGCGGTTTGCAGCATGCTGTCGTAAAGAGCCGGTTTATGCTCGACAATCCATTCATTGTCGCCGCGATAGTTATTTTTCTTGTCATTCACGACAAGGCTTACCGATTCCAGGCCGCCCGCGACCATGGCCGGTACGTCATCGACCATCACTCGCTGCGCCGCCATGGCGATGGTCTGCATGCCGGAGGAGCAGAAACGATTTACTGTCGCGCCCGATGTCGTGACCGGCAGGCCGGCACGAATGGCAATCTGGCGGGCAATGTTGCCGCCTGTCGCGCCTTCCGGCGTGGCGCAGCCCATCAGTACGTCCTCGACTTCGGCGGGATCGATGCCAGCCCGTTCGACGGCATTGGACACCGCATGCGCACCCATATCGGCACCGTGCGTGTTGTTGAAGGCGCCGCGGTACGCCTTACCGATCGGCGTACGGGCAGTGGAAACAATGACGGCTTCTTTCATCGGAAACTCCCTAAATAAGCGTATTATGAGTTGTTGCCCGCACCCTACCGCTATGGTGCGTATGGGCGCAACAAGGAGCGTGCTTGGGTTCCGTTGACAGTCGCAGCGCTGCGCCAAATAATCTTGTCGGCGTGACCCCAAGGGGAATTTTGATATGGCGGTAAGTGCAACACCTCACACGACGACGGACCCATCGGCTTGGACGGCGCGTGACTTTGGCCCGCCGCGGTCCTGGGTGCGCGATCTGTCGGATCAGATGATTGACGAAATTTCTGCGGCCGCGAAAGCTGCACAGGCTCGTGGCACGGCATTCCACGACATTACGCCGCAGACATTTCCGCTGCCAAGAACCAGTACCTTACTCAAGGCGGTTTATGATGACTTGGAGGACGGAAGCGGATTTGCGGTCCTGGGCGGATGGCCGGTTGGCGACTTCGACGCGCAACAAAATCTGTTCGCCTTCGCGGGTGTCGCGTCGCATCTCGGTTGCGTGGTTGTGCAGAACTATGAGGGCGATCGTGTTGTCGATGTCACCGACAAGGGAATTCCCTACAGCCACAAATCGCGAGGCTACAGCAGTAATAAGCTGCTGCCGTTCCATAGCGATGGTGCGGATCTTGCGGGGCTGCTCTGTCTCGGTGTTTCCGCGTCGGGTGGGAAGAGCGTGATTGTCAGCGCGACCGCGTTGTACGACACGATTGCTCGCGAACGGCCGGATCTGATGCCCATTTTGTTGCGTGGCTTCTACCATCATCGTCGCGGGCAGCACGATCCCGGAGAGCCGCCGCTGTCGCCGGAACGCATTCCCGTGTTCTCTTTTCATGACGGCCATTTGCATTGCTGTTACAACCGCAATCCCATCGACTGGGTCGAGAAGGAAGGGATGCGGCTCGAGGAAAACGAGGTTGCCGCGCTCGACTTCATCGACGAAGTCGTTGCGCGCCCTGAGATGCAGTTGACGATGGATCTGCGCGCGGGCGATATGCAGTTCGTCAATAATTTCGTGATCCTTCACTCACGAACGGAATATGCGGATGATGAAAATCATCGCCGCCATTTGCTTCGCCTATGGCTCGAGAATGCCGAAAGCAAACGCAATGGGATGAGCCTGCTGCAACTCTACGTGCCGGGTACCGGTCGCTATGGGGCGGCATCATGACGCAAATTTCCCTGCCGATGTATGACCTGCCATGTGTTGAGGCGGCGACAAACGCCTGGGCTGCCGGGTTGGCGCGCGCGCTGGTTCAAGAAGGAATTCTCGATGCACCGGAACAATTGACGCGTGGCAAGACCGTCGCTGAATTATGGCGGTCTCCCGATCTGCTATTGTCACAGACCTGCGGTTATCCGCTCATCACGGCATTTGCCATCGACCTTTCGCTCCTGCTGGCGCCGGTGTACGCGACGCCGGGCTGCGAGGGCGCCGACTATCGAAGCTTTATCGTGGTGCATGCGGACAACGCTGCCGCGTCGCTGGAGGATTTGCGCGGCACCCGTTGCGCCATTAATGGCCAGACATCGCAATCGGGCATGAACGTATTACGCCGTACGATAACGCCGTTTGCTCGGGAGGGACGTTTTTTCTCCGAGGTTATCGTGTCCGGCAAACACCCCGCGTCGATCGCAATGATTGCCGCGGGCGACGCTGACGTGGCTGCAATCGATTGCGTAACCTACGGTTTGATGGCACGCCACGAACCGGATTCGGTCGCTGCGGTTCGTATTTTGACCGAGACACAAAGCGCGCCTTCGCTGCCCTACGTGACCCGCCATAGTGCATCAAGCGACCTTTCGCTGCGTTTGGTTTCGGCGCTAAACCGTGCCGCGGAAGATCCAGACCTCGCTTCCGTCCGAGACGATCTCTTGATCGACAGCTTCGCGGTGCTTCCGCTGGCCGATTACGACATCATGATGGATATGGAAAACGAAGCCGTGGCGATGGGGTACCCCGTTCTCTCGTAGCGGTTTAAAAGTCGACAACCGATAACCACTTCAACCAAATCACCAGTCCCTGGGAAATGGAACAAAATTCATGGCTCGAATGGAAGACCTCGTCGAGAGCGAGCAAGAACATATGCGCGCTCTACCTATTCAAACTTTCGATACGAGCCCCTGGGCGGAAGGTCCGCCGGTAAATGAGCGGCGCGTGGCGATCGTGACCTCTGCGGGTTTAAGCTTGCGCGACGAAAACGCATTTGGGCTGGGCGCTGCAGACTACCGCGTGATTCCTTCGGAAACGGACACGGCGAATATTTTAATGAACCATGTGTCGGTCAATTTCGACCGCACCGGATTCCAGGACGATGTGAACATTGTTTTCCCGATAGACCGGTTGCGTGAGATGGCGGCTGATGGCGAGATCGGTTCGGTCGCGGATTATCACTACTCATTTATGGGCGCGACTGACCCGGCACTGCTCGAAGAGAGTGCGCGGGCGCTGGCCGGTATGTTGCGTGAGGATAGGGTCAACGCGGTTATTCTGACCCCAGTCTGACCGAACTGTACGCGCGCCGTGTGCGGGCTAGCTCACTATTTCGAAGACGAAGGAATTCCGACAACCGCTATCGCGTTAATCCGCGAGCACGCAGAAAATATGCGCTCGCCGCGGTCCCTGTGGGTGCCGTTCGAATTGGGGCGTCCGCTCGGTGCGCCGGATGAACCGGCATTTCAACGCCAGGTTCTCTCGGACGCGTTGTCGCTGCTGGTGTCGACCGATGGTCCCGTCGTACTCGCGGACTTTCCGGAAGACGCGCCTGGACCGAAGGCGGAGGACAGCACGGGTTGGGTATGCCCGGTTAGCTTCCCGCCACCACCGAGCGATGATACGGGCCCCGTCGCCGAAGTGATGAACGAAATTGATACGTTGGCGCCTTGGTATCAGCTATCGCAAGATCGTCGAGGCCGGACGCTCGTCGGTGTGAGCGGTATGACGGTACCAGAGGCCGCGCGTTATACCATGTCGTTCCTCGATGCAACGCCGGCGGAGAACCCGCAACCGGAACGCGCCCAGGTCCAGGTCTTCAAAGACGCCTTCACCGATATCATGGCATATTATTCGGAAGCCGGGACGGCACAGCCGGGGCAGCGATCCAGCCGCGATATTCAGCATTGGTTCTGGCACGGCACTGCCGCGGGGCGCGTAATGCTCGACGTCCGCGCGAAACTTCGTGAAGGCGACGACAAGAAACTGCAATTCGTGGCTGCCAAGATCATGCTGCCGAAAACGCAAGGCGGTTAACGGGAAATCGATGCCTGAAGCTGGGCGCATAATTCGCCTTGCCACCGCTGCTGACCTGGAAGAGGTGCAGCGTTGCGCCGAAGCTGCCTACGCTCTATACGTCCCACGGATCGGCAAAGAGCCGGCGCCGATGATTGCCGACTTCGCCACGCAAATTGCAGCAGGACAGGTGCATGTTTGTGTCGAAGGGGTGCAATTACACGGTTTCATCGTCTCTTATGCACGGGACGATCACGTTCATATCGAGAATGTGGCGGTATTGCCGGGACAACAGGGAACGGGGCTTGGGCGTACGCTGATTGGCCATGTCGAAAACGAAGCCCGGCGCGCTGGGATCGACGCGATCGAGCTCTATACCAACCAGAAGATGACCGAAAACCTCAGCTTCTATCCTCGCCTCGGTTACCAGGAAATCCGACGCGGTGAAGAGGGTGGTTTCGCGCGTGTTTTTTACCGCAAAGAACTGGCATAGCGAGGCGCTTGTCGGGGGAGGCTTCGTCTCTAGGCGCGGCGCACAATATCCTCATGATCCCAGGCAACCAGAGGGGAGCGGATACTGCGCCACAAATCGTGACTGGCCTCGCGCCTGCGAATTGTGGCAATCGGTGAAACATACAAGAATATGTGCGTTGCGCCGCGTCGACGGGCTTCCGTAATTGAACTGCAATCCGGCGCGGCGAGCTGATCCGCAAAATTCGCCGTTTCGCCTATCAGAAGGATGCGCCAGCGCTCAGGCCCGATAATTCTCGCGCCGAGTGCATAAATACCGGCGGCGCGCGGTAAACCCTCATCGAGGGAATAAATTGTGAACCCATAATATGCACCAGAAGCGCCGCGATAGGTTTCTGTTTCCCGGCGCGATCTACTCGGCATTGGGCTGCCAATTTAGTGTGTGAAGTGTCGTTTTACCTGTCATTTCAACCCTTAAACCTGCACTCGATTTCAGTAGAGCTTATGTTTTTGTTGTTGGGTAAAACCTACTAGATAAAGCGTTAATGAATGGTTAATACTCCAGATATTGTGGATTTGATCTTTATTTTTGACTGTTTTCTCTCAACCTGAAATGCGTTTGGCAACGGCTTCGCCGAAGGCGCCGGTGCCGAGCGGCCCGCCCAAATCGCTGGTTCTGCCGTCAGGCTCGGCGAGTTGTTCATCGATGGCATCGCTCAGCCGCTGCGCGGCATTTTTAAGGTCCTCGCGGTCATGCCGGTCACCCAACCATTCAAACAACATACTGGTCGACAACATTAGGGCGGTTGGATTGGCAATGTTCTGGCCGGCAATATCGGGGGCTGAGCCGTGCGCGGCTTGCGCTATACCGTGATCGACACCGGCATTGATAGAGGGGCCCAGGCCCAGACCGCCGGACAGTTCCGCGCATTGATCGGATAAAATATCACCGAACATATTGGTTGTGACGATGACGTCATAGGCGGCTGGCTGGCGAATTAGAAGTGCCGCCATGGCGTCAATGATGACTTCTTCGACCTCTATTTCAGGGTAATTCGCGGCGACTTCGTGAACGGTGTCGGTAAACAAGCCATCGGAAAGCTTCAGGACGTTGCGCTTGTGAACGATGGTCAGTTTCCGTTCTCGCGTCATGGCCAGTCGGCATGCCGATTCGGCAATTCGATATGATGCCTGACGGGTAATTTTGCGCACGGCAAGCGCGACATCTTTCGTCGCCATGAATTCGCCGGAACCTTGATACATGGCGCGGTCGGCGTAGAACCCTTCCGTGTTCTCGCGCACGACCACCAAGTCGATATCGGGCGCCATGGCGGGAATTCCCGGACGGGCCCGCGCCGGCCGGATGTTGGCATAAAGATCGAATGTTTTTCGAAACCACGGCGACAGGTTGATGCCGCCATCTTCGGGCGCCGGATAAATCAGCGAGTGAGTGGGACCAAGAATGACCCCGTCCGCTTCCGCCGCTTGCGCCATGACGTCGTCGGTCAATGTAATGCCGTTTTTCTCCAGGCTACTCAAGCCGGACTCCGCACGGCTGATTTCCAGCCCGAGATTAAGGCGGTGATTGAGCGCATCGACAGCTGTCACCGTCGCATTGGCGATTTCGGGGCCGATGCCGTCACCGTCGAGAACGAGAATCTTCATGGGTAGGTCCTAATTCGATTTATTTAAAACGAAGCCAGTATGAAAAGGCGGCGAAAGGGGAACAACGTCTTACCATTGGATTCAGGCGGGTAGGCGGCAGCGACGCGGTTGCGGTAGATGGTTTCGAACTCGCTGCGCCAGGGCTCGTCCAGCGGATTGAGGAAGCGCGTTAGCCATGTGCCCCTGGTGTATTCCGCAACAGGGTTTTCGCCCTCCAAAACCTGCAGATATTCAGTTTCCCAAATTTGCAGATCGCGAGTAAGCGGATCGAGCAAGTTGTAATAATAGGCGGGTGCTTGCGTCGGGACGTTAACCCATACCGGTTCGAGCAATTCCCGCCACGGTCCCTCGCGGACGACATCGAGCATCAGGCTGTGAGAGGGGGCTTCGAAGTTTCGTGGCATCTGCACGGCCAGGATCCCGCCGGGTGCGACATGACCGGCAATCGACGTGAACAATGCTTCATGGCCTGTGACCCATTGCAGGGCCGCGTTGGAGTAAATCACGTCGAACGCTTTGCCAGGGTGCCAATTGGAGACATCGGTTTTTTCAAATGTGCCGTCGGGCATGGATTCGCGCGCACGGGCCAGCATCTCCTCGGAATTGTCGAGCCCGGTTATTTTTGCATCCGGCCACCTCTGACGGAGCAGGGGCGTTACATTGCCGGGGCCGCAGCCCAGATCGACAACCGAACCGGGTGACTCTGATGGAATACGCGCAAGGAGGTCGATCGCAGGCTGCAAACGGGGCGCCGCGAAGGCGAGGTATTGTTGAGGGTCCCAAACCATGATTGTCTCATCGTCGATGAATGATTAATGAATTACAGCGCTAGCATAGGGAATGCAGTGCGGTGCCGTCGACGGGGCTATGAGAGGTAAAATCATGAGCGAAGCAATTGCCCGTGAATTGGCGGGGAAAGCATTAATCTATATTGCACAAGACCCGGACCGGATCGGACGTTTTCTAGCGCAAAGCGGCGTCGGTCCCGCAGAAATCCGCACGAGAACACAAGATGCCGCATTCCTGGGCGGTATTCTGGATCATCTTTTGTCGAACGAACCGATGTTGATCGCCTTTGCCGAATGGGCTGATATCGAGCCCTCATCGGTAACCGCGTCACGCCGCTTTTTACCGGGCGGACAACCAATTTAGACTATTTGTGGTCGCCGTATCCGTGAAAAGTTGGGCGCCGGCTGGAAACAACGGCGTGTAGGATGCGAGCTGCGGTTTCGCCCAATTTCTGGGCGTCTTCCGGTGCCGCGGCGCGGGCGGCGCGTGTCAGGAAGCGCGCCCATTCGCTTTGCTGCTGGAGGTCGTCACCGATTCGCGGTACGAACGGATTTCTCGACAGTACATTAGGCATAAATTGAGCATCGCAGTGATTAAGCGGTTTGTCTGTGACCGGCGTCACACGTTGGCGCGGTGCAGTATTGCAACAGCTTCCACATGTGGCGACCAGGGAAATTGGTCGATCGGTCGAACCGATTCGATGGCATAGCCGCCGTTAACCAAAAGCCGCAAATCGCGGGCCAAGGTCGCCGGGTTGCACGATACGGCAATAACGCAGCCGACCTTGGAATGAGCCAAAGCCTCAGCCTGCGCTTTCGCGCCGGCACGTGGCGGGTCGAAGACGACGACATCAAACGGTGCCAGTTCCTCGGCAGTTAGCGGCATCCGAGCGAGATCACGCGCTGTCGCGGTCACCGGGTGTTGTCCTATGGCTTGGCGCATGGCCGTCACCATGCTGGCCTCGCCTTCGAAAGCATGCGTTGGAGCAAGGCGCGAAAGAGGAAATGTCAATGTACCGCAACCGGCGTATAAATCTGCAATGCGTTCCGGTTCTTGAATTCCTCGCATGATCTCCTGCAAAATTGCTTGTTCGCCGGTGGCACTGGGTTGCAGAAAGGCCCCAATGGGAGGGGAAACCGTCGCGTCACCGAATCGGTAGCGCGGCGCGCGGCGTTGGGCGACCGGTTCGGGACCTCTCGGATCGTCCCAGGCGATGCGAGCCAGGTCATGCGTGTCGGCGAAGTGTGCCAGGCGTTCTCGATCTGCCAAATCGAGATCTTTGTGTCTTTCGGGTGTAAGCAAAATATCGACACCCGAGTCCGATTCGGTTGCCAGTATGGTTGCACGTCGTCCGAGTGCCTTCATATCTACTGCTAACGCGCGCAGTGGCTCCATTAACGCAACGATTTTTGGACGCGTCGCGGGACATTCGCTTACGGCGACCACATTGCGGCTGCGCGGTGCATAAAAACCCAAGACGACCTGGCGTCCCTTTCGCGCGACAGCGAATCGCACACGGCGGCGTTCGCCCGCGGCAACGTTACGCGTGTTTTGGATCAACACGTTGTCCAGGCCGCGCTTTGCGAGTGCTGTAGCAATAAATCCGCGCTTCAACGCCGATATCGCGGTATTCGAAATGTGCTGCAAAGAACAACCGCCACAGCGTTCGAAATGTCGGCAAGCGGCCGAAACACGATCCTCACCGCGAGTAATAACGGTTTCGATCCTTGCGGAACGCCCTTCCTGACGCCGTTCTCCCGGCGCGATGACAAGCTGATCGCCTGGTGCCGAATAAGGAACGTAATATCGTTCGCCAGCACCATTTGCGATGCCGTCGCCTTGAATACCGATGCTCGCGATCGTTACCTCTAAAAACTTAGTTTTATTTGTGAGTGTTTTGTTCATACTTAATTAAGTATAAATAAAGAAAGTCACGCGTGTCGTTGTATTCGCTATGGTTGCGAATACGCGGAGCCACTGGGAAGGGGGCTCGCCGTGAAGAACGGCGGGTCGGTGCGTACGCTTCATGTCGTTCTCGACGATGTTCGGTTTTCTGGCGGGGCTCGGGCTGTTTATCGGCTCGGTCTTGCTTGCGACGACCGATGTCGCTGTGTTTATCAGTTTTTCAAGCTTATTGCTTGTCGTCGGTGGCACTATTGCTGCAACCTTTTTTGGTCAGGAAGCGCGATACGTTCTTCTTGCCCTTAAAGGCGTGGGCAGCATTTTCGTTCCGCATCGCGTTCATCGTAACATTCTTAATCAGGAAGTTGGCCGGATTATCCGTTGGGGCTATCTCGTCAAGGAAAAGGGATTTCTGCCGCTTGAGGATGAGATAAAAAAGGTGTCCTCCGATCCGTTTCTTGTCTTCGGTGTGGAGCTTCTGATTACCGGCTATGACGGTAACGATGTCCGCGAAACGCTGCAAAACGTTACCGACAATACGTATGAACGCAATATGGTGCAGGTGAATATTTTGCGGTCCATGGGCGGCACAGCGCCCGCTTTCGGTATGATAGGTACGCTGATCGGATTGATCGTTATGTTGGACACGATGGGCAGTGACCCGAGCGCGCTGGGTGCCGGGCTTGCCGTGGCGTTGAATACAACCTTGTACGGAGTCTTGTTGGCACGGCTGATCTTTGTTCCGGCGGCCAACAAATTGCAACAGCGTCAGGAGATACTGCGGTTCAGGCACGATCTCGTTGTTGAGGGCATGGCGCTGCTCGCGGAAAAACGCAGCCCACGTTTCATTCAGGACCGCATGAACAGCTTCCTTGACCCGACGATTCGCTTCAACATTGATCAGCAAATGAAGGACCGCTGATGGCGAAGCGCCCACCTCCAGCTCCCGCGGCGGAAGAAGAGGATTGGCTGACGACCTACGCTGATGCGATCACCTTGCTGATGGCGTTTTTTGTGATGCTGGTTTCTTTCTCCAAGATTGATTTGCCTGCTTTCGAAGAAGCCATGGCCGGGATCAAGAATGAGCTGGGAAAAGAAGAAGCGCCGAAGCGGCCGATGTTTAATCTGGCGCAGAATCTCAATGCGATTCTCGAAGAGGTGCAGATCGATCAAGATGAGGTTGAAACAGGTTTTGACCAAGCTGGCGTTGTGATCGAATTCGAGAGCGGTTCGTTTTTCAAGCCCGGTTCCGCCGAGCTGTTGCCGACGGCTGAAAAAATTCTCGTCGAAATCGCTTATGAGCTCGCGCAACCGCCTTATGATCTCTACTTCGTCGATGTCGAAGGACACACGGACGACGTACCCATTGATACGCCACGCTTTCCATCGAATTGGGAACTATCGACGGCACGGGCGACCGGCGTGGTTCGTTTCCTCATCAGTGCGGACGTACCACCAGACCGGCTTAAGGCGTCAGGCTATGCCGACGTAAAGCCGAAGTTTCCGAACAAAGACCTCTTTGGCGAGCCTTTGCCAGAAAATCGCAAAAAGAATCGCAGAATTTCAATTCGCCTGCACCCGTGAATTTGATAGTACTCATTGACCGCAGGCGACAGCGACAATACTAATTCTATCTAATTCGATTTCGTAATTTCAGTTTCATTAGCTAGATCGCAAGAGGGGGAATTTATGAAGGCTTCAGACTTGTTCGTGCGCTGCCTCGAAAATGAGGGCGTTACACATATATTTGGCGTTCCTGGAGAAGAAAACGCGGACGTCATGCTTTCGTTGAATGATAGTCCGATTGATTTCGTACTTTGCCGCCATGAGCAGGCAGCGGCATTCGCTGCTGATGTTTATGGCCGCCTTACCGGTCGCTCGGGACTTTGTCTTGGTACGCTTGGCCCGGGTGCGACGAATCTGGTAACCGGTGTCGCCGACGGCAATATGGACCGTGCGCCGGTGGTTTGCCTGATCGGTCAGGCGTCCACGCGGCGGCTTCACAAGGAGAGCCACCAGAACATGGACTCGATTGCCATGTTCAAGCCGATCTCCAAGTGGGCGCATTCGATCTATGACGAACGGAACATTCCCGAAGTCGTGCGCAAGGCGTTCAAAATCGCGGAAGCGGAGAAACCTGGTGCGACAGTCATTGAGTTGCCGGAGGATATTGCGGAGAACGAAGTCGACGCGAAGCCCATGCCGGTGACCAAAACGCGGCGGCCTGCGGCAGATCACAAGGCAATTTCGCAGGCAATTGATATTATCGCCGAGGCGAAGAGCCCCCTGATCATCGCCGGCAATGGCGCGATTCGGAAACGGGCGGCGCAACAATTACGGCGACTGGCCCAGAAAGCCGGTATCGGTGTCGTCAATACCTTCATGGGCAAAGGTGCGGTTCCCAGAACTGATCCACATTGCCTTTTCACAATGGGCCTGCAAGGTCAGGACCATATCAACATGGCGACCGAGGCCGCCGATGTGATCATTTCGATCGGCTATGACCTTGTCGAATTCGCTCCGTCCTTCTGGAACAAGGGCAAAAACAAGAAGATTATCCATATCGATTTTTGGCCGGCTGAAGTCGATCTCGACTATCAGGTCGATGTCGATATCGTTTCCGACGTTGCGGACGCGATGTGGCAGATGAATGAAGAGCTCAACAGGCGTTATGACGCGGATGGCAAGCTACCGCTCTTCGATATCAACGACCGTCAAAAGCTGCGCCAGAATATCCTCGACGATTTTGCGATGGAGAAGGACGACACGTCGTTCCCGATGAAACCGCAGAAAGTCCTTTGGGATGTTCGTGAATTTATGGGCGAGGACGACATTCTGTTGAGTGACGTCGGCGCTCATAAGATGTGGATCTCGCGTTACTATCAATGCGACACCGCAAACACCTGCCTGATTTCGAATGGTTTCTGTTCGATGGGCTTTGCTCTACCGGGCGGTATGGGCGCGAAAATTGCCCTTCCCGACCAAAAAGTGCTGGCGATTTGCGGTGATGCCGGCTTCCTGATGAATGTTCAGGATCTAGAAACCATGGTGCGGCGCAAGCTTCAGGTTTGTGTCATGGTTTGGGTTGACGGCGAGTACGGCCTGATCAAATGGAAACAGCAGAACCATTTCGACGGCAAGCATTCGGAACTGGCCTTCACTAACCCGGATTTTGAAATGCTTGCGAAATCCTTCGGCATGTGGGGTAAGCATTTGACCAGCCCTGATGAATTGCCGGGCGCGCTGGAGGAGGCCTTCAAACAGGACGGTCCGTCGTTGATCGCCGTGCCGATCGATTATGCCGAAAATATGAAGATGACCAAACGTCTTGGTGATCTTCAGTTCAGCATCTAATTGATCCACGCACCGCGATAAATGGGAAACCGGACAGTGCAAGATTAAAAAAACAATTGTGATGCTCGTCGAAATAGTGACGAGCATCACAGCACTGTTTGGATTAACCAGCGATTAATAAATGCGGGGGAATGTGGGGAAGGCTGGCAAACGCGGAGCGGAAGGTCAGGGGCGATGAGTTTCAAGGTCAAATTTTGGGGTGTGCGGGGCAGCATTGCCACGCCATCACCAAAGCACGTCGCATTTGGCGGCAATACGAGTTGCGTGGAGGTTGCATGTGGCGGCCGACGGTTGATATTTGACGCCGGGACCGGCATTCGAAACCTTGGACATTGGTTGTTGCGCAAGAACGTTTACGATGCGCATTTGCTACTGTCCCATACCCATTGGGATCATATTAACGGCTTCCCGTTTTTCTCACCGGCGATTCATGAAGACAGCTCGTTTACCATTATGGCGGGGCATGTCTCTGATGATGGCGGAATAAAACGAATTCTTGCGGGGCAGATGACCACGCCAACCTTCCCGGTTCCACTGGACGCGATGCGCAGCTCTCTCTCTTTTGAGGATTTCAGAGCGGGCGAAGATTTTAAGCTTCACAGCGATATTCAAGTGCGTACGACGCCGCTTAATCATCCGTTTGGCGCGACAGGCTATCGGGTGGAATATAAAGGCAAGTCGATGTGCTACGTCACCGACACCGAGCACATCCCCGGAAAGCCGGATGAGAATATTTTGGCGCTCATCGAGGGCGCTGATCTGGTGATTTACGACTCGACCTATACAGACGATGAATTTCCGAGCAAAGTCGGTTGGGGCCACTCGACGTGGCAGGAAGGGATTCGCTTGGCGCGGGCCGCTGATGCGAAAATGTTGGCGATCTTCCACCACGATCCCGACCATGAGGACGGTTTTATGGAACAGCTGGAGGCTGAATCGCGCTCAGTTTGGCCAGGCGCTATCGTAGCGCGTGAAAACATGCGCATTAATCTCCTTTAGCGTTGAGGAACGTGTCATAATCGCGACACAATGATGGTCAAATGTAGGGCTGCGACCGTCAGTTCTCTATTAGATGCTTGAGACAATTGCATTTGGGCGGTAACTTGCACTAACCGATGAAAGACGGAATTATCGTAAAAGAATCGATGTATCCGTTAAGTGAATAGGCAGTTAAACAGTCTTCGTGCTCAGGGGGAATCATGCGCAAGGTTGAGATTGCAAGATTGCGGACCGTATTTTGGACCGCCATTGTCGCCGGTCTGTTATTAGGCAGCTTCGGCGTGTCGAATTCCGCATTCGCGGCGTTCAAGGTTGGCGCCAAAAAGTGCCAGGAATGCCATACGGCTGAAGCCAAGGTTTGGGAAGGCACGAAGCATTTCAAATCTTATAAGGCGATTCACAAGGACAAGCGTGCCAAGAAGATCGTCAAGGCGGTCGGCGATAAGCGGATGAAAAAGTCCGCGACGTGCGCGCTCTGCCATTATACGGCAGCGCAAAAGAAAGCCGGTGCGAAGGCGAAGCTGGTTTCCGGCCCGTCCTGTGAAAGTTGCCACGGCGCTGCGTCCGATTGGATTGCCGTTCACAACGATTATGGCAAGGGCGTGAAGCGTGATGGCGAATCGGCCGATCATAAGGCGGCGCGAATCGAAAAATCGATTGCCGCTGGCATGGTGCGACCGGATCGTCTGTACGATGTCGCGGCGAATTGCATGTCGTGCCACGGTCTTGCAAATCCCGAACTCGATGCCAAAGCCGCTGCGGCGATGTTGGACAACGAGCATCCGCTTAATCCCGATTTCGAACTGGTCAAATATAGCCAGGGTACCGTCCGGCACCGTTTCTATCCTCCGGATGTGACGGCGAACAAGAAAATGACGCCGGCGGAGATGTCACAAATGTACGTCGTGGGGCAGGCAGCCGCGCTGACGAGTGCCATGGCTGCAGTGTCAAAATCGGATCATCCGAAATATAAAGCCGCTCAAGATAAGCGAATCGCGAATGCCAAGGCAGCCTTAGAACTCGTCAAGGGTCAAGTTCCGGAAGCAACCGCTTTCCTGTCTGACCCTTCGGTTGCCAATGGGCGCGCTTTGGCAGCTGCCGTCAAAGGCAAAGACTTGTCAGGGGCTGTGGGCGGAAAACTGCCAAAAGACTTTAAGTAAGCGGTCTTAAGTACCAGGGCGCGATTGCGCCCTGGAGATCGTTGAGTGCTTCGTGGGGGGTGACACTTGGTGGACGTCGGTGGAATAGCGACGATGGCACGGCCACAGCGATGGTCGACGCCGTTCGGCGAAGAGATGACAGATGAAGATGTCGAGACGCTGTTAAAACGTCCCGACATTGCCGCGATCGAGGCCGATAATTTTCCCAAACACACGCCGCTTTCGGGCGTGCTACGCAATGATACACGTATTGTTCGGTATCGCGCCGGCGACATTGTCGTTCGCGAAGGTGACTATGGTAATTCTGCTTTCCTAGTAATGAATGGCAGTTTGCGCGTGGTGCTCGCTCCCGAATTGCCGCAGAATCTTTTGGGCCGGCAGGTCTCTAGAAAGAAAGGATTTTTCGAAGCGCTCGCACAGCTTTGGACGAACTCCAGCGTGCCTGAAGTTAGAGATATAGATCGCTATCAATCGCAAGGATTGCGCGGCGGTGCCGATAGCGCCAACGCTCGGGTGTTTTTGCAAGATGTGCCGGCCGTTCTCGATGAACATCGCACGGCGAAGTTGGAAGACGGTGCCTTGTTCGGTGAACTTGCTGCGTTGGGACGCGTACCGCGTACCGCGACAATTTTTGCGGAAGACGATGCAACGTTGCTGGAGATCCGATGGCAGGGATTGCGTGAACTTCGCAAATATGACGAAGGCTGGCGCCGGATGATCGACCAGCGCTATCGCGAAAACGCGTTGAAAGCGCACCTGCAGGAAAGCGTGATGTTTTCGCGCCTGGACGAAGAATCGCTTCAGGCTGTCGCAGACAAAGTATTATTCGAAACATATGGCTCTTTTGATTGGAATGTCGCCTTTCAGCGCCAACGGCAGAGTGGTAGCGGCAAAGAGCCCGTCATCGCGCGCCAGGGTGAATATCCCGACGGCGTATTGATGATCCGGGCCGGATTTGCGCGGGTCAGTGTCAAGCACGGTAACGGTGAGCGCACCTTGACCTATCTTGGCGCCGGCAATTCCTTTGGCCTTGGCGAACTGTATTCCGCTTGGAAAAATCCGGATATTCAGGAAATGGCACTGCATACGTCGCTATCGGCGTTAGGCTATGTCGATATTCTACGGGTTCCGGCACCGGTTCTTGAAGAACATGTCTTTCCGTTCATGGAACCGCCGACATCCACGACCATGGACATCGCGGCGACGCCGGTCGCCGACGACGCCCTAATGGAATGGGCGGTCGAGGAGCGATTCGTCAACGCGACACGTGCCATGGTTATCAATCTTGAGCGCTGTGTTCGATGCGACGATTGCGTGCGGGCTTGCGCGTCGACACACGGCGGAAATCCGCGTTTTAGGCGGCATGGGCGCACGTTTGACAATATGATGGTCGCCAATGCGTGCATGCACTGTGCGGATCCGGTCTGCATGATTGGTTGTCCGACGGGTGCAATTCATCGCTCAGTGGAGCACGGTACGGTGATTATCAACGATATTACCTGTATCGGCTGCGCCACATGCGCGAATTCCTGTCCTTATAGCAACATTGCGATGGTGGCGATCCGCAATAACGACGGCCATACGATTACCGATCCCGATTCAGGTAAGCCTATTTTCAAGGCAACCAAATGCGATTTCTGCGAAGGTCAGCCTGGCGGTCCTGCTTGTGTGCGGGCTTGTCCGCATGATGCCCTCAAACGAGTGCATTTTCAGGAATTAAATTTGGAGGGGATGACGCAATGATTCGACGTTCATCCTTACCCTTTATCGCTATCGCCCTGGCGACTTTTGTTCTCGTCGCCTGGTATTCCCGGGTTACCTGGCTGCAACTTGGAAATCCTGCCATTATCACGGGCTATACGTTGTTCGCTCTGATGTTGTCGCTGGGTTTCTTTAATATGCGCAAACGGCTCTCAATGGTGCCGGTCGGACGGTCGAGCTTGTGGCTTGCCTTCCATGTTGCGGCTGGCTTTTTGGCAATTGCGTTGTTTTGGTTACACACTGGAACGGTTTGGCCGACAGGCTCCTACGAGCGGGTTTTGGCGATTTTGTTCTATCTCGTCAGCCTGACCGGAATTTTCGGCTACATCATTTTGCGGGCTTTACCGCGCCGTCTGACCCAGACCGGTATCGAGGTAATGTATGAACGAATTCCCGCAGAGCTGGGCGAAATACGGGAAAAAGTTGAAACATTGACCCTCGAATGTACGGAAAAATCGGGAAGCGATACGGTTGCACAGCACTACATCGGCACCCTGAACTGGTTTTTCCGCCGTCCGCGATTTGGATTTAGTCATTTGGTTGGAGGCGATGCCGCGGGTCACTGGTTGCGCGGCCCGGGTAGTGCGGCCCGGCGGTATTTGAACGACGTTGAAAAAGAGTATTTCGATCAAATCCTAGAATTGGGCGCGCTCAAAACGCAGGTTGACCGGCACTATGCCTGCCAAGACCTGATGAAAAAATGGTTGCTGGTGCATGTGCCGTTGTCGATGGCCGTGATACTGGTTTCGGCCTGGCACCTCTTACTTGTAAATGTGTATGCGCTATGATTACAGATCCGGATCGATTTAAGCAGGACAAGAGCCCATACGAGCGGCCGAACTTTCCGTTTCGGTGCGGTCGCATCGGTTTGTGGAGCAAGCCCTGCGGTCGAGGGCCTTCCAGCGAAGGCGCGTGCGGTGGTGTCGCGGAATGTCGGCCATTTTTGGATAATGGCCGCTGGTCTTGTCGCCGATCGGCGCGCAGCGGTGGCGTTTGTGAAGAAGGGCCAATGCCCGATGGGACATGCAGCCACCAGCACCCGCCTTGCAAACCGATGCCGTCGTTGCGCGGCTATCGGGGGCGACTGACTTTTCTTGCAGCCGCGCTCGTCGTCGCCATGATCAGTGCGTTGGCGTTTTATGGTGGTGGTGCCAGCGCGATCAGCTCGGTGAGTCCGGGGCACTTGTCGGGCGGACATGAGAACTTCACTGCCGAAAAGGGCTGCGCCACCTGCCACCAGCCGCATGGTTCGGATGCGCTGGGTTGGATGAAGGCCGCGTGGTCTCCGGGCTCGCTCTCGCAATCTTGCGAATCTTGCCATACTTTCGCGGGGCCGGCGACGTCTCCGCACAACGAGCAGTTTAAGACCGCGGGCGCAGCACGCAAGACCGAATGCACGATGTGTCATACGGAACACAAGGGGATGGATGCGAAAATCACGCAATTGTCCGATAGCCAGTGCAGCGCGTGCCACAAAAAACAATTTACAAGCTTTTCGGAAGGGCATCCGAACTTTTCGAAGGATTATCCGTCTCGCCGCAGGACAGCGATTGTCTTTGATCATACCAACCACTTCACTAAGCATTTTGAGGATAAGCGCTATACTGACCGGGCACCGAAGGAACGCTGCATCGCGTGCCACAATGCGAGCAAGGCCTCGCGCAACGTTCCCGTACGGCCATTCCAGGAAGCCTGTGCGCGGTGCCATGAAGACAAAATTGCCGGGCGCGAACTTGTTTTGTTTACCTTGCCCGAATTCGAAGAAAATCCCTTCGACATGGCAGCGGTGGGCGAGGCTTGCGGGCCAACATCGGAAGCGCGGGAGGCGGCAGGAGACCAGCTCGCCGAAATTACCGAAAAGCTCGCCGAGCTTGCTGAAGGCGGTGCTAGTCCCGAAGCGGCGGCGGAATTACGAGACGAAATCGAAACCCTCAAGGGGCGACTAGGTTTTGGAGAACCTGGTAAATCCGAAGAGGAGTACGAATCAGTTTCCACCGAAACCTTGCCGGCGCCGGCTGTATTTCTGCTTGGGCTTGAAAGCGGCGACGACGCGGAAGAATACGCCGAACCGGTTCGTGATCTGGTTATGGGTACTATCGAGAGTGGTCACGAGCCGTTACTCGAGGCATTGAAAGGCAGAGGTGATGCCAGCACGCTGTTGAACGATCTTTCGCCCGAATTGTTGCGCGGGATTGGCTGCGCATGGGCGTCGAACGTGGAATACGAAGCGCCTGCAGATGCCGTCTCCGGTGGCTGGTTTGCGGATGGCCTTTCGTTAAAATATAAGCCGGTCAGGCATGCTGATCCGGTTGCCAAGGCGTGGCTTAACTTGGCAGCGGCAGGCGGCGAAGGCGTGACGGACGATCTGCGTGATAGCTTACTGTCACCTTCAGAAGGCCCGGGTGCCTGCACGAAATGTCATTCAGTGAGCGAAGAGGCCGCCGAATCCAAGTCATTTAAGATAGAGTGGGCCTTCGGCGGGCAATCGAAGCAGAAGCATTTGAACTATTCGCACGGACCGCATTTGAATTTGCTTGGTCCGGGAGCATCGTGCGAGACTTGCCATAAATTGGACCAGACTGCGGATTATGCGGCGGCGTTCAAACATCGTAATCCGCAAGATTTCGCGAGTAATTTCAAATCTATAGAGAATAACACCTGCACCGCCTGCCATGCTAAGGGGCAGGTTCGTCAGGAATGCACACTGTGTCATGAATATCACAATGGTAATAAGTTTAAGCGGCGTATGATGTCTTCTAGTGCAAAAGATTCCGGAAGTTGATTTTATTAAAATCCAAGAGTTGCGGCAGTTTGACCCGTGCGCTGTTAAGCATTTAGAAGTATCATTGTAAGATAGGTAAAGTTTGGTGTGATACTGGTCATTGTTAACCAAAAAATAATATGGTCAGTTTGGTCAACGCATAAAGTGGGATGGGGCGAATAAGAGGTGCGTAAGTTATGTTGATGTTAAAATATGAGGTCCCGGTCATCTTGCGTCGGATTGCGATGCTGTCAGTCGCAGTGTTTGCAATGTTGGCGACACCGGTGGTGGCGGATACCAATCTTGCTGCTACCAATTCCAAAGATGCACATGCGGAAGTCCTCACGAAAGAGGACTATCCCAGCGCATCACAATGCGCCGTGTGCCACAAACAGATTTACAAGGAATGGGCGTCATCCAATCACGCCTATGCGTCGATCTCGCCAATGTTCCATAAGTTCGAACAGGCGATCAGCGTTTTGACACAAGGCACGATCGGTGCCTTTTGCGTTCGCTGCCACCAACAGGTCGGTACGCAACGTGGTGAGAAACGCGAACTTCCTCTTTGGGAACGTAGCCGCGTTTCGAGTGAAGGCATCACCTGTATCACATGCCACCGGATCACTGAAGAATATGGCCGCGTGAATGGCGAGCGCAATTTGAAGCCTGGTAACATTCATTCGGCGGTCTACGGTTCCAAGAAAGACAGTAAGTTCGACGAGGTGATCGCCAAGAAAGACGAGTATAAAATTGCAACCAGTCCCGATGAACGTGGTGCTAAGGCGCACGCCAAGGTTCGGACATTCGCGCAAATTTCAAAAGCGGAATTCTGTGTGTCTTGTCACCAGGTTGCGGTCAATTTGGGTATTAAGCTGGAAGTCGTTTGGGAACAATACCGCGACTCTCCCGCGGCGAAGAAAGGCGATACCTGCCAGGACTGCCATATGGGTAAGGTGCCGGGCCGTGCCGAAGGCTATACAACGGCACCTGTAGCGGTTGTCAACGGTAAGGAAATTAATCCAAACCGCAAGCACAGCAATCACGCTTTTTACGGCCCAGGTTACCCAATCGCGCATCCGGGTATATTCCCGCACAATCCCGAAGCTGAACGCTGGACCATGCAGGAATGGCTGACGTTCAACTATCGAGCAGGCTGGGGTACGGAAAAATTCGAGGAAAGCGTCGAGGAACTGACGGAAGTCTTCGAAAGTGTCGACGAATCGCTCGATGCCCTGAAAGACGGCGACACCGATGCATTAGCCGACTTGAAGGAACAGCTTGGCGATCTGAAAGAGCAAGCGGCTGAGCGCAAGGAAGCCAGTGTACAGGACACTTTGGCGGTCTATAGCAAAGCGGTTACCGGCAAGGCGGACGCCAAGACTATTTTGGCCGCGGCTAAAAATCTGAAGATGGCCTTCGGCGTTAATTTTCCGGAAGTCTGGGAAGATCCCGGTGACCGCGAAGAAGCCAACGAAGTCGTTCAGGAAAACATCGTATCGCTGGAAGAAAAACGCGAACTGCGGCGTCAGGTTATGGAAAATGGCAGCCGCATCGACGGCCCATTCTTCGATGGATCACCGAAAGCGGGCGATTCGCTGAACTTCAAATACACCATCGTGAATACAGATGATGGGCATAACCTGCCGTCCGGTTCGCTGGGCGCACAGCCAGAGATTTGGCTCAATGTCGCGTTGATTGATCCCGATGGGAAGCGTGTTTGGGAATCAGGCTATGTCGACAGCAATGGCGACTTTGCCGATGTACACTCGCTGGACTTGGCTGAAGGCAAGATCGAATTCGATGATCAGTTGTTTAACCTGCAGACGAAGTTCCTGACCACGAATGTTAAGGGAACGGACCGTGAAATGTATCTGCCAGTGAACTTCGATGTTGATCAGCGGCCGTTCCTGCGTCCCATCAACGTCCCGACGACGGTTCTTAACCACCCGCCCTTCGTGCGGATGGAAGGCCGGTCGATCCCGCCGTTGGGGTCGCGAGATGCTGAATATTCAATTCCGGCGGAACTCATGAAGAAACCCGGCAAATATCGTTTGGCAGTGCGATTGCGCAGCCGAGCGGAGCCGATCTATTTCATGCGGTTTGTTGGTGCAACGGCGGAAATGGAGCAGTCGATGAACCAGTGGATGATGGATATCCATCCAAACACGGTTGAGTTCGACGTAAAATAGGAGAGTACATATTGCGCGTCGCCCAATTTTTTGCGACGCGCAGTATTTGCTGTTGGGGAGTATGGCTGACGTTTCTTGTCAGTGGCGTAAACGATAGCGCTTTTGGTCTCGATCAAAACAGTATTGAGACCAACAGTCGCGGGGAGAGAGTGACGTGAAAAGGAATTTTCACCGTTTGGTTAGCGGCACACGCCGTACAGTTGGACCGGCCGCATTCGCGGCGAGCATTGTCATATCGGGTATAGCGTTCGCGGCAAGCGAGGGGCACGACGCGCCTCGGAAAATGTCGCCGGAAGCGAAACAGATTGAGCACGATAAGAGCGTGTTTGGTTCGGATCCGACGTATAAAGACAAACCGTACGATCCGGAAAAGCAGATCGAGATTTACGGTGGAAAGACCGCCATTGATGCGCCGCGGCCGGCTATCGAACTGGGCCGCCCGATTTACGTTGAAGGGGCGTTCGGAGAAGGGATAAATCTGTTCGGTGAAAAAAACCTACTATTCCCGGCATTCAACGTCTCCGGCGACTGGCGGACAGCGGTAGCCTTCAACGACAACGGCGCCAAGGAAGTCGGACAAATTGCGACACGCTTGAACCTGGAAGTGGATTTAAAATTGACGGCGACGGAGCGTTTGCACGCGTTCCTGAGGCCTCTTGATCAGGGCGGTCAGTTTTCGCGCTATGAATTCTTTGGCGACGACCGCGATCAAGGCGACGCGATTTTTGACCTTAATCTGCAGACATTGTTTTTCGAGGGCGACCTGGGTGCGATTTATCAGGGTTTCGCTGACGAATACACAAGCGTCGACCTGCCGGTCAGCTTCGGGTTGATGCCGATACTGCATCAGAACGGCATTTGGACAGACGATGCATTTATCGGTGGCGCATTCGCGATCCCGGCGTTGAATAGTCCGAAGTTCGACATCAGCAACATGGACCTCACCTTCTTCGGCGGGTTCGACAAAGTCACGACCCCGGCGATCAAAGATGCGCAAGGTAATCTTGCCGATCATGGGGTCAATATTTATGGCACCGCATTATTCATAGAAGCAAACGAAGGCTATTGGGAGTTAGGTTTCGGTCGAATTGACGGTGACGGCGGATTTAGCGATCTGAGTTACAACAGTGCGACCGTTGCATTTTCGAAGCGCTACGGCCGCCTGCTTTCAAATAGTGTCCGTGCGATCTGGACCTTTGGTCAGGATGCCGACAATGTTCAGCAGACCGCCGATGGCTTTGTTTTTCTTGTTGAAAACTCGCTTGTCACATCGCTACCGTCGACACTCGTACCGTACTTCAATTTCTGGGTCGGCATCGACCGGCCGCAGCCACTCGCGGATGATACCGGGGTTCTGAAGAATACCGGTATTAACTTCGAAACCGATGCGCTCACCGGTTTTCCGAAACTGGACGATACCGCAAACGACACAGTTGGTGGCGCCATTGGCATACAGTATCTTTTCAACCTTGATCAGCAGATTGTCGTCGAAGCGGCAATGGTACAGGCGCTGGGTGGAAATGATGCGGATCGAATTGCAAAGGGCGATCAATATGCGCTGGGCATTCGCTATCAGCTACCAATATCGCAAGCGTGGATTTTACGCGCGGATGCCATGTACGGATGGCTCCAGAATGTAGATGATATCGCTGGAGCAAGAGTGGAAATACGGCGCAAATTCTAGACGTCGGCTGGGGGGACGATGACCACATTAGTTCAGTTCGCGGCTTTCGCCGTTCTTGCGGCGATGGCGGCGTATATCTGCCTGTTGCTTTTTAATGGCGTTCGGGCAACACAGCTATCGACCGGAATCGCCGACTCCGAAAGGCATTTGCTGCAGTCTCGCGTTGCCGAGATCATGGGCAAATGGGATTTCGAACGGGAGAAGAATGAATTTTCCTGGAGCGGGTTCCGAAAATTCGAAATCGCCCGCAAGGTTCCTGAAGGCGGTGGCATCTGTTCCTTTTACCTTCGCCCGCATGATCAGAAACCTTTGCCCGCCTTCGATCCAGGGCAATATCTAACGTTCCGGCTGGACATACCGGGGCAGCCGAAACAGGTGATGCGCTGCTATTCCTTATCGGATAGCCCAAAGCCCGATTACTACCGTGTGTCCATCAAGGCCGTCCCTCCGCCCCGCGATAAGCCAGATATCCCGCCGGGGCTGTCGTCCAACTTTTTTCATGATCAGCTCAATGAGGGCGATATCCTTGATGTGAAGGCGCCTGGTGGGCATTTTTTCCTCGACACCGCGAAACATACGCCCGTCGTTCTCATCGGCGGCGGAATCGGATTAACGCCGGTGATGAGCATGGTGAACCGGATTGTCGATATCGGTTCGACGCGGGAATGCCATTTCTTCTACGGCGTGCGGAACAGTAAAGAGCACGTCATGAAGGAGCATCTCGAACGCCTCGCCACCGAGAACGAGAATATTCATCTGCATATTTGCTATTCAAGCCCGGACGATGACGCCGTAGAAGGCCGCGATTACCATCACGCGGAACGTGTCGGCGCTGATCTTTTCAAGCGTGTCCTGCCATCGAGCAATTACGAGTATTACTTCTGCGGACCGCCGCCGATGATGAACTCGCTTTTTGAAGGGCTGCGGGAATGGGGCGTTCCTGAAAAGGATATCAATTACGAGGCGTTTGGACCGGCGACCGTCCAGAAGAAGAAGGAAGCGGACACCGCGACGGACAAAGCGCCCGCGGCTGCCAGCAGCGAAGCTGCTATCGAAATCGTGTTTGATAAATCGGGCAAAACTGTCGCATGGGATCCCGAAATCGGGTCTCTTCTCGATTTTGCCGAAGAGAACGATGTCGACATCGATTTCGGCTGCCGTGCGGGGAATTGCGGAACCTGTATTACGGCTATTAAATCCGGGGAAGTGGATTACCTTTCCGAACCAGGGGAAAAGCCGGAGGCCGGAAGTTGTCTTGCCTGCGTTTCAGTGCCCAAAGGCCCATTAGTTCTAGACGCTTAGAAGATATTTTAATTTCCATGCGGCCTTTCTCCGTCGTTAAGGAGTGGTGCCGCAGGAGCAGATCGGTTTAAGGAGAAAATTATGTCGGTACGTTCAGATAGCCTCGAAAGGTTTATTGCGGGGGTGCAGAAACGCAACCCGGGCGAGCCAGAATTCCACCAGGCGGTGGAGGAGGTGGCGGCCTCCATTATCCCCTATATTCAGGACAAACCGATCTATCAGGAAATGCAGATCCTGGAGCGGATGGCGGAGCCCGACCGGGCCGTGACGTTCCGGGTTTGCTGGGAAGATGACAACGGAAATATCAGGGTCAACCGTGGTTACCGTGTTCAATTCAACAATTCAATTGGTCCCTACAAAGGTGGAATTCGGTTCCATCCGACGGTTACGCTGAGCGTTCTGAAGTTCCTCGGTTTTGAGCAGACCTTCAAAAATAGTCTCACCGGTCTCCCGATGGGCGGCGGCAAGGGTGGTTCTGATTTCAACCCGAAGGGTAAGTCGAACGGCGAAGTGATGCGCTTTTGTCAGTCCTTTATGACCGAATTGAACCGCCACATCGGTGAGAATACAGACGTCCCTGCAGGTGATATCGGCGTTGGCGCACGTGAAATTGGCTACATGTTTGGCCAATACAAGCGCCTTACCAACGAATTCGTTGGCGTCTTGACGGGTAAGGGGCTTGAGTTCGGTGGCAGTCTGATTCGAACCGAGGCGACCGGTTATGGCACGATCTACATGCTGGACAATATGTTGCAGCATGCCGGCGACGGGATGGACGGCAAAAATATCGCGATATCCGGCTCCGGCAACGTCGCGACATATGCGGCGGAAAAGGCGCGGCAACTCGGCGCAAAAGTGCTGACCATGTCTGATTCTTCGGGTTTTATTCACGACCCGAATGGCATTGACGAAGAAAGACTCGCCTACATGGTCGATTTGAAACAGGTCCGCCGCGGACGAATCAAGGAATATGCCGACGAGTTCGGTTGTGAATTCCATGAAGGTCGCCCTTGGAGTGTGCCTTGCGATATCGCCGTACCATGCGCGACGCAGAACGAAATCAATGGCGACGAAGCGGCGGCACTTCTCAAGAATGGCTGCAAGGCCGTATCGGAAGGCGCGAATATGCCGACCGAGTTGGCGGGTATCAATGCCTTCCAGGACGCTGGTATTTTGTATGCGCCAAGCAAGGCGGCTAATGCCGGTGGCGTCGCGGTGTCCGGTCTGGAAATGAGCCAGAATAGCGCTCGCATCTCCTGGAAAGAAGAGGAACTTCAGGATCTGCTTAAAGGCATCATGAAAGATATTCACGACAACTGCGCCGAATATGGCCAGAAGGGCGACAGGGTCGATTATCTTGCAGGCGCCAATATTGCCGGCTTCGTCAAGGTCGCTGACGCAATGCTGGCGTACGGGGTCGTGTAATTTTTCAAGCGATATCCGAGTAATACTGCGGATCTTAATCGGCCGGAGCGTATATGCGCTCCGGCCGAATCGTTTTTTGGCTAACGAGACGCCCGCGGCTTATCCTTCAAGCACCCAAATTTTGAGAATGTTCACGCCCTCTATTTAACGCGTTGAAATATAAGGTCATTCCAAGGTGTGTTATATTCAAAAATAGCCGCTTAGGTTTATTGTTGCGATTAAGCAACAGAAATTTACGTAATCCCTCCGTCGTGGAGGACCTGTCGTGATCAAACTGTGATTTCAAACCTAATACGTTGATTAACAAGGTTAAAACTGAAATATGTCAAAGATACAAACAATTTGGATCAATTATCGTCTTGGGATAAAATCGTAACGGTTTGATTGTGTTATGATATCGGCCATCCTCGCGCCGTGGCGTGCGGAGGATTGAAAACAAATTCTGCTGAAGGGGGCTTTGGCGAATTTTGTTGGGTGGAGATTTGTAGGTGGCGTTCAACAAAAAAAATCTAGCGTTTTGTTGTGTTGCGGCAACGTTGGCCGTCGGGCTGTTGCCCGTTGGTGCGGCATTGGCGCAATCTCAACCCGGGTTCGATCAACGCGAGGCCGACCGCCAGAAAAAGCTCATTGAAGATCAACGTCGCGCCCGCGAAGCCGCGCAAGGCCAGCAGCCGCTTGGCGAGACCGTCAGCTATGCCGATGTCCTGAAAGACCCGGACAACGTCGATCTGAATTTTCGCTATGCCAAATCGCAAATTGCCAATGGCAACGTCCGTGGTGCAGCCGGTACGCTCGAACGGATCCTACTGGTCACGCCCGACCTGCCGCAGATCAGGCTTACCTACGCGATCGTGCTGTATCGCCTCGATAACCTCAACGAGGCTGAACGGGAGTTTCTTGAACTTCAGAAACTACAGATGGCGGATAGTCTGAGGGCCGAAATCGACCGTTTCCTAGCCGCTATAAAGCAACGCCGCCAAAAGACGAAGTACAAGGTTCAGGTCAGTTTCGGTCTCAAGCGCGACTCGAACGTTAATGCCGCGCCGCGCCGTGGAACGGTGCTTGCGGCTGGTTTGGCCTTCGAGCCTTTAGGACGGGCACAGAAACAGGCAGATTTCGCGCTGCTTGGGTTCGTTTCCGGTGAAGTCCGGCAGGATCTTGGGCGGCAATCGCGCGATGAGCTCATTATTGCCGGCTCCTACTTCCATGATGAGCAATTCGCGATTGATACACAGGATCTGCAATCCGGTTCCATGGATGTTTCGCTCAAATTGCCCTTCGAGAACTTCCTTTTCACGCCGAAGTTCAGCTACACAAACCTTCGACTTTCACGGGAAAAATTCTTTAGCGGCTATGCCGGGGAACTCCGTTTCGATCGCCCGAATACGATCCCGCAATGGGGCATCGCCGGGCATTTCCTTGTACGCGGCACGCGTGAGAATTTTCATCAGATTTTCGAAAGTGCCTCAGGATTGCAACGAACAGGCTTTCGCTGGGAATGGGAAGTGGGGTTGAATAAACAGCTCACGCCAAAGCACCACCTTGAAGGCACAGCCAAGTTTACCCGGAAGTTGCCGCAATCCTTCGCGCCGAACGACTATCGGGGTTACAAGCTCGGCGTACGGCATATTTGGGCGTTGGACAAAGGCCAGTTCTTGTTATCCAACGTCGATTTCGAAAACAAACTTTACAAGCGGGCGGATCCAGCGGTGACGCCATTCCAGGTGCGGCATGACCAATTATTGCGGATTAGTATAACTTACGGCGCACCAGTGGGTTACCTGTTCGACCTGATGAATTTTAAAAATCCCTATTTTGATTCACTTCGTGACTTTACCTGGACAGTGACCGGCGAATTGACCGAACAACTGTCGAATATCGGTAACTTTAGTTACGCAAACCGACGTGCGCAGACGATGTTTACCAAGACCTGGAATTTCTAGTATGGCGCCGGAAGGAAAGAAGATGCGAGGCCTGACTTTCTCACTGATCGCAGCGACGGCGGTTGCCGGTTTCTCGACTTGGGCCATGGCGCAAGCGCAGCAGGCCGGTGTATCCGCCGCCGTGCGCGGACAGGTCGCGCTGGCACGGGCCTCCGAGAACATCGTGGGCAAGCAGGTACAAAGCGGCGATCCGATATTCTTGGGCGATGCGATCACATCAGGCAAATCTAGCGGTTTGCAAGTCATGCTGCTGGACGAGACCGTGTTCACGATCGGTCCGAACAGCGAAATTTCGATCGATGAGTTTGTCTACGACCCGGCGACGAACGCGGGCAAGGTTACGGCATCGGTCGCTAAAGGCGCGTTCCGGTTCATCACGGGCAAGATCGCGCGCAAGCGGCCGGAAGACATGACCGTCCGTCTGCCGACTGCGACAATTGGTATCCGCGGCACGATTGTGGCCGGTGTCGTTCGTACCGCGCCCGGCGATGATTCGGCGGCCGATGCAGTGTTTAACCAACTCTCGAAGGACTCGCCCGGCGCCGAAAACGCCCGGGATTTCGTGATACTGCTGGGCCCTGGAGACGAAAACAACACCAACGATAAGGGCGGCGCGTTTGTCTTTACGGCAAACCCGCCGAAGAGGGCGTTACGCGGGGTGAGTGCCGGCCAACAGGCACCACCACCTTCGGGCGGCCTGACCGGACCGGGTAGTCCTGGCTATGGCACCAACTTTCCTCCTGCCGTTAACGTGTCGCGCACGGGGTCCGCTGCCGTTGGTTTTGAAGATGGCGACCCCCAGGGTCCGTTTTTTGTGACAGATTTCGTGCGTCTTTTTACGCGTGTGTTCCCGGCTACAATTCAGGGCTCAAAGCCGGCAGACGATTCCGGCGCAAAGGAAGCGAACAGCACCCCGCCGGCCGACGCCGACAGCCTTAGCGGCAACACGGTTGCGGAAGCAGCGGGGGATGCGGTACGGCAGGCAGGTCTGGACCAAGTCGCGAGTAGTGGCGATGAAATTACAGACCCGACTGCGGGTTCAGGCGATGCTACCTTCGATTTTAATGATCTACGTTCGATCACAACTGGGACAGCGTCTGTAAATTTGTCCTCACAAAACGTCGGAGTATTCCAGGCAAACATCGATATGTTTGTGAACTTCGGTTCTCAAGAGTTTCAGTTTGATATAAATAATATTTTCAATGGCGGTCTAAGTGCAGCCCGAATCGCTTGCAGCAGTTCTACATCGTGCGGCGTCAACTATGGTGGTCTAAGTGGTCCGGCAGTATTTACGGAGGCGAACGCAAATACGGTGACTAATTGCAGTAGTTGTAGCTTGACCATGCAGTTTACGAGTTCAAACGGTGTCAACCTTACCTTGGAGCATGATGGAAATTCAGGCAGTCAAGCATTCACACTGCAGTAGGGTTTGATTAGATAAATCAGCGGATTGTATCTGGCTAGCGTTGGTGGCCTCTGACGTGCGCGGCGAGGCTGATATAATCCATGTCCATGTGCCGACTGTAATTGCGCAGATTATTGTTAATTAATAAAAACGATAAATACACTTTATTCGAACATTGGTTTTTTCGAAGAGTTCGACGTAGCCAAATACAGCGCGAAGGCAGTAAACGCGCTACTTCTTGGAAACTTTTGTATCTATTTTTGCGTTGCGCACTGCAGACCTAATCAATAATTCGCTCGGCATTTACGATTTCTCCTCCGAAATATGGCATAATAGGTACTTCTAACACCGTTGATACCTGTTCGCCGCCC
>JAJFJB010000485.1 GCA_021774435.1 Alphaproteobacteria bacterium
CATCCGTGATCATCGTATCGATATACAAGGTCCGCATATCGACATCGCCATGCATGTGGACGGAATGCTGCGTACCGGCAGGGATATAAACCGCACTACCCTGCGGCACGATCCACGCATCGTTTGGCGTTCTTAAACGCATGATGCCGCTGGTGGCGTGAAGCAACTGATCGCGTTCGTGTTCATGCAAACCGGTGACGAATCCGTCCTCAAATATTTTCGACATCACCCCGATTGCTTGGGGCAAATCTTGATAATCCTCAGGGTTGGTGCTTCGTGATTGACTCGTTGTCATGCTGGAGCGCCTTGGGAAATAAGTTTGGCAGTTATTCGACGAAACTTGGCATGACAGCGCATTTTCGCCAAATGTAAATTGTTGGTAGGATAGGAGCATTCACCATTCTCATGGAGGTGGTGTGCGGAAAGTGAGAAGGGGACACGTTTCGATGGACCGGGATCGATCATATTTTTTGTTACTGAACATTGGCCATTTCATGGACCATTTGTTCACTTTGGTATTCGCGACCGTTGCGGCATTGGTGCTCTATAAGGAATGGGGTGTGAGCTACGCTGCGCTTTTGGCCTATGCCACGCCGGGATTCTTTGCTTTCGGCCTCTTCTCTCTCCCCGCGGGTTGGCTCGCCGATAAGTGGACGCGCGATGGAATGATGTGCGTCTTTTTCATCGGTATTGGCTTGGCGGCAATTGCGACAAGCTTTGCGAACACGCCACTGCAGATTGGTTTTGGCCTATTTGTGATTGGCATGTTTGCCGCGATTTATCATCCGGTCGGGTTGGCAATCGTCACAACCAAATGGCGTGATACCGGCATGCGTATTGCGACCAATGGCGTCTGGGGCAATCTCGGCGTGGCGGGTGCGGCATTGATCACAGGTTATCTCATCGACAATGGTGGTTGGCGGATGGCCTTTGTTCTGCCGGGAATCTTTTCGATCATTATGGGCTTCGTCTATATGACGCTGCGCTGGGAAGGCATTCGTGAGGAGCGAACAGCGCCTAAGGCTACATCAGGTGTTGCGGAGGCCTCTCCCGAGTACCGCGCCTTGTTGATCCGGGTCGCAGCAATCGTGTTTTTAACGGCCGCAGTATCTTCTTTGATTTTTCAATCGACGACATTTGCATTACCAAAGATATTCGATGAACGCCTGCAAGGTCTGGCCCTCGAGCTATCCAAGTGGGCGGAATATTTGCCGGGCGCTGGGCAAGGCGATGTGGCGACCGTGATTGGCTCCCTCGCATTTGTCGTTTTTGCAGTGGCGTCGATCGCGCAGCTTATTGTCGGAAACCAGCTCGACCGCTTCGGTCCTCGTCGGGTCTTTATGGTCGTCGCCGTGATTCAACTGGTCTTCTTTTCAGTGATGCCTGGTTTGACGGACGGTTTAGCACTCGCCGTTGCGTTTGGCTTTATGTTGGGGGCGTTCGGTCAAATACCGATCAATGATTTTATGATCGGAAAGACCGCAAGCGGTGCGTATCGCGCGCGCATTTACGGCGTTCGGTATGTGGTAAGTTTCACGGTTCTGGCCGCTTCTTTACCGCTTATTGCCTTCGTCTATGAGAATTGGGGCTTCGATACTCTTTTCCGTATCCTTGCCGGTGCGGCGGTCGTTATTCTATTGGCTGTGGTGGCGTTGCCGAAGCGCCTGCCGCAGCCTGAGGATGCCGTGGCCGCGGCGGAGTAGGGAGAACGCGGCCGCTATTCGGCGGCCACGCTTTCTCCAGGCTTCCGGATGTGCTGCATCAGTTCAGTGACGTCGTGCAGCTCTTCGACACCTTCAAGCCTTTGAAGCGTATCGAACAGGGGCTTAATCGCCTGTTCTTCAAGACTCCGCCGGGCGCAGTCTTCGAACTTTTCCCAAAGCTCGTCCGGCCGCATGGGATTGCTCAGACCGCGCCCCATATCGACATTGTTCACATGCGATAGTTTGCGTCCGTTGGACAGGGTCAGGATAATCTCGCAGGCATGTTCTGAAAGCGGTTCCGGATGCGCTCGGGCGTCGACTTTTTTGAGAAGAGACCGAATTTGCGGCTGCTCGAATGCTTCCCGCTCGAAATGTTCCAGTTTGATACGGCGATCCATCAAGGCGCGCGCAACTGTGTATTGCTGGCTGAATTTGCACTGCAGCGGCGTCTTGGGATCGGGGTTGTCCGTATGCGGGAGCCGCAAGGGGTGAACCAGCACTTCAATCGAGGCGACTTGTTCGATATCGATATCATTCGCGGCACTGAGTTCGAGCATGGCTTCAATCGAAGGATGCGTTGATCCGCAGCAGGGATGTTTTTTTAATCCGACGCCGACGCTGACCATGTCGAATGGATTGCCCCAATCGCTAAGAATTTTATCGATATCGTATGTGCCGGGGCCGTTGAAGACGTCCAGGAATCCCTGTTTATGCTCGAGCGCATGATCGTTGGATGTAAATCCTTCCTTTGCCAGCAAGGCGGCATACAGACCGTTCCGGTTGCCCTGTCCAACATGCAACGGTTTCGTCATGGAACCGAAATTGGATTTGAGCCCGGAAGCGAAGGAAGCAGAGATGCCGAGCGCCGTCGCCGTCTGATCTATGGACAAGTTGAGAAGCCGCGCTGCCGTGGCGACGGTGCCGAAAATGCCGAGGGTCGCCGTCGGGTGCCATCCCTTGTCGTAATGATGCGGATGAACACCACGGGCGAAGCGTGTGATCGTTTCATGGCCGACCATATACGCCAAGAGCGCGTCTTTTCCGCTCATGGGGTGCATATCGCCTAGCGCAAAGATGATGGGCATGATCATTACCGTCGGGTGGCCACCCATGCTCTGGCTCATATCGTCGAAATCGAGTGCATGCGACGCGACGCCATTGAACATCACGGCATCCAGCGGATTTGTGCGGTAATTCCGTCCGAATAGTGCGCATGGTCCTTGAGCGCCGGCAAATCCCGGCATCCGTTCCACGATATGCACCATTTCTTCCGAAGCGCCGAGGAAAGCGCAGCCGATGGCGTCTAGCATCGCGGTTCTCGCAAGGGGAATGGCATCCTCCGGCAAGTCGTCAAACTGGATGGTGTGAATGCGTTCCGCCAAATCGTGTGAAAGCGTCATCGACCGGTCTCCTGCAATCGTAATGGGCGCTGAATAAGATTTAGTCCATTCTAACGAAATTCGCGGCGTTGATGAAACAGGAGGGGCGAACGAGTGTTGTACGTTGCCCTTTGCCCGATGTTACCGTTCGTTTTGCCTGGGTGCCGGGTTTGGACGACAGTGTTCGGGGAGGATAATGATGACATCAGGACATAAACCCAAATCGGCCTTTGAAATGCGGGCGACGGCGGACATGAACCAGCACCTTGCGGATACTTCGAATTGGAGCGTTCGCCAGAAACTGGCGTTGACGGCGCGTATATTGGCAGCCGAAGGGCATGGCTCCGGATTGGCGGGGCAGATCACCGCACGAGGCGATGAAGCGGGCTCCATGTGGACGGCCCGGTTCGGGCTCGGTCTGGATGAAATTTGTGCGGCCGACTTCCTCCTGGTCGATAGCGAATTGAACGTGCTGCATGGAGAAGGCATGCCGAACCCATCGAATCGATTTCATCTTTGGGTCTACCGCGCCCGACCGGATGTCGCTTGTGTCGTTCATACGCATCCGCCCTTTGTCTCGGCCTTATCGATGATCGGCGTGCCTTTGATCGCGTCGCACATGGATACCGCCATGTTTTACGAGGATTGCGCCTGGCTTTCAGAGTGGCCTGGGCCGCCGATCGGAGACGAGGAAGGCGAATTAATCTCCGAGGCATTGGGCGATAAACGATCGATCCTATTGGCTCATCACGGCCAGCTCTCGGCGGGTGAGACGATTGAGCAAGCCGCCGTGTTGGCGTTTCACTTCGAACGTGCGGCCAAGATGCAGCTCGATGCCATGGCCGCTGGCGAAATAAAGCCGCTTCCAACTACTCAAGGCAGGCACGCGCACGATTACAGGCTAAAGACCGCACCTCTGAACGCCACATTCCATTACTACGCACGACAAGTTTTGGCACGTTCACCGGAGTGTCTGAACGAGGACGGGTAGATCACGGTCTGTAAATTTCACTATGCGCCGGTGCATCAACGCCTAAAAAACACCGTCGGCTTCCAAGCCCGCGATTTCTTTCGAAGACATGCCGAGAAGTTCGCCATAAACATACTCGTTGTCTTCGCCGTAACAGGGCGCCCCACGGTCGATGCGTCCACCTGCATAGGCGGGACTTTCGCTGAGTTTGACGGGTACTTCGGCGACGGGCCATCGGCCGATCTTGGTGCCCGTGACCTCGGTCAGCCATTCGAGAGAGCCGAGTTGCGGATCGTTGTCGCAGCGGTCTTCCGCGGTTTGACAGACGCCTGCGGGGACGCCCGCTTTCTGCAGCGCTTCCATCAATCGCCGCGCATCGCCTTGGCGGGTCCATTGCCCGACGGCTTCGTCCAACGCATCTTGGTGCGCGAGCCGTCCTGCAAGATCGGTGAAACGTTTGTCGGTGGCCCAAGCGGGATTACCCACGACCTCGCACAAGGATTGCCATTCGTTCTCTGTGAAACAGGCGATAGTTAGCCAGTTATCCTCTCCCGCGCAGGGATAGACGCCATGCGGTGCGGCAGGCTTGTTCGGAGAGCGATTTCCGGTACGGGTCCAGATTTTTCCGTTGGCGGACCAATCGAGTATTGTCGTCCCATTGATGAACAAACCAACTTCAGTTTGCGACGCGTCGATCCATTGCCCTTCGTCCGTTCGTTCGCGGTGGTACAACGCGCTGAGCATGGCGAGCGCGAAACTATAAGCGCCCATCCAATCAAGATAGGAATATCCCCATCCTGCGGGCATGGCAGGCTCTGGCAGGCCTGACATTTCGGAAAGGCCCGAGAAGGAGTTAGCGATGGGACCGACGGTACGGAAGCGGCCATAGGTGCCTTGAGCCCCCATGCCTGATTGCTGCACATAAATGATGTCCGATTTGATTTCCTTCAGCGCGTCATAACCCAATCCCCAACTGTCGAGGACACCAGGCGAGAACCCTTCGGCGACGATATCGGACATCGACACCAGTTTCCTGGCGATCTCCAATCCTTTTGGATGACGGACATTCAGCGAAATGCCCCGCTTGCCGGGGTTCTTGTTGTTGAACTGTCCTCCCATATCGGGATCGGTTACACCCGGTATGGGTGCCGTTGCCTTCTCTCGTGCCTCGCGTCCGCCGACTGGCGCCATAGACGCCATGCGGGTGTCCGGGTGGCTCTTCAGTTCGACCTTGAGGCTCTCCGCGCCGAAGGCGCTCATGAAGCGTGTGCCGCCGGCAGAGGCGAGAAACCAGGTGAAATCCAGGATGCGGATGCCATCGAGAGCGAATGGTTTGCCGCGTTGAGACAATGCGCCGGTCTGTAGCATATCGGCTTGCGGCCCGATGATTGGGGCGTGGTTCGGTAACGGCGTATCAACCGTAGCCGCATCCTCGTTCAACAAGGGGGCACGTCGTCCGACGGTCCAACCGGTGCCCGTCCCGATCCATTTGCTCGTTGCGTAGCAGAAGGATTCGCCCAATTCAGGGTGCTCGATATCGGTTACGCTCTTGCGCGCCTGCCAATGCGGATCCAAGGCATTCTCATGCGGTTTTCGCAAGGGTGCCCAGAGCATGCCCAACTCCTGGGCTTCGCGCCAGGGTACGTTGTCGTAAGTGAAGTTGCGCACGAAGCGCTGCATCGCCTCCATACCTTTGTCACGTTTATCCTTCACAGGCCCCGTGCCCGGCACGAAGCGGCCTCCCTTGGAAATGTCGCTGTTGTCGGGATCCATGCCGGATTCGATGCCATAACGATCCAGCAACTCGATGAGCCGATCGCCGTCGCCGGGCCGTGTGCCGAGGGCCGCCATGACCCAGCGTCCATCCTTGGTATGCGCAATGGTGGGATGCGGTGAGATCACCTCACGGGCGTGACGGCAGGTCTGCCGCAGGACGGGTGAGCGCCGCATGACCCAGGACATAAGGTCGACTTCCGTGCATTTCGAAACGGCTTCGTGAACGGCACAAGAAACTCGCTGTCCTTTGCCGGTGCGGAAGCGATAGAGCAGTGCTGCGATGATCGACATGCTTAGCTGTTCGCCTGCGACGTGGTAGGCATGCCACATCTGTGGCGCGATCGGCGGCAAATCGTATTTCCCGTCGGGCGTCGGGTCGTAACCGCAATTCATCATGACGCCTCCGAGCGCAAGATGAATCAAATCGGATGCTTTGTAGTCGCTCCAAGGACCCGAATCGCCAAATGGTGTGACACGGGCATGGACTAGATTGGGAAATTCATTCTCCAAATCCTGTGCGCCCAATCCCAACGCGTCGAGTTCGCCCTTGGGTGTGGATTCAAGAAAAATATCGGCGGATGCCACAAGCGACCGGAAGTGGGCTCGGTCGCTCTCTAGATTCAAGTCGAGTTCGACCGAGCGTTTGCCGCGATTATATTGCCAAAAGAAGAGAGAGCGCTCGGGATTTGCTTCATCCTTGTAGAAAGGACCAATGTTACGCGTCGGGCTGCCCCCCGGCGGTTCAACCTTCACCACGTCGGCGCCCAAGCCGGCGAGCGTCAGCCCACAATACTCTGCTTGTTCGTCGGCGAGCTCAATAACACGAATTCCCGATAGGGCACCGGGTCGCGTCTTAACGACCGTATCTGTGAAACCTTCTTCAACTGCCATGTAGTCTTTCCTCAAACCTTAGAATTGGAAACGATCATGGCAGGTCGTGTGTGCTGCGCCAAATTCACGGTGACCGTACTTGATCTGCCTATGTCCCGAAGAAGATGAGCAGTCCTGCGAGCGTGAAAATGGATAGTGCCGTTGAAACAAAGATGACTGCATTGGACCGGTCAACGAAAGTCGCATACTGCTGCGCCAAAACGAAAACTGGCACGCCGGTTGGCAACGCGGCTTGTAGAACGGCGATAGCGGGCAGTGCGCCTTCGAGTTCGAAGATATGGTAGGCGAGCCACCAGGTAATCAGCGGATGCACTGCCAGTTTGACAAAAACGAGCCAGCCGACCTCCCGAACATCGCCTTTGACTGTACAGTTGACCATGAAGAGCCCTGCGGAGAATAAAGCACAAGGGATATAGGCGCCGCCCAACAGGTTGCAGAACGTCGCTACTGGCTTTGGAACATCGAGCGCGAGCGCGGAAACTGCCAGCCCGGCGATTGTCGCCAGGAGAATTGGGTTCTTGATGACGGCCAGCAACGGCGACAGAAAAATGCTGCCCGAGCTGCCACCTTTGTCGATCTCCGCCAGGACAATCGTAATGGGAAAAAAGATCGTGCCCGTAATGACCGCGCCGATGATGCCGGGAACGAGGGCCGCATCACCGAAAGCGATCAAAATGATCGGCAAGCCGATATAACCCGTGCTGGAAAACATCGCGGTGAGGCCATGCAGGCCGAGTGCGGTCAGGCTATCGGGAAAGAGAAAGCGCGCGACAAACATACTGGTGCACATGGTGATCAACATGCCGCCACCTAATGCGCCCAAAAAGGGCCAATCGAAGAAATCACCGACAGGCACTTTCGAGAGAGAAACAAATATCAGCGCCGGCATGGCGATGACGAAGACAAACCGGCTCAGAACCGCACTGGCGGCATCAGTGAATATTCGAAAACGACCGGCGGCGTATCCGGCGAGCATGATACCAAATAGCGGCAATACAACGTTTAACGCGACAGTTCCCAATAAGCTTTCCCCGCAGCCAGCTTGCTAGACGGTATTTGTATGCTCGCTGAGTGGCCTAATTTTCGTCGATTGCAGCGCCCTCGGCCAACAATTGCGAGATTTTGTCCGCATCATAGCCATGTTCCGCGAGAATGGCGCGGGTGTGTTCACCAAAGCGGGGCGGGTTACGGCGTATCTCGGCGGGCGACTTAGACAAGGTGTATGGCGGTTTCATGAGGCGAAGACGACCTTCCGAGGCGTGGTCGGTCTCGTGCCAGAAACCGACATCTGCAAGATGCTCGTCGGCGATAACATCCTCAAGCGATGAGATCGGCATGCAGGGCACGCCGGCCTCTGCGAGTACTTTGACCCATTCCGCCGTGGTGCGTTCCCGCATCAGTTCGGTCAGCAAGGCGATGACTTCAGTCATGTGTTCGCGTCGTGCGTCTCGGCCTTTGAGTATCGGGCTGTCCGCCAAATCCTCTCGTCCGATTGCACTTAACAAGCCGCGCCAGTGTTTGTCGCTCCCCGGCATTGCACAAATTAGTCCATCCTTCGTTGCATAAGGCCATCGCAAGGGTGTTGCGTGCCGTATGGATCCCGGTGGTCCCTTGGAGGGGATGAAGCTTTCCCCGCAGAGATGCTCCAGGAAGGTAAATGACACCATGCTTTCGAACATGGGCACTTCAATTTCCTGGCCTTCGCCGGTGGCGAGTTTGTGGTAAAGGGCAGACGCCATTGCGAAGGCAGCAAACAACCCCGTGGTTTTATCGGCGATGAGTGAGGGAACGTAGCGCGCTTCCTGGTCCCCAAAACCTTCTAGCGCAACGAGGCCCGCTGCTCCCTGAATGACGTCGTCATAAGCGGCTTGGCCGGCATAGCGCCCGCCGCGCCCGAAACCCCAGATATTGCAATAGATCATGCCGGGATTGAGGGCGCGGACGCTTTCATAGTCAAAGCCCAGCCGCGCCAGTGGTTCCGGACGCATATTGTGAACGAACAAGTCGGTTTCCTGCAACAGGGCTCGCATGGCCTCGGCACCGCCTTCCGTTTTCAGATTCAGAGCGATAGCGCGCTTGTTTCGGTTTATCTGCAGGTACCCAGGACCCATTCGCGGATTGACCAAGGGGCCGGCGCCACGAGTCAAATCGCCATCCGGCGCTTCCACCTTGATCACTTCGGCGCCCATATCGCCGAGCATTTGTGTGGAATAAGGGCCGACAACCACGGTTGTCATATCGAGCACCCGAATTCCTTTAAACGGTCCTGCCATTTCGCTTGTGTCCTCAATTTCGGATAGTTTGCAGACTTTACGGGCGCCATGATGGCGTATCGCACGCGATGCCGCCAGCGAGAGTGATATCGGAGGAACGCGTGACAATTGCGGTTTGTTTCTGCTAGGTGGCAGATGAGTATTACGCTGGCGCGCTGCGCCGAACGAATTGCAGAATGACAGGTAGTTTATGTCCACCCCTTACGAACAAATTCATGATTGGCTGCGAGCCGAAAAATTCGACGATGTTTTGAGCGCCATGCTCGGCGATGAGCATAAGTTGAATCCACCCTTTGATCAGGACGCCAATCACGGATGGTATATTGTCGGCGATATTTTCTTTCGGCACGGTAATTTTAAGAATGCGCTCGCCGCGTTTGAAAGTGCCTTGGAGGTGTACCCGGAAGATGTCGAGGCCATGTGGGCGTTGGCGGACTGCCATTCTCGCATGAAGAATTTCGGCAGGGCCGAGCATTTTTTAAAGGAAGCACTGAAGAGCGATCCGGATAATCCCAACTTGCTCTACAATCTGGGAAACGCCCTTTTCGATCAGCGCAAATTCGCCGAAGCGATAGCTGTTTATAAGTCCGTCAATACGGACGACGATGACCTTGCCAACAAAGTGAAGCAGAATATCGAAGTGGCTGAAGCGCAATTGTAGAAACACGCTTCCGCATGATTATTGCTTCGGAACGGCGGCAATCCCTTTGAGTTCACAGATCAACCCGGGTTGCGCCAGTTCGGCAACACCGATCATTGTTTGTGCCGGATAGGGCTCACGTATATAGCGGTCACGCACAGTTGAGAAGAGTTCGTAATCACGCTGTAGATGCGGAAAGTATCCCGTCAATTCGACAATGTCGGGCCACCCGCATCCAGCCTCCTCGAGCACCATGCTCATGTTGGCGAAGAGCTGTTCCAATTGTGCTTCTGGATCTGTCACGATGGTAAGATCCGATTCCCGTCCCAACATGCCGGAGATGAGGATGAGGTTGCCGACACGCACACCAGGTGAATAACCTCGTTGCGTGCGCAATAGATCAAGCGCCGTTGGTACGATGGGGTCAAAGGAAGCCATGTGAACTCCTGTGCTAACCGATGTTATTGGGAGTCGGAAACGATCGAGTCCGCCGTGGAAAAGTAAAGGTCGAGCTTCGTGAAAAGACCGTTTTCGACTTCGAAAAGTTTGACGTTGCTCAAGCACGTTTCGCGCCCTGCCTTGTCGACCAGCCGCACATCGAAAGTGGCGGCGACTCTTTGCACCTCTTCGTCCACGGTCCATTCGAAATTGCCATGCCACATGGTCGGATATTTTTCGATGGCGTTGACAAAGGCATTGCGGATTGCGGCATCGCGGCCTTCCAACCGTATACCGGCTGGGTAAATGTTCCAGATGCAATCCGGCGCAATGCAGGCGAGCGTTTCCTCGAGATGGCCCTGATCCATCATATTGAAATAGCGTTTTTCGACGAGATCGATCAGTTCTGATTTGCTTAGCATTGGGTGCTCACGGATTGACTGTTAAAGGGGGCCGCAGGCCCAGCTTAACGCGAGGACGACACATCCGAAAACGTTTCTGTTCAGGCCGGAAATATATCAATTTGCGGCCCATTGCAGCGATCCGCTTGCGAACAGAATGACGATATACAGCGAACACAGCCATAACCCGAGGCGCATCACAATTTGATCGTCGCCGGGCTGCCGGTTTGGCAGGGCGGCAAGCAGAATAGCGGCGACGGGGAGGGCGGCCATGGCGGCATGGCCCGCGGCGCCGTTTTGCAAGGCTGCGAAGAGGCTGAGTGCGTCGAAAGTTTCGCCCGTAGCGGCTGCGCTGGGCATGAAAAGCGCATTCCCCGTGAGCCCTCCGCCGGTTGCGTAACCGCTGAGTGCGCCAAGCAGTATGACGGCGATGATGGCGATATAGGGACCGAGCCCCGCGAGTAAGGCGGCGAGCTCGGTGACAGCACCGGTCTCAACCAAAAGGCGCGCGGCAACCATAAACAAGAGGACGCTCGTCAGCGGTCGCCACGCTCGTTTAGTAAGCGCGTACAACAACGAAGAACGCTTTTCATTGTTGCGGGGTTGCAGCGCCAATGTGAACAAGGTTGCGGCGAATAGAGCAATGCCGGGTGAAATCAGAATGGTGAAGCTGACGCGCCCTGTCGTGAGCACGGGCGCAATGCCTGCCGCCGCCAAG
>JAJFJB010000486.1 GCA_021774435.1 Alphaproteobacteria bacterium
GCCAACAAGCTATTTACACTGTTTCGGACTTGGTTGCGTAGGCAATTCGAACTGCTCGGCGACAAAGCGGACGCGGACGCCCTGGCGATGCATCTTCTCGCCCGCAGCCAGGGTGTCGCCACGCTGGCAAACGCTTTTCATGATGAGAAATTCATCAAGCAGGAAGTAAAGCAGATGTGCGACTGGCTGCAATCATGCACGGAAAGCGCCGTATAAACCGGGGAACTGGTCCACAGGGTTTAAAGGAGAAAATTCCGATGTTTGTCGTATTCCTCAAATTTTCCGATAACAAAGGTCAAGCCATCCACCATATGGATGGTCACAAAGAATGGATTAAGCGTGGATTTGACGACGGTGTATTTGTATTGGCTGGCGGTCTTCAGCCGAGTCTAGGCGGCGGGATTTTGGCGCACAACATCTCTCTTCCGGATCTGCAAAGCAGAGTGAACAGCGATCCGTTTGTCGCCGAAAATGTCGTCAGCGCGGAAATTCACGAAATCACTCCGGCAAGAACCGATGACAAGCTCGAATTTTTGCGCGACTGAGTCGCGCCTGGCCATCCTCCCGCCGCAAGGGGTTTAGACTTAATGAGCACAACAATATTGGGCCCGGACGGCAATTCACGCTGCCGCTGGTGCGGTGCCGCGCCGGAGTTCCTGGATTATCACGACACCGAATGGGGTTTCCCGGTTGGCGGCGATCAACGCCTGTTCGAAAAATTGTGTCTGGAAAGTTTTCAATCCGGGTTGAGCTGGCGCACTATTCTTGCCAAGCGTGAAAATTTTCGCGCTGCGTTTCACGGATTCGATTTCGACAGGATCGCGCGGTACACGGTGCGCGACCGCGATCGTCTGCTCAAGGATGAAGGCATCGTTCGCCATCGCGGCAAGATCGAAGCAATCATCAACAATGCACAACGGGTTCAGGAACTCGTCAAACTACATGGCTCGTTGGCCGCGTTCATTTGGCGTTACGAACCTGACGCGGCGCGGCGTGCAGCTCCGCAGACAGTTTCAACTTCTCCCGAATCGATTGCCCTGTCGAAGGATCTCAAGAAGCAAGGTTGGAAATTCGTCGGACCCACCACGGTGTACGCCTTCATGCAAGCAATGGGCTTGATCAACGATCATGTCGAGGATTGCATGATCAGGGTCAAAGTTGAACGTGCACGCGAACGATTCACGCGTCCTGGGCACTAATTCTGGATATTCCGGTGAAACGTGGCGCGCCTCACAAGACAAATTTCGACGCCCTGCCAACGAAATTTAATCCTGAGACACCGTCGTTAATGAAGTGTAACCAAATTTCGCTGACTTCTGTATAAGTAGCTGAAGTTTGGTCGTTAACCATATTGAAATCATTATTCATCTTAATAGGAAAACGAGAAAGGCTGCCAAATTAGGGGCGATTTCCTAAAACGATAGCAGGGTCCGGGCAACGCCATGAACAGCGGCGCTGAGTTGGCAATCAACGAATCGACGTACCGGTGGTGCGCACGGGCTTTCTCGTTCCTGTACAATCGACTCGGCATCACGATTACGCTGCACGATCCGGGCGAACTGGCGCAAGAGGGGCAGATATTTCTGTTCAACCATTTTGCCCGGTTCGAAACCGTTGTTCCGCCGTATCTCCTCTACCGGGAAACGGCGACCTATTGCCGTAGTGTCGCGGCCGCTGAATTCTTCAAGGGGAATGAGACGGCTGCCAATTTCCTGCGCAGCATCGGCGTCGTGCCGAACGATCTGGAGGGGCTGCTGCCGTTCCTTGCCGCCGAGGTGTTGCGCGGGCACAAGATTGTCGTGTTCCCCGAAGGCGGTATCGTGAAAGATCGCGATGTCTTGGGCGACGATGGCGACTACAGCGTCTTTTCGGTCACCGCACAGGAGCGGCGCAAGCATCACAAGGGTGCGGCGGCAATTGCGATCACCCTGGAACTCTTCAAGAAGCGCATACTCTCTACGCATCAGGACGGAAATACGGCGCGCCTCGAGCGCTGGCGGCTGGCGCTTGGACTGGCAACCATCGATACACTTCTCGAAGCCGCCCGAAAGCCGACCCTGGTCGTGCCGGCCAACATCACGTTTTTCCCAATACGCGTGACCGACAACATCCTGCGCAGAGGCGCAGACCTTTTCGCACGGGGCCTGCGCCACAAGTTCAAGGAAGAAATCGTGATCGAGGGGAATATTCTCCTCGGAAAAACCGACATGGATGTCCGGTTCAGCGCGGCCCTCAAGCCGCGGATTTACGATTCCTGGTGGGAGCGGCGGCTGTTGAAACGCGCCTTCGAAAATATCGACAACCTCGAGGACCTTTTTAGCCTTCGGCACAGATCCCAGGGTTGGGCCGAACGGCTATTCGCAACGCTGCTGCAACGCAAAATTCGCGGCCTGCGGGACGCTGCCACGCGGGAAATGTACGCAGGGGTTACAATCAACCTCAGCCATCTAGCCTCGACGCTGATATTGACGATCCTGGAATCCGGGGCCGATGCCATAGCGCGGGACCAATTTCACACAGCCCTTTATCTTGCGATCAAGAACGTTCAACGCGAACCGTCCCTGCATCTGCACCAGGGATTGACCGATCCCGAGGCCTATTCCGGAATCCGGACCGGGCTGACTCCCGACTTCGAGCAGTTTGCCGACCTCGCGACATCGTCGGACCTCGTCGAAACAGCACCCGATGCATACCGCCTTATGCCGAAACTACGCGCAGATCATTCGATCCATGAAATCCGGTTGGAAAACATGGTCGAGGTCTACGCCAACGAGGTCGCACCGGTGGCGGGCGTGCAAACCGCCGTGCGCCACGCATACGAAGCGGCCGCCAACCTCGGCAGAGGTGCACTGGCGCGCCTCCTCTTCGATGACGAACTGCGCACCTATGACCAATGCCGGCGGCGCTACACCCGACCGCAGCACGAAGAGATTAACCGGCAAGAGACCGCGTACGCCGATAGCCGGCCTTATTTGCTGATCCCCGATGACCAGCGCGCGCCCGGCATCATCCTGGTGCACGGCTTTCTTGCCTCACCGGCCGAACTTTCCGCTTTCGGCCAGAGACTGGCGGGCCTGGGACATCCGGTCATCGGCGTGCGTCTTGCGGGGCACGGCACATCGCCCTGGGATTTGCGCGATCGGACTTGGCGCGATTGGCTGGATTCAGTGCGCCACGCCTACAAAATTATGGCCGGCGTCGTGGACCGGATTTGTGTTGTCGGATTTTCCACCGGCGGCGTTCTAGCGCTGCGCCTGGCCGCCGAACATCCGGCAGGACTGGCGGGGGTTGCCTCGGTCGCTGCGCCGATACGGTTTCGCAACAAGAACCTCATTTCAGTACCGGTAATTCACGGTGCCAATGTGCTCGCCGAATGGACGTCGCCGCTGGAAGGCGTAAAGCCGTTCCTCGTGAACGAGTCGGAAAACCCGGACGTGAATTACCGTCATATTCCGGTGCGCGGGCTTTACGAACTGCGCCGTGCCGTCGATGACGTGAAGAAGCATCTCGCGGACGTAACCTGCCCCGTCGCGGTGCTTCAGGGAGACGACGATCCGATCGTGATGCCCAAAAGTGCGGAGATAATCGTCTCTGGGCTCGGGTCGGAAGACAAGACACTCCATATGATACCGGCCCGGCGGCATGGAATCCTGAAAGAGGGAACGGGCGAGGCGCAGGACATCGTGATCTCCTTTATCAACGGTCTGGACAGGGCCGAAAACGCAGTTTGGCGCCAGTCGCCGCTGGTGGCGGAACATGCGACTACCATTCTCTGATAAATTAGGCCGCGCCGCACGGGCAATGGTGGCGCCGTTCCGGCAATGGTCGCCGGTGACCACGGCCAAGCGGCCTTACCTCTGGGAACGGAGCTATCCCGAAGAACTGAATTGGGACACCGAATTTTCGGCCCGTTCGCTCACTGCGCTGTTCGATGATGCCGTCGCCGAGTTTGCCGACCATTACTGCATCAATTTTCGGGGCCGCCGCTACCGCTATCGGGAAATCGCCGATCTCGTTGACCGGGCCGCCAAAGGATTTCAAGACATGGGTGTGCAAAAAGGCATCAAGGTCGGATTGATGCTGCCCAACTCGCCCTATGCCATCGTCTGTTTCTATGCCGTCCTGAAGGCGGGAGGCACCGTCGTCAACGTCAACCCGCTCTACGCCGAGGCTGGGATCGTCAGGTTGGTGACGGACTCAAACGCCTGCATCTTGGTCACCCTGAACGTCAAACCGCTCTATCGCAAAGCGGCACCGGTGCTGGAAATGTCAAACCAGATTGAAAAGATCGTGGTTTGCAGCATGGCGGGCGTGCTGCCGTTTTTGGAAAAGACCCTGTTCACGCTCTTAAAGCGCCACGAGGTCTCAAACATTCCCGACGACGATCGCCACCTGACTTTTGAATCATTGATCGATAATGACGGGACCTTGGATCCAGTCGATATTGATCCGGAAAACGACGTCGCGGTCTTGCAATATACGGGCGGCACCACCGGTTTCCCGAAGGGCGCCCGCTTGTCGCCTGCGAACCTGTCCGCCAACGCCGCGCAAATTGCCATGTGGGGAACGACGCTTCAGCGCGGACAAGAGAAAATCCTCGGCGTGCTGCCGTTGTTCCACGCGTTTGGCATGACTGGCGTGATGAATTTGAGCCTCGCCATCGGTGCGGAAATGATTTTGTCGCCTCAATTCAAGCCGGCCGAAGTATTGAAAATCATAGCACGGGAAAAAGTGACGGTTTTCGTCGGTGTCCCGACAATGTACTCGGCCTTGATATCCGCCCAGAAGAAGTCCGACCATGACCTTTCCAGCCTGAGGTTTTGCGTTTCGGGGGGCGCGCCCTTGCCAGGTCCGGTTCAACGAAATTTCATGGCCATGACCGATTGCCCGCTTCTCGAAGGATATGGCCTTAGCGAGACGGCACCGGTCTGCACGGTAAATCCGGTCACAGGCATGAACAAATCCGGATCGGTCGGTTTGCCGTTACCGAGCACAATTGTCGAAATCGTATCGCTCGATAATCCGAACCGTGTCCTCCCTCAGGGTGAGCGGGGTGAAATTTGCATCTCTGGACCGCAAGTCATGGTTGGTTACGCCAATCGCGCACAGGACAATAAGGATGCGTTTCGGGGCCAGCGCCTGCGCACCGGCGATGTCGGTTATCTGGACGAGGACGGATACCTTTCCATTGTCGACCGCATCAAGGAGCTGATTCTGAGCGGCGGATTCAATGTCTATCCTCGCATGGTCGAGGACGCGATTTACCTCCATGACGCCGTCGAAGAAGTTGCCGTTTGCGGCACGCCCGACCCGCACCGCGGCGAAACCGTAATGGCATTCGTTCATCTGCGCAGCGGTGAAACGCTCACCGCCGGAGAGTTGCGGGCCTTTCTCAAGGACAAACTGGCGCCGTTCGAAATGCCGCGGCGTGTCGAGTTCCGCGACGCACTTCCAAAAACGCTGATCGGCAAAATTGATAAGCGCGAACTCATTACCGAAGCAACCGGCAGCGCGGATGCCGCGCTGGCCGGAGAATGAGAAATCGACAATAAAGGTGCGAGCATGAAAAACGTTGTCATCGCTGGATATGTGCGGTCGCCCTTCACGTTCGCCGGCAAAGGAGAGTTGGCCAAGGCACGTCCGGACGAATTAGCGGCCCAAGTGGTCAAGAGCCTTGTCGAGCGAACCGGTGTCGACGCCAGGGATATCGAAGATTTGATCGTCGGCTGTGCGTTTCCTGAAGGCGAACAGGGGTTGAACGTTGCCCGGCTGGTCGGGTTTCTCGCCGAGTTACCGCAATCGGTCGCGGGTGCTACGGTCAACCGGTTTTGCGGATCATCGATGTATGCCATCCATATGGCGGCCGGCGCGATCCAGATGAACGCCGGCGAAGTCTTCATCTGCGCCGGCGTCGAGTCGATGACCCGCGTACCGATGGGCGGATACAATCCACTGCCGAGTCCGGCGCTCTATAAACGCTATCCGGCGGCCTATATCTCGATGGGCGAGACCGCCGAGAATGTCGCGACCCGCTATCAGATCACCCGCGAGGCGCAGGATGCTTTTGCGGTCGAGAGCCAGGCCAAAGCCGCCGCCGCGGTCGACGCCGGCAATCTCGACGATGAAATCGTCCCGGTCGCGCACAACGGTGCGCCTGTCGCGGCGGACGGCTGTTTGAGGCCGGGCACGTCGATCGAAGATCTGTCGAACCTGAATCCCGCTTTCGATGAAGCCGGCACGGTCACGGCGGGCACGTCTTCACCGCTTACCGACGGCGCTGCTGCGACGCTTGTCTGCGGCGAAGACTATGCGCACCGTAAGGGCCTGACGCCACTCGCTCGCATCAAGAGCATCGCGGTTGCCGGCTGCGCGCCGGAGATCATGGGCATCGGGCCGGTGCATGCGACCCGCAAGGCGCTGGCGCGCGCCGATCTCGCGATCGGCGACATCGATGTGACGGAGTTGAACGAAGCCTTCGCCGCACAGGCTATCGCCTGCATCCGTGATTTGGAGCTCGACTCCGCGACGGTCAATCTGGATGGCGGCGCGATCGCCTTCGGCCATCCGCTCGGCGCGACGGGGGCCCGAATTACCGGCAAGGCGGCCTCGCTGTTACGGCGCGAGGGTGGCCGTTATGCGCTTTCCACCCAATGCATCGGTGGCGGCCAGGGTATTGCCACTATCCTGGAAGCGGTCTCGTGAAAACTATCGGAAATGTCGCCGTGATCGGCGCCGGTGTCATGGGGGCCGGCATCGCCGCCCATATCGCCAATGCCGGTCTGCCCGTCATGCTGCTCGACATTGTGCCGGAAGGAGCTGAAAACAGGAACGATGTCGCCGAAGGCGCGATCGACAGGCTGCTCAAAACCGACCCGGCCCCGCTGATGCACAAGCGAAACGCCAAGCGCATCACGCCCGGCAATATCGAAGATCATCTCGACCGACTCAGTGATTGCGACTGGATTATCGAAGCGATCGTCGAGCGCGCGGATATCAAACGGGCGCTGTTTGAGAAGCTGGAAGCCGTGCGCAAGGACGGCTCGATTGTCTCTTCGAACACGTCGACCATTCCGCTCGCCACCCTGACAGGCGGCATGCCGGACCGCTTCCGGGCCGACTTTCTGATCACCCACTTCTTCAACCCGCCGCGCTACATGCGATTGCTCGAATTGATCTCGGGTCCGGAATCCAGACCGGATGCAATCGAATCGCTCCGGATCTTCATGGATACCGCGCTCGGCAAGACAGTGATCAACTGCAAGGATACGCCCGGTTTCATCGCCAACCGGATCGGGACCTTTTGGCTGCAAGGCGCCGTCGTCGCAGCCATCGAGGACGGCGTTACCGTCGAGGAAGCCGATGCGGTTATCGGCCGTCCCATGGGAATCCCCAAAACCGGCGTGTTCGGCTTGTTGGACATGGTCGGCCTCGATTTGATGCCTCATGTACTGCACAGCCTCGCCGACGCGCTCGCCAAGGACGATCCGTTCCACGCAATCTACCGCGAGCCCGAAATGATCGAACAGATGATCGCCGCGGGATATACCGGCCGCAAGGGCAAGGGCGGCTTCTACCGACTCGACACCCGGGCGGGCGAACGGGTCAAGCAGGCGCGCGATCTGGCGACCGGCGAATACCGGGATACGGCGCGCCCGAAGCTGGCCAGCGTCGCCGCGGCTAAGAAGGGCGGCCTTCGCGCCCTCGTCGAACATGGCGACAAGGGCGGCCGGTATGGCTGGAAGGTGGTTGCCGGCACGCTGTGCTATGCCGCCCAACTCGCGACGGAAATCGCCGATGACATTGCGTCCATCGATGCCGCGATGCGGCTCGGCTACAATTGGAAATACGGCCCTTTCGAGCTGATCGACAAGTTGGGTGCGGCCTGGTTCCGCCAGAAACTCGAAGCCGACGGCCGGCCCGTGCCGCCGCTTCTGGAGATGGCCGGCGACAGGACGTTCTATCGGGTGCGAGACGGACGGCGTCAGTTCCTGGACTACGCGGGAGATTATCGCGACATGGTCCGCCCGCCGGACGTGTTGCTGCTGGAAGACATCAAGCGCAACAGCAAACCGGTAACGCGGAACGGCGCGGCCAGTCTGTGGGATATTGGCGACGGCGTGCTTTGCCTGGAATTTCACAGCAAGATGAACGCGCTTGATCCCCGGACGCTGTCTATGATCACCAAGGCGATCGAGCTTGTGCCGGGGCGTTACAAGGGCCTTGTGATTTACAACGAGGCGGACAATTTTTCGGTCGGCGCCAATACCGGGCTCCTCTTGATCGCCGCCAAATTACGCCTTTGGTTTGCCGCCAGATGGATAATCGGTAAGGGGCAGAAGACCTACAAGGCCTTGAAATACTCGCCCTTTCCCGTGGTCGGCGCGCCGGCCGGCATGGCGCTGGGCGGTGGCTGTGAAGTGCTGATGCATTGCGATGCGGTCCAGGCGCACGCCGAGACCTATACCGGCCTGGTCGAAGTCGGCGTGGGCGTTATCCCGGGCTGGGGCGGCTGCAAGGAAATGCTGCTGCGCTGTTTTGCCGATCCCCGCCGCGCCGGCGGTCCGATGCCGCCGATCGTCAAGGCGTTCGAGGCAATCGGCCTGGCCAGCGTCGCCCGGTCGGCGGCGGAGGCGCGCGATCTGCTGGTGCTGCGTCCCGGCGATGGCGTGACGATGAACCGCGATCGCCTGCTGGCCGACGCCAAGGCCAAGGTCCTGGCGCTGGCGGTGGATTATACACCACCCGAACCAGCCGAAATCTCGCTCCCCGGCGAAACCGCGGCGATCGCGCTTGGGATGGCGGTCGACGGTTTCCGTCTGTCCGGCAAAGCGACGCCGCACGACGCCGTGGTCGCAACGGCCCTCGCCGGCGTTCTGAGTGGCGGCGGCACCGACATCACCGACACGCTCAACGAAGACGAACTGTTCGGCCTAGAACGGGACGCCTTCGTGCAGCTCGCTCAAAACCCGGCGTCGATCGCTCGGGTATCGCACACGCTGAAGACCGGAAAGCCGCTGCGGAACTAGCCGGCAACAGGAATTCAAATATGATCGCATACCTACCCCCTATCCTTATTGTCGGCGGACTGTTCCTCCTCGTCTTCCTGATGTATCGCGGGCACGGATACTGGGCCTGGGTGTGCGCCGCGGCGGCGGCGCTTGCCGCCTGGTGGGTATCCGGTGTCGACTCGCCGATCGCGTTTTGGATTACCGTCGCCTTTGCGGCCGATTCCGCGGCGATCTTCGGCATCCGGCCACTTCGCCGGATGCTGCTTTCCCGGCACCTGATGGGATTGATGCGCGGCCTGCTGCCAGTCATGGGCGATACCGAGCGGATCGCCCTGGAAGCCGGCGACGTGTGGTGGGACGGCGACCTGTTCGGCGGCGCGCCGGACTGGAAGAAGCTGCTCGACTTCGAACCGCGCCCGCTTACCGCGGCCGAGCAGGCCTTTATCGACGGTCCGGTCGAGGAACTCTGCGCGCTGGTCGACGACTGGCAGATTCAGCAGGACCGGGACCTGCCGCCGGAGGTCTGGTCGTTCCTAAAGCGGGAACGGTTTCTCGGTATGATCATTCCCGAACAGTATGGCGGGCTTGGGTTTTCGGCGATCGGCCACTCCGCGGTCATTTCGAAAGTTTCGACCCGCAGCATCGCGACCGCGGTGACGGTGATGGTGCCGAATTCGCTCGGCCCGGCGGAACTGCTGCTGCATTACGGCACCGACGAACAGAAGGATCATTATCTGCCGCGTCTCGCGGCAGGCGACGAGATCCCCTGCTTCGCATTGACCGAACCTGAAGCGGGCAGCGACGCCGCGTCGCCGCGCAGCACGGGCATCGTCTGCCGCGATACGGTCGACGGTGAAGACGTACTCGGCATCCGGCTGAACTGGCAAAAGCGATACATCACCCTGGCCCCGGTGGCGACGGTGATCGGTCTCGCCTTCCGGCTGCTCGATCCTGACGGTCTGCTGGGCGGCGCGGAAGATCTCGGCGTGACCTGCGCCCTGATCCCACGCCAGACGAAAGGCGTCGAGATCGGTGACCGCCACGATCCCATGGGCGTGCCGTTCCAGAACGGTCCCATCGTCGGCCGCGACGTTTTCGTGCCCCTCGATTGCATCATCGGCGGTCGGGCCGGCGCCGGCCGCGGCTGGCAGATGCTGATGGACTGCCTCGCCGCCGGGCGGTCGATCTCGCTGCCCTCGCAAGCCGCCGCCGCCGCGCAATACGCGACCCGGGTGGTCGGCGCTTATGCGACGATCCGCGAGCAGTTCAACCTGCCAATCGGCCGATTTGAGGGAATCGAAGAACCAATTGCACGCATAGGTGGATTTACCTACATGATGGACGCGGCACGGCGGCTCACCTGCGGCGCCGTCGATGCCGGTAGTAAACCGGCGGTATTATCCGCGATCGTCAAAGCCTATCTCACCGACACGATGCGCGATGTCGTGAACGACGCCATGGACATTCAGGCCGGTGCTGCGATCTGCCGGGGCCCGCGCAACATGCTGGGGCGTGTCTTCGACGCCGTGCCGATCGGCATCACTGTCGAAGGCGCCAACATCCTAACCCGCTCGATGATCGTCTACGGCCAGGGCGCGATCCGCTGTCATCCTTTCGTGCAAGCGGAAATGTCCGCCGTGGCGGAAGGCGATACGGCGCGCTTCGACAACGCGATCTTCGGTCACATCGATTTCGTGTGCCGCAACGCCGCACGCGCCTGCCTGCTCGGCCTGAGCGGCGGACGCTTGGCAACCGCGCCGGTCTCGGGTCCCTCGGCACGGCATTTTCGGCGCTTCGAACGCCTCAGCGCCGCATTCGCGCTTACTTCGGACGTGTCAATGGCGACCCTCGGCGGCAGTTTGAAGCGCCGCGAAAAAATCACCGGCCGGTTGGCCGACGCGCTGGCCTGGATGTATCTCGGCTCGGCCGCCCTGAAACGATACCACGGCGACGGCGCGACGGCGGAGGATTTGCCATTTCTCGATTGGTCCTGCGAACATGCCGCCTGGCAGGCGGAACAGGCGCTGAACGGCGTTCTTACCAATCTACCGAACCGGCCTGCTGCGGCATTGACGAGGACACTGACCTTCCCGCTCGGCCTACGATACACGCCGCCGAGCGACCGGCTTGGCGCTCAAGTAGCACAAAGCCTGCTGGACGGCGGCGCGGCGCGGGTCAGGCTGACCCCCGATGTCTACATCCCCGCCAGCCAGGAGGAAGGTCTCGGGCGCCTGGAAGCAACGCTCGACAAGGTAGTCCGCGCGCAGCCAATCCGAAAGAAAGTCCGTGACGCAGCCCGCAGCGGGAATATCGAAGGCACGACCGAAGATGCCTGGGTGGCCGCTGCCACCGTCAAGAATGTGATTAGCGAGGAAGAGCTATTAGTTCTGACCGAGGCATCGACGGCGCGCCGCGATGCCATCCAGGTTGATTCATTCGATCCCAAAAGCTATCGCGTGTTGAGCGTGTAAGCATGAGACGTTAGCGGCACCGCATGCTGCCCTTATAGGCAGCCGAACACCGGCTTCCTGCATGAGAAGCCGACCTTTCGGGGTCAGGTTCCAACTTTCGCAATCTCGCTTTCAGCGGGGGTTTCAGAAAAGTTGGGGGGTGCTGGCGCGCCTAGGAGGAGAAAGTTCGAACCGCTTGTTCAATGTTCCGGTCGAGTGGAACGCGACTTTGGGAGTACTCGCGCAATAGCGGGGGTTCCCGTCTTGATCTGGATCAAATCTCCATCAGGCTGTCAGAGTTATCTTCCGTTGTCATAA
>JAJFJB010000487.1 GCA_021774435.1 Alphaproteobacteria bacterium
GGCGGTCGTGCGATAGGCCGTACGCAAAGGGCCACCGGATGGGTTGTGGCTGGCGCGCATGCTCCACAGAAAGCCGCGCATGCTGGTGGCGGTGGCGCTGGCCAACAAGATGGCCCGAATTTGTTGGGCCTTGATGGCAAAAGGAGGTGTTTACCGGGTTCCGGCGGTGGCCGTGTGAAACGGTCACGGTTCGGATGACGTCGGAGATGTGAGCAGGGCGGAGGATAGGTAAGGGCAAACGGTCAATGAGACGGGATCGGGAAAACCAGCTACCGGGCGGGGCGCCTTCGAGCGCGCGCAAGCAATATGGTCCTGATCCGCGCATCTCCATACGGGCCCGCGGCGTGTGAAAGCCGCATCATGAGGCCGGACACACGACTGCACCTGATCACATGCCCAGAACTATCCAAAGAAATTGCTTGCATTAAATGGGGCGTCCACACACGTCCGGCCTGACCGCTCTGCCAAAGATCGTTAGTGAGGTTTAGTGTCCGCTTGTTTAGATGGACACTAACGGGGATCAGGGTGTGGCGAAGCGGGGCAAGCGTAGGAGTTGGAGTGCCGGCGAGAAGCGTATGATCTGTGCGCAGACGCGGGTTCCGGGTGTTTTGGTTTCGCAGGTTGCACGGCGCTACGATGTGAACGCCAATCAGATTTTCAACTGGCTGCATGCGGACGGATATGCCGGGTTCAACGAATTATATCGGCGAGGCGATGTTCAGGAAGTCACCTGCATGGCCCACATGCGGCGCAAGTTCGTTGATGTGCATAAATCTCAGGGATTGGCAATTGCCGAGGAGGCCATAAAACGGATCGCCAAACTCTATGGCGTCGAGAAGGAGGTCCGTGGACAGCCACCAGATGAGTGGGTGAAGATCAGGCAGCGCCAATCAAAACCAATCTTCGACGATCTGGAAGCATGACTGCACGCCCAGCTGACCAGGATATCCGGAAAATCGCCACTTGCCAGCGCGATCCGCTACGCCCTGACACGCATGAAGAAACTGCGGCCCTGGCTCAGACATGGTTTTCTTGAATTGGATAATAACGCAGCGGAGCGATCCATGCGCCCCATCGCCCTGGGCCGGAAGAACTATCTTTTCATGGGGTCCCAGGGCGGCGGCAAATCAGCCGCCATTGCCTACACCTTGATCGAGACGGCCAAGCTCAACGCCGCCGGTCTGCAAGCCTGGCTCACCGATACCCTTGGCCGCATTGCCGATCACAAGATCACCCGCATCGACGAACTCCTGCCATGGCGTTACGCTGAAACTTCAGCGTAACAGGACCATCCGTCGCGAGATAGGGCGGGATCGCCGGACGGTTACAGTAGTGAGTGGTTCCTGATGCGGGAACACTTATATTACTGGCTAAGGATATTTCGCATCAGGGAGCCTCGACATGAAGCGCATACTATTTATGGCTTTTTGGGGTGTTTTAGCTTTTTCAGAAAATGCAATGTTAGAAGTAGAACATCCGAGTTTTATACTGCTGCATGACACTGTTCAAAATTCGGCCTTGGATGTTGAATGTAAACTACAAAAAAATCAGACGCTGGATTGTTCATTTGTACAAATGCGCGTGTCGAATGAGGCCAAGCCTGAAGAATTAGAGGAAAAATTGGAATCGAGAATTGATGGTTACCTTACGGATAGCGCGCCGCTGCATTTCGAAGCGCTCAAACGGATCCTGGACAGGGAAGAACCGGACTATAAGGCGTGACCGTGTGTTCCTGTCGGACGATTTTGCGTACCGGAATAGGGATCACCCTGCTCGCCCTGGCCGTTACGGCCTGCGTTACCGAAGGGCTGCAGAAGCAAACGGAGGTGCTGAACGGGGTCGTGCCCGGCCCCCGCGCCTACCTGATGCGCTGCATGGAACAAAACCTTGCAAGGCTCTACGACGTCCGGTCCGGACGTTCGCACATGGTGCTCCGGCGGCGACCGAACAGCCTCTATGTGGCCCGGCTTGTCGGCTATGGCGATGAAGAAGTCGTCATTAATATAGAATTTCATGACGTAGGACGCCATGAAACGCGTGTCGCCGCCCGTTCGTTCCGGGCACGAAACGACCCGCAGGATCACCGCCGCGCGCTAGAGGCGGTGCTAAACAGATGCATCCGTTAAGGGAGTCGTGAGATGAAAACGATCCGAGAACTGATATCGCCCATGTAATCGGGCTGTCGCTATGCTTCTTGCGAGTCGATGTCAGCTGCGATGACGGGGTTGAAATAGCAGTACTGTTGAATGGCGTCGTCGTCTCTTCGCAATGGATAGATAGGGCGATGGTGCCGGGTTCGCGGACGGTCGTCGCTGGTCCAACTGCGAACTCATCGATGACCTGTGTGCCGCTTCCAATGAATGTCCCGATGCCAGAGGTCGTATCAAGAACGCGCAGGTCCTGGCCGCTTACCGTTGTACGATTGAGCGGCATACTGAATCCGGTTTAGAGGATCCGCCAGTACGAATTATTTTTTTCTGATTGAGAAGACGTTTAAATTTACGCTGCGATGGCAGCCAAACATCAAAAATCAAGTTATTGGGTCAAGCAGGGTGTCTACGACAACCTGTCCTCGTTCCGTGAACTCGAAAAACGCATAGACGCAATCGAGGAGGAAAAGGACCGAGGCGATGCCTTCGAGATATTCGTCGAAGCTCTACTCGAAACCGATTCGGTCTTGCAGAGTGATGAACATTGGGTGGTAGGCGATGTACCGCTATTGATACGCGAAGAAATGAACCTACCCGTTGGCACGATGGGCATCGATGTTGTCTACCGTGACAAAGCGGGCGATCTTATACCTTATCAGGTCAAGTATCGCCGTGCCGATCACTTGACGTTTACCCTCACGTCGCCATAGGCGTTCAATCTGCTTTTGTTTGACCAACCAGCCGGTGTCTCTCAGCAAGGCAGCGGTCCGGCGGCACCCATACCGGGCATACTGCCCCTCCAATGCGAACATACCCGCCACCAACTGGTCTTCGTCCGCCCGGCCCCGTGGCCGTCGTCGCTGGATGGGTCGGTGCTGGCCGAGCACGCGGCAAATCCGACGTTCTGATATTCTACCGTCGCTCGCAATGGAATGGAGAAGTGCGGCCGAATGGCCCAGGTGCGCGTTTAGAGACAGCTCGCTGCGCCGCAGTTGAGCGGAGCAGGCGCGACCTCAATCGTCATTCGAGCGGCGCTTATCGGTCTCGACGGGTTTAAAGTAGAGCCATACCAAGAGGCCGATAAACGCCAGCGCCACGATGTTCAGGAACGTATCTAAGGGATCACTCATGGCTTTCTGCACCCTCTTGTTTGAGCGCCTTTAGCAGGCAGACCGCCAACAAGAGCACGATGAAGACGAAGGGTATCGCGCCAAGCGCGATGATCGATTTCACTGCGTCGATACTGCCCGAGAGGATCATCACGAACCCGAGCGCCCCTAGCGCGACGCCCCAGCTCAGCTTGACGCGAACGCTCGGGTTGAGATCGCCGCCGGTCGAGAACATGCCGAGCACGAAGGCGGCACTGACGACGGAGGTGACGATGAAGAGAAAGGCCGCGACGACGACCGCGGCGATGGTCAGCGACGACAGCGGGAAGTGATCGAGCACGAAGAAGGTGACGCCGCTGACGTTGTTGCGCACGACGTCGAGGATCGGCATCTGCAGCTCCAGCAGGCCGAAAAAACCGACACCGCCGAAGACGCCGAACCAGAGCACCGAAAAGGCCGTCGGCACCAGGATGACGCCGCAAAGGAACTCGCGGATGGTCCGGCCCTTGGAGATGCGGGCGATGAAGACGCCGACGAAGGGTGCCCAGGCCAGCCACCACACCATGTAGGTCAGGGTCCAGGACTGGAACCAGTCGCCGACGCGGTCGTCCATGAAGGTGAAGGTGCGGAAGCCCTGGGTCAGGACTCCGCTGATGTATTCGCCCAGAGCCTGGACGATGCCGCCCATCAGGAAATGCGTCGGACCGACCAGCAGGATGAAGACCATCAGGCCGCCGGCGACGGCCATGGCGGCGTTCGACAGCAGCGCCATGCCACGGCCGAGATCGACCGTCAGGGGCAGGATGAAGGAAAGGCAGAGCACGGCGAAAATACCGAGTGCCAGGCCCAGTCCCGTATCCGTCAGCCCGAACAGCGCATCGATGCCTTCCTTGACCTGGAAGACGCCCATGGCGACCGAACCGCCGAGTCCGATGGCGATGGCGACGATGGCAAGGAGATCGCTCACCCAACCGAGTCCGCGGGTCCAGGCATTGCTGCCGAAGACCTTCACGATCGGGGCGCTGACCAGGCTGGGGCAGC
>JAJFJB010000488.1 GCA_021774435.1 Alphaproteobacteria bacterium
CGTTCGATCAACAGGTTCGCGTCGTCGGTGAGGCATCTCAGCCGAGAGCAATCTCCTATCGCGAGAAAATGACTATTCTGGACGTGATGATTGAAGTTGGCGGTCTAACAGAGTTCGCGGCTGGGAATCGCGCCGTTATCATCCGGGCAGATAGCAAGAAACAGGTATCTTATAGGGTTCGCCTTGATGACCTCTTGAAAGACGGAGATGTCACCGCGAATGTCGATGTTTTGCCCGGAGACGTTCTGATTATTCCGCAGAGCTGGTTCTAGGTGCTGATTCACGCGATGAAATCGCCATTGTTGATGACGTTATGGTCCTATAGTCGCGTTCGATAGCAAGGTCAGCGTAGCGATAGTTACACATACGATCATGGCCAGAAAATTTTGACACATACCAAGCAGTGGAGGTCATTCGATCTCGCAGCCGGCCCGCAAAACGACAGATCTCTGGGTCGATTTCTATGATAATCACGCTGACACTGCTTTTTTTTCATCTATTGCACAATTGACCCCATATGGATGACGCAAAACGTTAAGCATATTGTCATAAGGTTCGGCGTAACAAGAAGACCCCTTCGAGAGTCCCGTTGCAAAATTGCGGCGCGCTCCGAATTTTAATCAAACAGCCTCCAAATGTATGGTTGAATAAATATGGGTAACATAGCGACGGAAATCTTACCCATACTTATCGCAGTTTGGCGCCGACGCTGGTATGCGCTCGCCTTGGCGTGGCTACTTTGTATGGCCGGTTGGACAGCGGTCGCGGTTCTTCCCGACAAATTTCAATCTGAAGCACGCGTTTATATTGATACAACTTCGTTGCTTGGTCCTCTCCTCAAGGGGATAGCCGTCAATACGGATATCGAGCAGGAAGTTGCCATCATGCAACGGACCCTGTTAAGCCGGCCAAATTTGGCGGAAGTTGCCCGTGCGACTGACCTCGATCTCGAAGCAACCACACCGCTTGAAATGGAAAATCTGCTTTCGAGAATCGAAAAATCAGCCTCCATCAAGGCTCAGGGGCGCAACTTATTCATCGTCGGCTATACCGATAAGGATCCCGTTCTTGCGAAAGCGATTGTCCAGGCACTGCTGACTATCTTTGTCGAGACCAATTTAGGACAAAACCGGCAGGACATGGAGAATGCTCGGTCGTTCATTGAGTCACAGCTCGCGGCATATCAAAAGCAACTGCAAGAATCCGAGCAGCGGCTCGCACGGTTTAAATCCAAACACGCAGACGTCCTTTCCGCCGGCGATTTCTCGCAACAGCTCGCTCAGGCAACGTCAAAGCTTTCAGCTCAAAAAAGGAAGTATGAGGATACTGTCCTTAAGCGCGACCAGCTAAAGGCGCAACTCGCCATCGTCCCACAATTTCTAAAGGTGCAAACGCCACCGCAGCTTGTTCTTTCAGGCCCCAATGCTTCCCCTGATGTTGGACGACTGCGCCAAATGGAACAGAACCTTGATCAATTAATGCTTCGCTTTACCGACAACCACCCCGACGTCGTAAATATGACCAAGTCGGTTGAGCATCTGAGGGCGCAGTTAAAGAGGAAAGCCGAAGAAACAAAGCCTGATAGCGAAGACGCAAAAGAAAATCAGGTTCCAAAGACTGAAATTCCGAACACGCTTTATCAACAGCTACAACTCAGGATTAGCGATCTAGAGCCCGAACTCGTTACGCAGCGACGCGATCTTACCGATGCCGAAGCCAACGTCACACGCCTGCAAGAGCTACGCCTCACGGCACCAGAGATTGAAATTCAACTAAAGGACCTGGACCGAGACTATGGCGTGATCAAACGCAAGTTTGAAGAATTCCTCGCACGCCGTGAAGCCGCCAGAATTTCCCAGGCCGCAGAGGCAACTACCGACTCGGTTCAGTTTCGCATTATATCACCGCCGCAGGTACCTATCGTTCCGACGGCGCCAAAACGGAAACTACTTTTCAGTGTCGTACTATTTGTCGGGCTCGGTGGCGGTATTGGTTTTTCATTCCTGCTTAGCCAACTCGATTCGACCTTTAGTTCCGCTAACAAGTTATCCGAGAATTTCGGCTTGCCTGTTCTTGGTACGGTCTCGATGATCGCAAACACTGCCAATAGTTTTCGCCGAACATTGAGTAATATGAGCTTTGGAATGGCGTCAGGAACCCTCTTGGCACTTTGCGGCGTTCTTGTGATATTTGCGCCGCAACTTGCATCTCTACCTGAACTACTGAGTAAGCAGCCACTTCCGGCACAACTATCGTGGCTGACGGATCTCATAAAGGCGTTTGCAAATTTAACCGTCATGAAGGAAATCTGATATGACGAAAAATAGCAATCGTCTGGACCTCATTCAAAGACTCGCCGAGAAGCAATCAAGCGACGAGAAATTGTCGCTTGCCGAGAGAGCTGCCGAGAAACTCAACCAAACACCGGCACCGTCACAGCATAAGACAGCCACGGCCACACCACTGAAGCCCGATACAATCACGGCGACCCCGGCTGCAGCAGAAAATACAGAGTCGCCTCAAAAGAGCGTCGACTCACCCTCGACGCCGCATTCCCCTCAGCAGAGGAACGTTGTGGGGCTCGATTTCGGACAATTGGAACGCGCCGGGTACATTACGCCAAACGAACCTCAATCTCATATCGCAGAAGAGTTTCGTACAATTAAGAGGCCCCTGTTACTAAGCGCTTTCGGCACCGAAAAAAATAAGGTTGAACGCGGAAATGTTATCCTCGTCACAAGCGCCAAACCTGGCGAAGGCAAAACCTTTATATCGTTGAACCTTGCTCTAAGCATTGCCTCGGAGAGGGATTTGCATGTCCTGATCATAGACACGGACGTCTACCGCCGACGCTTGGAGGAGGAGCTCGGCCTTGATGATAAAAAGGGCCTCGTCGACCTCCTTCTGGAAGATGACCTTAATTTACCCGACCTGCTTGTCCGAACAGACGTTCCTAACTTGACGGTTCTGCCTGTTGGCGTGAGGAACCCGCAGGCCCCGGAACTCCTCTCTAGCCAAAAGATGGCGACTCTGATGACGGATATTGCTGCCCGATATCCCGACAGGGTGATCATTATTGATTCGCCGCCGATTTTGGCCAGCAGCGAAGCCAGTGTCCTAGCGATGCTTGTTGGTCAAATAGTCTTTGTAGTCGAAGCACATAAGACCGATGCAGGCGAAATTGAGCAATCCTTAAAGCTCATAAATACATGTGAAAACATAAATTTTGTGATAAACAAGGCGGGAGTGGATTCGAACTCCTCACCTTATGGGACCTATAGCTACTACGACGAATACAGACAAAGCAGTTAAAATTATTGTTGAGAATTGATTTTTACATGTTTTTTGTGCGCCACAACTTCCCGAAAGGATCGTGCACCGCGCGCGTCGGGCTTGGCGCGCTGCTTGGAATCGCCGCTTGTGCGTTTATCGTGCCAAACGCGAACGCAGGCGAATGGACGATAAACCCGCAGATCAGTGTTGAGCAGAGCTTCACGGACAACGCGCGATCTGTCAGCGAAGGACTTGAAGCCGATATTATTACGTCCACGACTGCGGGAATCGACGTCAGTGGTGTAGGCCGACGTGCACAACTCAATTTCAACTATAATATTTCGCGAGATGCGTTCTGGGATAACACTGAGCTTGGAGGATTTCGTCAGAGCTTGCTGGGCTCCGGGAATGTAGAAGCTGTCGAAGATTTCGTTTTCATAGATACGCGCGCATCGGTATCCCAACAGAGCTTACAACGCGGCGGTGGCGTATCTGCTTCGGACCGCACCGTCGGCACGAACGACCAGTCTACAGTTTTGAATTATAGCATTACGCCGAACTTCGAGCATCGCTACGGCAGTTGGGCAGATACGGACGTACGCTACACATTTAATGAAACGCGTTTTTTCGATCCTGACGTTGGTACTGCAGGCGCTCAACCCGACGCATCGCGCACCCATACGATCCAAACCCTGCTCCGAAGCGGCCCAAAGTTTACGCAATTGAGCTGGGAGCTGTCTGGCACGCGAACATTTACCGATAATGGTAGCAACCGAAATTTGACGGAATTATCCGGCGAATATGCATGGACTCGTCATTTGACGTTAATCGGTCGCGCGGGTAGCGAAACAATCGACGGCAGCGGAATAAATGCAGACGACAGCGCCGAGTTATTTTGGCTTGGAGGCGTCCGGATTACGCCGGGGCCCAAGAGTAGTTTCCGAATTGAGACTGGTCGCCGTTTTGCCTCAACGAGCTTCTCAGCTGACGCAAGTTATAGGTTCAGCTCTCGGACTGCACTCACGGCATCATACAAAGAGGACGTTCAAACAGAACGACAGGAACTTGCTGCTAATTTAGACTCACTTGTCCTCAGCGATGACGGCATTCTCATCGATCCGGCTACCGGTCTACCCGGTTCGCCAAATTCTTTCGACCTCGATTTTTTGGACCGCGTCAACAAATCGAAAACGTTCAACATTGCATTGAACGGGACGCGGGGCAGGAACTCCTTTAATTTAAATGGCACCGTCAATATTCGCTCGCAAGAACCCGAAGGCACGGAAGACGTGGTGGTCGGATTCGGAGGGGGTATAAATCGCCGTATCTGGCCCGATTTAAATGGCGGCATTAGTGCGAATATTAATATTATTACTGAAGCTGCCAATGGCATAGAAGAATACACGTTCACCAGTAACGCATTCTTATCGTATAGTATTTCTGAGAATTTTACTGGAAGCCTTCGTTATGACTTCCTGCGCCGTGATAGTGACGCCGACGCGAGTGACCTGCAGGAAAATGTTCTCTCAGTCAGCCTCAACAAGACCTTCTGAGACTGACCCATGTATACGGAGTTCTATAACCTAACAGGGCAACCGTTTCAGCTCACCCCTGACCATCGGTTCTTTTTTGGCAGCAGCGGCCACAAACGCGCGATGGCGCACCTCTCATTTGGTCTTAACCAGGGCGAAGGGTTCATCGTCATTACGGGGGATGTCGGTGCGGGCAAGACGACGCTTATGGGATATTTGCTATCGACCCTCGATAGCGACCGCTATGTTTCAGCGACCCTTGTTACAACGCAACTTGCAGCGGATGACGTACTTCGAATGGTCGCATCGGCTTTTGGCATCGACCAGGAGCAGGCCGACAAAGCGACATTGCTGCGCCGGATAGAAGCTTTTTGCGAAGCGAATTATCGTGAAGGAAAACACTGCCTGTTGCTGATCGACGAGGTTCAGAACCTTTCCTTTCAGGCGCTCGAAGAGCTCCGAATGTTGTCCAATTTTCAAACCGATGGCACTGCTTTGGTACAGAGTATTTTGCTCGGCCAACCACAATTTCGCCGAACGCTTGCCAGTGCCGATTTGGATCAGCTACGCCAACGCGTCATCGCCTCCTATCATCTCGGTCCAATCAACGCTCAAGAGACAAGGGAGTATATTCGTCACCGTCTCAACGCGGTCGGATGGAATAACGATCCCGTCTTAACGGAAAACGCCTATAGCGAAATTTACGAGCAAACTGGAGGCGTCCCCAGAAAAATAAACATTCTGTGCTCCCGGCTGCTTTTATACGGATTCTTGGAAGAGCGGCACGAGTTGGACGGTGCCGCTGTATCCCAAGTCGCGGACGACCTAAAACAGGAAACGGAACAGGTTCTCGAAATTGAAGAGCCTGTAGCACCTGAAGCCATTCAAGAAGCTAGGACAACGCCGCAACAAGCAGACCCGAGTGAAACGGTGCAAGAACTTCCGCAAGCGGCATCACAAGATACAACGAGTGCGCCGCGCGAAGGACCTACGCTTGTAAAGAATTCGCCGGCAGAAACACCTTTGGTCGCAACCGACAATGCAGCGTGGGCGGAAGCAGAAAGCGAAATTGCCGCGCTTCGCCACCGGCTGGAATCAACAGAATCCCAAATGCAACGACATGAGCGCATGCTGCGATGGACTCAACTGATGCTGAAACATCACGAGCGCCTTCTTCGCCGCCGCACTCATAAGGCTGTTTCAAATGGATAGGCAACGCAGGACTACAAACTGACAGCCGTTGCACTTCAATCCAACGCAACAGACGAACAGACTCCCAGTTTTATGGTTACCCCCCGAACGGTGCTGCGAAAAAACGGGCAGATCGTTAACGCGATGTCAGTCGACGTTGAAGATTACTTTCAGGTGCAGGCCTTTGCGAACAATGTCGACCGGGCATCCTGGGACAGCCGGGAATGCCGGGTGGAAACCAATACCGACAATGTATTGCAGTTGTTCGCCGACGCGGGCGTCTGCGCGACGTTCTTCACCCTTGGTTGGGTTGCTGAACGCTACCCGCAATTGATTCGTAGAATAGTCGACCAGGGTCACGAACTGGCAAGCCATGGATATGCGCATTTTCGTGTCGACGAACAAACGCCTGAAGAATTTCGGAAGGATATAAGGCTTACGAAACAATTGCTGGAAGACACTGCCGGCACGGTGGTTCGCGGCTACAGGGCCGCAACATTTTCGATAGGCTCGAAAAACCTATGGGCTTTCGAGGTTCTGCAAGAGGAAGGCTACATTTATAGTTCCAGCGTCAACCCAATCCGTCATGATTTTTACGGCATGCCCGACGCGCCACGTTTTGGATTTCAGCCGGATGGCCCCGATGGAATCGATGAGTTTCCCATCACGACAGTTCGGTTTGGCAATAAGAATTTTCCTTGCGGTGGCGGTGGCTTTTTTCGCCTGTTACCATATGCCCTTTACCGTTCCGCCCTACGGCGCGTAAACGCAGGCGACGAGCAACCGTGCATCTTCTACTTCCATCCATGGGAAATCGACCCCAATCAACCACGCATACCGAATACTTCGGCCAAAACCCGATTCAGGCATTATCTTAACCTGGAACGCACAGCACCAAGGCTGCGCGCGCTGACCCGGGATTTTCTGTGGGATCGCATGGACCGTGTTTTTGTTGGTACGGACACCGCTGCCGCATGACCACATCGGATTGCGATCTAACGGTTCATTCGCTCTCGCGCGGTGATGCCAACGAATGGGATGCGTTTGTCGCCGCACATCCCGACGCGACTTTTTTTCATCGTGCCGGCTGGCAAGAAGTGATCGAGGCAAGTTTCGGGCATCGCGGCTATTTTACTTTCGTCAAACAAAATGGCGAGATCTGTGGCGTACTTCCACTCGTCCACGTAAAGAATATGCTGTTCGGCAATCGCTTGGTCTCAACTCCCTTTTGCGTACAAGGCGGCCCCCTGGTTTCGAACGATGCGGCCCGACAAGCGCTCAACAAATTCGCCACGGATTTGGCTGACAAACTCAATGTTGAATTCATTGAATTTCGCAATGAAGAACCAACAAACCCTGACTGGGTCGCCAAAGATGATTTGTACTACATCTTCAGGCGCGCCATTGACCCCTCGCCGGACGTCAATTTGAAGGCAATTCCGCGCAAGCAGCGAGCCGTCGTACGCAAAGCGATCAAGGCCGAGGAACTCCGCGATGAAATCGATGATGGGCCGGATCGCTTCTATGGTGTTTACGCCAACAGCGTCCGCAATCTTGGAACACCCGTTTTCTCAAAACGATACTGCAGGGTTCTCAAATCCGTCTTTGGTGAAGACTGCGAATTCCTGGTTATTCTCGATGGTAGCGGCGTACCCGTCAGCAGCGTCATGCAGTTCTATTTTCGCGATGAGGTGCTGCCCTACTATGGCGGCGGTGCGCCTCAGGCTCGTTCGACGGGTGCGTACAGCTATATGTACTGGCGCTCAACGTGTCGGGCCGCGGAACGCGGCATTCGCGTTTTCGATTTCGGGCGCAGTAAAAAAGATACCGGCGCCTTTGCATTCAAAAAAAATTGGGGCTTCGAGCCCAAACCACTTCACTACGAATACTGGCTGAAAGACGGCGTTCCATTACCTGATGTTAACCCGCTGAACCCGAAATACCACTTGATGATCAACACTTGGAAACGTCTGCCGCTACCCGTGGCGAACGTAGTGGGCCCACCCATATTCAGTGCTATCGGCTAACAAGACGCACCGTTTATTGCGACATTGCGGAAAGTCCGCCGCAGCGTTCAAAGCAGATACACATCACCGTAGCGGTGCCATTTAAATGCGCGACTTGCTTTTCCTCAGCCAACGAATTCCCTACCCGCCAAACAAGGGTGACAAAATTCGATCGTTCAATATTCTGAAGCATTTCAGTGCGACGCATCGCATTCATTTAGGGTGCTTTATCGACGACCCCGAGGACTGGGACCATGTTCCAGCGCTTCAGGAATTTTGCGTCGATAGTTGTATTGTTCCGCTAAACAAGACGGTCGCGAAAATCCGCTCCCTAAAAGCATTCTTGATAGGCGCGCCGTTAAACCTGCCGTACTTTTATGATCAAACGCTCGATGACTGGACGAAAAAGGTCTTCGCCACAGTGAAGCCCGCGTCGGCCTTCGCCTTTTCATCGCAAATGGGGCAATATTTTCTCAATGCATCGCCGCGTCCGCAACGAATTGTTATCGATTATTGTGATGTCGATTCCGATAAGTGGCGCCAATATGCCGCGTCCAAAAAATGGCCAATCAGCTGGGTTTTCGAACGGGAAAGCCGGACGCTTCTAGACTTCGACCGCCGTATCGCGGCGATTGTCGACGCCGGCACCTTCGTGGCGCCGCCGGAAGTTGAGCTGTTCGAAACGCTGGCTCCTGAAACGAGAGGCAAGATCCATGCGATCGGCAACGGCATCGATACCGAATACTTTTCACCCGACCGCTATTACGACACACCCTACGGCGAAGGTGGGCCAATACTCATCTTCACCGGAGCAATGGACTATTGGCCAAACGTCGATGCGGTAACTTGGTTCGCGACGGAGATATTTCCTAAAGTCCGAGAGTCCGTTCCCGACGCGCGCTTCTTTATCGTCGGCGGTGGTCCGACACCCGATGTCCTCCGGCTCGATAGGATCGACGGTGTGCAAGTCGCTGGCCGTGTACCTGATATGCGCCCCTATTTTTCCCATGCGCATGTCGCGGTAACGCCCATGCGGATCGCGCGAGGCATCCAAAACAAAGTTCTTGAAGCCATGGCCATGGCGAAACCCACCGTCACAACGCCAACCGCGCTTGCAGGGATAGAGGCGACACCCGATCAAGAAATTTACGTCGCCGAAGACGCCAATGCTTTCGCCACAAAGGTTCACCAGGCACTAACAGATTCAACCGCCATAGCGCTTGGGGTGCATGCAAGAGAATTTGTTCGCAGCGCCTATAGCTGGTCGAGCCAGCTGGCGCCATATGACGCGCTCATCAATGAGGCCAGCTAGAGGAACCGCCTAATCCTGGCAAGCTTGAGATTATTGCGTCCTTCGCGTTTCCCAGGCATAGGCGGACGCGACAATCTTCATTAAGTCATCGTGCTGCGGAACCCAACCGAGCACGTCCCTAATGCGCTTTGTCTCAGCATAAATTTCACCAATATCTCCCGGCCGCCGCGGCCCTGTTTCGACACGAAAGTCCACACCACTTACCTCACGAAGCGTATCGAAAACCTGTTTCACCGAGTATCCAAGGCCGTAACCGCAATTCATGACATTGCTTGCGCCGCCACGGTCGAGATGATCCAAAGCGGCAACATGCGCATCCGCCAAATCACTGACATGAATAAAATCCCGAACACCCGTGCCATCCGGCGTATCGTAATCATCGCCAAAAATAGTGACGCTTTCGCGCACGCCACAGGCAGCTTCACACGCCGCTTTTATCAAATGAGTAGCATTTGGTGTTGATTGCCCACTGCGACCCGCCGGGTCCGCGCCGGCGACATTGAAATAACGCAAGGCGATGAAACGCAGATCCGATGACGCCGCAACATCTTGGAGCATATTTTCCGTCATGAGTTTCGATTTTCCGTATGGCGACACAGGCGCAAGTGCGACACTCTCGTCGACGGGAAGCTTTTCCGGGTTGCCGTAAACGGCCGCCGTTGACGAAAAGATAAACTCACGGACGCCGTTCGCCATCGCTGCCTCAAGCAGGTTGCGACTGGCGCATGTGTTGTTGCCGTAATATTTCAGCGGATTTTCGACGGATTCCGGCACAATCGTCGAGCCGGCGAAATGCAATACGGCGCGGCAAGGATGGTCGGCGAGTAGCTGACTCACCCGCTCGATGTCGCCAATATCTAATTCGACGAAGTCAGCCGCTTCGGGAACAAGATCACGGCGTCCGGTTACCAAATTATCAGCGACAACAACGCGACGCCCCGTTTCCAGCAGCGCTAGCGCGACGTGGCTGCCGATATATCCAGCCCCTCCCGTGACCAAAACGCAATCATCACTCATATCAAAACCCTTCACACGATGTGCAAGAAATTCAGGCGCGCAATGCCGCGCCGCCACGAAGCACTTTCAAGTAGGAAACTATCCAGGATTTTTACTTTGCAGCCAAAGAGGCATAGAGCTTGCGGGCCTCGTCGATCGAGTCAAATGGTTTGCCCGTATCAAGAATTTCCTTCAGCAATTTCAACGCGTCGGCATTCTCACCCGACTTGGACAGCGCGGCTGCAAAGTGGTAGCCGATATCGAGTTGGTTCGGTGCGGCAGTGTGCGCTTGTTTCAGCAAATCCAAGCCTTTCGCCATATCGCCATTCTTTACCAACAACCACCCGAAAGTATCCGATATGGCCGCCGATTTCGGCGCGAGATCATGTGCGCGTTTTGCGTATTCAAGGGCACGGTTGTCTTTTGCTTCTCCGTACAGCCATGCCAGATCGTTCAACAACACGGCATTGTTCGGAAAACTCTTTAGAAGCGTTTCATTTTCTTTTGTTGCCTTGGCGATTTCTCCGAGACGGATCAATGCGCTCGCATACATAAACCGAACCGACGTGTCGTCAGGTTTCTTTGCGAGCCATCCTTCCAACAGTACACGTGCTTCCTCCACCTTGCCGGCCCGCGAAAGGCTTCGGTATTGACGTCCAAGGGTTTTACTGGTCGCCCTGCGCGCCTGCGCAGCGGCATACGCCTTGCTGGCATCGTCGAATTCACCCGCCTGCATATGCACATCGCCCTGCAATATATACCCAAAATCAGCGTCGGGATTTTCGGATGTCATCTTCCGCGCAATGGCAAGGGCCTTTTGCGGACCATCTTCCAAATAGGCAACACGAACACGGTCATTGCGCGCACCGGCAATATTCGGGTCCAACGCAATAGCCTTATCGAAACTTTCAGCCGCTTCGCCATAGTTCTTAGCCGCGGCCAGTGCCCGCCCAAAACGATAATGAACTGGCGCCGATTTCGGTACCAGTGCAGCAAGTTGTCTATAGGTGGAAATACCATTGGCTAATTGGTCGGCCGCTATCTGCGCACGCGCCAATGCATCGAGTGAATCGGGATCTTTGTCCGCGAGTTGAACCAGTTCGCGTGCCGCCGTAAGTGCACGCTTGTTTTCCTTAGTACCCAGAAGAGCATTCACAAGCCGAATTCGAGGCCGTTTCGATTTTGGATTGGCGGAGATGGCCCGTCGCAACCAGTCGAGCCCCTTGTCGTTCTCTTTCTTGGAAAACGCAATTTGGGCGATGCGAAGCATAGCTTGCTCATGCTTGGCATTGTGTTCGAGGATTTTTTCGTAACGCTCTCGCGCGGATTTTAGATTTCCCGCAACGCGGTCAATTTCTGCCAAATTCAATGCCGCGGGCGTAAATTCCGGCTGTATTTCGATGGCTTTCTCAAAATGCTTCCGGGCGGCATCCGTGTCTTTCTTGCCGAGATAGATCGTTCCCAGGAAGTTATCCGGCATTGGATTGTTAGGCATCCGCTCTTTTAAGGATTGCGCCGCCGCGAGCGCCTCGTCGAACTTGCGCTCCCGCAGATGCGTGAGGACAAGCAATAAATTCGCGCGCACCTCGTCCGGGTCGCTTTCTAAAATATCTTCGAACTCTTTAACAGCCGTGTCACGATCTCCCGAGCTGAGATGTGTCAGCGCAAGCCGCGTTCGAATATCAGTATTTGTCGGATCTGTTTTGACTACTTTTTCGAACAATGCCGCGGCGTCCTCGTTGCGGCCTTCGGCAACATAGGCATTACCCAGCAATGTCCATAAGCGAGTATCTCCAGCCGCTTTGCCCAACATGGGTTCGAGCAATTCGATCGCTTTGCTGATCGATTTCTTTCTCAGATAGATCGCCGCTAAGAGCCGCTGGCCCCGCTGACTGCCCGGCACCTTTGCCAGGTAACCCTGAACTTGAGATTGCGCTTGTTCGACTTGCCCCTGGGCGAAACTTAATGATGCTTGCAGGTAAAGTGCCGGTGGATAGTTCGATAGCACTCCCATAACCGGCGCCATTGAATCGGTCGCTTCAACATATTTTTTTTGCCGCGCCAGAAGTAGGGCATTCAAGTAGCGCGCAATTGGATTTTTAGGCGTTTCCGCCAGCGCCGCATCAATATCAACCTGTGCGGCCGCGTCCTCGTTTCGCGCAATATAGGCTCCTGCACGGGAAACACGTGCCGGAATATTCCCTTCGTTCAGCTTGAGCGCCTTGGTGTAGGCTTCAATCGCACCGGCGTAATCGCGCCGAACCTGCAGCAAACCGCCTTTTCGGACAAGTGCGCGCTGGTTCTCCGGCTCGAGAGTAAGCGCTTGATCAATCAGCGCTTCCGCACCCTTGAATTTTCCTTTTGCCTGAAGCACCTGACTCAAAGCGAGCTTTACAAATGTAGATTCCGGCGAGACCGAAGCCGCTTCATCGAGCTCTTTCTCCGCCGCATCCAAATTTTTTAGAGCGACATAGGCGCCACCCCGCGCCGCCAATATCCCAGATTTGACATCGTTAGGACTGTCTCCGGGTTTCAGTTCATCAATTATCTCTTTGTTCTTATTCTGCAGCGAGTAGGCTTGAGCCAAAGGCACAAGAATTTTGTTTTGATCCATGCCCCGCTTTCGGGCCGCCTTCAGTTCCTTTTCCGCCGACGGGCCGTCACGGCCATGCAAGTAGATAATCGCAAGTTCAAAGCGGGCCTGCACGTTATCGCCATCAGCACGGATTGCATTCTTAAGCTGAATGATCGCCGACTTCACATCGCCCTTTTTCAAGTAGTTCTTTGCTTCTTCTTGAAATTCGAGAGATTCCGTGCTGATCCGCGCATCCACGACCGGCGCCGTCAAAACCGAAACCGAGAGTACGATGGAGACGAGCGCGTTCCTGGTCAGCCGCCACCAATTGAAATTTGAGATTCGTCGATTGGCGATTCTGATCTTTTCGGTATTCATTGCACGAGTGCTCCGCCGGTAATCCAATGCCAATGCATTTAGTATGTGTTTGATATCCAGATTTCTTTAAACCGCACTCAAATTTCGCTCTACCCTGCAGCCGTTAGGTTATGCGTTTTCATAAGGTCGTAGAGTGTGGGACGGCTCACACCGAGAACCTTGGCCGCCGCCGTCAGATTCTTTTGCGACATCTTTAATGCGCGAACAATTGCATCATGCTCGGCGGCTTCCCGCGCCTGACGTAAAGTCGGAACTTGTGTCGCACTTTTCCCAAGATCGATGTCCAGGTCTTCCGCACCGATGTATTTTCCTTCGGCAAGAACAATGGCCCGTTTCATTCTGTTTTCCAGTTCACGGACATTGCCTGGCCAGTCATACGCAGCAATCGCATTCAGTCCTTCCTTCGTAATGCCACGGAAGGATTTGTTCAAACTCTCAGTGAATTGCTGCAGAAAGAATTTTGCCAATAGCACAGCGTCCCCTTCCCGTTCGCGCAGGGAGGGAATATGAACGCCAACCTCTTCTAAACGATAGAACAAATCTTCTCGGAACCCACCATCGCCAATAAGAGATTTGAGATCCTGATTCGTCGCCGAGATCACCCGGACATCTAACTCTATTTGCTCACGCCCACCAACGCGCTCGATCAGCCGCTCTTGAAGGAAGCGCAATAACTTTGCCTGCAACGGTAACGGCATATCGCCAATTTCATCAAGCAAGAGCGTGCCGCCTTGTGCTTGCTCTATCTTTCCGATCGTCCGTCGGATCGCACCTGTAAAGGCACCTTTTTCGTGTCCGAACAATTCGCTTTCCAAGAGATTTTCCGGTATCGCCGCACAATTGATAGCAATGAACGGGCCCGCTGCACGTATGCTAGAGTCGTGCAGAGCGCGCGCGAGAACTTCTTTGCCTGTGCCGCTTTCGCCCGTCAGCAGGACACTAACATCCGATGTCGCAATGCGCCGAATTGCATCGCAGACTTTCATCATCTGCGGACTGGCGCCGATGACACCATTTAGTGGAGCGTTCTCGTGACTTCGGCTGAGGCGGAGGTTGTCTTCTTCCAGCATGTATAAGCGCGATGCTCGATCAATGATAAGACGAAGAACCTCCACATCTACGGGCTTTGGATAAAAGTCATAAGCACCAAGCCGCACGGCTTCGACGGCATTCACGCGCTCTTCATTTCCCGACGATACAATCACCTTCGTATTCGGGCGATAGGAAAGAATCTCTTCCAAAGTCGCCAACCCTTCCGATGCGCCGTTAGGGTCCGGCGGCAAACCGAGATCAAGTACGACGACAGGGGGGTGTGCGTCACGGAAGATCTTTATAGCCGTCTCGCGATCTTCCGCTAAATGCACATCGAACTCATCGAGCGCCCAACGCAATTGACTTCGCAGTCCCGGGTCATCTTCGACTAGAAGAAGAGATTGAGCTGTCTCGGTCTGCTTCTTTTTCGATTTCTCTTTCGTCACACCGCACCCACTTCTTCTTGTTTCCGTAATGCCCTGGAAGCATTCGCGTCAACAGGCAAAATGACGCGCATTACTGTCCCTGAGCCGACTTCGCTGTTGACCTCAAGGCGGCCGCCCATATTTCGCACCAACTGTCGAGTTTGAAAGGCACCGAGTCCATATCCTGATGTTTTTTCGCTATCCAGAGGACGAAATAGATGTGATTCGACATACTCTTTATCCATGCCAGGCCCATCGTCCTCAATCTCGATAATAACTTCGTTCTGCTTCACCATTTGCCGCAACGAAACGGAGCCCTTGGGACCAACTGCCTCTATCGCGTTTTGCAATAAGTGATCGAGGACGGAGACCATATCGTTACGTTCTACGAACATGGCGGCTGTATCGTCGATATCGACATTTAAATCTTCCTTTTGCTTGCGCCATATCTCCGCAACTTGCCGTGTGAGAATGGACAACGAAATGAGATTGGACTCCTCTTGCTGCTCTTCTTCCCCGGTTTCCTTGAAGCGCTCCAGCAAGTCCTTCATCCGTGCTACGGAGTTGCCGACTGTCGTTAGCATATCTTTTTGAAATTCCGGGTTATCGCCAAACCGTTGCGCATTATGCATCATCAGCGACATTTGACTGACGACGTTCTTTATATCGTGAATGATAAAAGCCGAACGCCGGTTAAAATCTTCCAGTCTACGCGCATCCGACAATTCGTTCATGGCCTCCTGTTCGGCCAGATAACTCGCGGCCTGATGCCCTACCGTGCGCAAAAGATCGAAATCTTCCCAATCGAGGCCACGGCGCACTTTTGGATCGGCGAGGATAAGAAAAGCCCGTACGGAGTCGCGATAAACCAAAGGTACTATCAACCAATTGCGTTTGCTTTCCGTAATCCAGGATGGAAACTGCACGTCCTGATAAGCTGAAGAATCACGGCGATATTCGTCCAGATCGATTATCCAATGCGTTTGATCCATGAATTGAATGAATTCGCTGTGTGCGGGTTCGGCCGGCTGACGATCGCCCATATGCCAAAGTGCCGTTGGCAAGAAAGCATTGTCTTCACGCCGTAAAACCCATAAGCCGCCGCCGCCGCTTTGCGTAATATCGGCAACCGACCGCAAAACACGAGCATGCAAATGAACGTCTGAGTCAACAGCCGCAAAGGTTTGTATGAATTTGAGCCATTCTTCCCGATAATCGTATTTGTAGCTGAAGAAATGCTTGCTGATCCAAACTTTGACCTTCGCGCGAATTGATGCGGAGGAAAATATTACAATGAGTATAAGCAAGGCGCAGGCAAGGAACAGAATCTGCAGAATACGGCCCCACTCGCCGCCCATTTCCTTCAGATAGAAACCCGAAGCCGCCATTCCTATGAGATAGATGCCACTAGCAATTAGTGCAGCAGAGTGAAAAACAGCCGCCCTGGAAACATGAATATCAATTTCCCATAAGGTCGCGCGCGAAACGGAAATCGCTAACAGAGGCGCGGCCAACGCGTTAACGAATCCCCTGGCATCAAAAAATGCCATGTCGATCCGACCGAACAGCGCGGCATCGGCGTAAAAGAAGAAATCGAATCCAAGAACCGTCCCGAGTCCGAAGCAAAAATACTTGATTGCCCAACGAACTTTAGGCTCTGCATTTCGAAAAAGATTTTCGAGCGCCAGCAGGCCAATCACAGAGAGCATGACGTGACCGCCACTTAAAAACGTAAGCAGACTACGTGACGGCTCCGACCAAATCATCTCGGACAACGGCTCCGCAAACAACAAGCCCAAACCAACGCAAAGAATCAAACCCGCCGCAATCCGACTTGTCGGCCCAGCGTCCTGAATACGTCTTATCCCAAGAAGCGCACCTAACAGCATGAGCCATGAGACAATACGTAAGACATCGAGACCGGAATAAATTTTCGGCCAGGCACCAATCCATTGCACACCGGCAACCGAAGCCGCCCACAACACCGTGATTAAACAACTTGCAAGCAGAAGGTATTTATAAAGGCCTCCCGTTCGGCTGAACGCAACCAAAACGGCGAGGAACAGAAAAGCTACACCGCCCGCTAAAAAACTCAGGAACTGGATATTAATAACCATACGCTAATCCAGGACTAGCTGTGGTTCCGAAAGAATATCACGAGTGGACCCTGCCTTTCCAAACGGGAACGAAGCTTCAACACGGATAATTGTGCGGCGTAATGCTCTGCCGGTTTCTAGGTATCGGATTAAACATCCTCAAGAATTCTACCGTATCACCCGATTGGGGGATACGGGCGAAATACTTCGAAAATTTGAAACGCATTTTGTAGTTATTGGCCACGATATGCCGGCGCCTCTGAAATTCTACGGTCTATTTCACGAACGACAGACATGTAACGGCCATCGCCAACACCTCCGAATTGCCGTTCGAATGCCTTTTCGGATAACCCTTCGGGAAGATTCTTGAATTCAGGGAAGAAAATGCGCTCTGAGGTCGATTTGGCGAGTATTTTCTGCAACCGTCTGGCCCCACCATTGCGATCCGTTGCGATCTCAGCAAAGCGCAAACCAGCACGGTCGGCGGCAAGATCAACAAAACTAAATCCGCTCCCTCCGCCCGCGGAATCAAGCAGTTCTTTGAACTCGCCGATCGCCATTGCGACACCGTGCTCACTAACAAGCTGCAGGCCAACCGATATCGTAAAATGAAGAAGCAGATCGCCGCGCCCACCAAGCTGCACGGTTTTGATCTTCCGTCGGTGCCCCTTTAACGCGCCAGTTCGTACCGGACCCGTAAGACGTTCGAAACGGGCGTCCCCAAAATAAATAACCAGAGCAAGCAAAGCAGCCTGATTCTCTTCAGCCGCGTTGCCACCGCGCTTTTGCGCCAGCCGCATAAGCGGGCTTACAAAGCGGGAGATCGAAACAGTACCGCCAGAGCGTAGTTTTTTCTCCAGTTCATCGAGCTTTGCGTAATAGATACGTATACGCGACGGATCGCCAAGTAATGCTGCATTGTCACGAACCTCTCCCAGCCGTTTGGCTAGTGATCGTAGTCTTGGCTCTAGGTCTGAAACCGGCTCAAAACGAATCTTTGCCGTACTCTTCGCGAAACGCACCCAAGTTACAGATCCAAGAAGCTGATCGCCGGTATTCTCCTTCAATGCGAAATTCAACCCGTGCCGCAACAAAGACGCGACCATTTGGCCTGAAATATTAAGCTTGCCAATCGACATCGACGCTAAGTCGAGGCCCGAAGACGACGGCTTCAACCCGAATCGGATATTGATATAGTTCCGCCATGGGTTCTCGGGCAATTTGTACGTTATTGCCGCGTCCAAGCCCCGGCGCGAGAACCGGGCATCCCCGGATAGTTTCCGCACTGCGCGCTGCATCAGCGAAAGTACACTGTCGAGATCTCTTTCACTTACAGACAATATTGTTGCTGATTTAGCGTCTAGTAGTTGCTTGACACCGCGCTGTGCGAAGGCCCGCGCGCGCGTCGCATCAGCGGTAGTCGGCTGCCTCACACCTGACACCGCAGGTTTATTTTCCGCTGCTAAAATCAATAGAACAGAGAAAAGCGCTATAGCAGAAAGCGGAATAATGACGAAAACAACACGACGAAGTGCCCGCATTAGCAAATTTTCCTTTTTTCAACGTCGATTGTGCGCGTAGAGGCCACTTTACCGTTGCTTAAGCGCAGAGACCCATCCTAATGAAACAAAATTTGCGAATTTCGATCATTAATAATTTCTGCACCATAATAGTTGCAGAATCGTTTCCCTTATTGGGCGTTTGAGTGTTATGGACCGGGAATATTTATCCCGAATAGCAAGGAGTGAACCACCATGCCGGACTCGCCGATCATACATCCGGTCATTCTTTCCGGTGGATCCGGCTCCCGCCTATGGCCAATGTCCCGTGCTCATTACCCTAAGCAATTGCTGCCGCTCGCCGGGTCGAAAACGATGTTACAGGAGACCGCTGGCCGCGTGTCGGACAGCAGCCGCTATGCCCCTCCCTTGGTTATCGCCAATAACGACCACCGCTTTATCGTTGCGGAACAATTGCAGTCAGCTGCAATCAAACCCCATGCCATCGTGCTTGAACCGGTTGGGCGCAGTACTGCGCCTGCGGCTGCGATCGCAGCCCTAGCACTCCTGGAAAAGACCCCCGACGCTATTATGGCTCTGCTGCCCTCGGACCATGTTGTCAGCGACGAAATGGCCTTTACGGAAGCTATGGGAATTGCGGCAACGGCGGCAGCGGCGGGCGCGCTCGTGACGTTCGGAATCAAGCCAAACGGCCCCGAAACCGGCTATGGCTATATTCGTGAAGGCACGACGCTGGACGGGAACACTAATGTTCGCAAGGTTGCCGCTTTCGTGGAAAAACCCGATTTGGCAACAGCGGAAACCTACGTTGAATCAGGGGATTACTTATGGAACAGCGGGATGTTCGTGCTTGGCGCACAAACCTTTCTCGATGAGCTAGAGCGATTGGCGCCAAAGATCATGGCAGCTTGCCGAAAAGCGTATGCCGCGAGCTTTGTGGACCTCGAATTCCTTCGTCTCGACGCGGACACTTTTGGCGACTGTCCGTCCGACTCGATCGATTACGCGGTCATGGAAAAAACCGACCGCGCCGCCGTTGTGCCTGTCGATTTTGGGTGGAACGATGTCGGCGGATGGCCAGCATTATGGGATCTTGCGGATAAAGACAGCGATGGAAACGCCACCTTGGGGGATACGCTGCTTAAGGACGTTCGTAATTCCTACTTCCGGAGCGATGATGGCAGGCTTATCGCCGCCATCGGTTTGGAAGATACGATCGTCGTCTCAACCGACGATGCCATCCTCGTTTCGCGCCGGGACCGGGCCGGCGACGTAAAGGATATCGTTGAGCGCCTTAAGACCGCAGAGCGTTATGAAGCCGTCCATCACCGCCGTGTGTTCCGCCCATGGGGTGATTACAACGATATCGATGAGGACACACGTTTCCGGGTAAAACGGATCATTGTTAAGCCTGGCGGCATTCTATCTCTGCAGAAGCACAAACATCGCTCGGAGCATTGGGTCGTCGTCAAGGGTGTCGCGGTCGTGACAACAGGTGAAGAAGTATCCGAACTGCACGAAAATCAATCCACCTACATACCCAAGGGGGTCATCCATCGGCTCGAGAACAAAGGCAAGGAACCCTTGCATTTGATTGAGGTCCAAGTGGGCGATTATGTGGGCGAAGACGATATCGTCCGGCTTGAAGATACGTACGGGCGCAACTAAAAAATGGCGAAACGTTTCGGTAGGTCATCTAAAAATTGGCGAATCTTGCCAAATTTCGAATTTTCATAATCAATTTGGGTGATGTCATAGGACTCGGAGCCAGGCTATTTAGTCGACAACTGTTCAACCTGCTTCGGGGCTAGAAATAATGAGCAATCGCATACCAGTTGTGTTACCCACACTCCCGCTAAAACAAAACAAACTGCTGGTTGGGGAGAGTTCGGGAATGACCGACCAAGAAACATCCATAAAATCTACGAATATCACTGCTGTGGAGAGCCGGGTTACGCTGCAGGACAGAATCAAGCGCAGCGGACACACAGGCGGTGTCCTATGGTTTACAGGCCTTTCCGGATCGGGCAAATCGACATTGGCGATCGAACTTGAGCGGCGCCTTTTCAATATCGGCTACAATGTTTTCGTTCTTGACGGCGACAATGTCCGTCACGGCCTTTCGTCTAATCTTGGTTTTTCTCCGGATGACAGGACCGAGAATATTCGAAGGATTGGCGAAGTTGCGTCCTTATTCTCGAGTGCCGGCTTTATCGTTATCGCCGCATTCATCTCGCCTTATCAGGAAGACCGTGACCGTGCTCGGGAGGCATCGGGCGAAAATTTCCACGAAATCTACGTCAAGGCTGACCTTTCTCTTTGCGAGTCCCGCGACCCAAAAGGGCTTTACCAAAAGGCGCGCCGTGGCGAAATTCCGGAGTTCACCGGCATTTCAGCTCCCTACGAAGCCCCTGTCATACCGGAGTTTACGGTCGATACCGGCGAACTCGACGTCGAAAAATCGGTCACTGCGCTGGCAAAATATGTCGGCGCCAAATTCATCCAGCAGCAGGACTAACGCCAGACCGGCAGCGCCTCATTTCGGACGGAAGGACTGGGCCGCTTTCTCAGCTTCCGCGATCTGCACATCATTTAAAGCCGCGCGGGCCTTGCGAAGCAGCTTGCCGGCCTTGTCGGTTTCCTGCGCTGCCGCCAGGGTCAACCAGAAGTAAGCCTTTTCCATATCCTTGTTCACACCTTCGCCCAACATGTGCATCCGGCCTATGAAAAACTGGGCATCGCCATGTCCCTTTTCGGCGGCTTTGCGAAAATGTTTGGCGGCTTGTCTCGAATCCTTGGCGACCCCCTGGCCCCGGTAATAAAGCCGCCCGAGATCGTAATCCGCCTTGCCGAGCCCCGCGTCCGCAGTCTCCCTAAATAGGGCCGCTGCTTTCTTATAGTCACGCCGGACGCCGGCGCCGAAATAATACATATAGGCGAGGTTTCGCTTTGCCTTGAGGTTTCCACCGCCGGCGGATTGCGTATACAGATCGAATGCCCGCTGGAGATCTGGCCTCACGCCCAGCCCATCCTGATACAGGCCACCCAAATTGCGCTGCGCTTTGGCATTCCCCATTTTCGCCGATTCCGCGTACCATTCGACGGCGCGTCCGTAGCTCTTGCCGACGGCCTTACCTTCTTCGTAATAGATGCCGATCACACGCTTGGCTTCGCTGTGACCGTTCGACGCGGCTTTCTGAAACCAGTCGAACGCCGTCGCTGCGTCGGTCTCGACGCCCTTGCCGCCGTCATACATCAGTCCGAGACGGTATTGCGCTTCGGCGTTCTTCGCCTCGGCGAGCGGTTTTAAGGCGCTTAAGGCTGCCGGGAAATTACCGCTGTCATAGGCTTGCAGGGCGGTTTTGATATCGGCGGTGGCCGGCGCCGACATTGCCAAGGCGGCGATGGCGAAAAAAATCCATAAGCGCATGAAAAACCTCAACAATTGCGGCACCCCGGACGTAATACGTGCCGGGTCACGCCCGCAGTATGCCGCAGGCCGCGCCGCCCGCTCAACCGCAATTGTGTCCGGTGCCTCCTTTTTGACCGGATTAGGCGATAGCGCCGGTTTCCCGCAGCGCCGCGATCCGGTCGTCGGACAGGCCCCAGCCCTTCAACGCGTCGTCGGTATGTTGACCCGGCAGCGCGACCGGCCCCTGTATGGCACCGGGTGTCCGGCTGAAGCGCGGTGCCGGACCCGGCTGCACGACGCCATCGAGCTCCACGAACGTGCCGCGCGCCTTCATATGCGGATGTTCCGGCGCCTCGGCGAGGCTGAGCACCGGCGCGAAGCAGATATCGCTGCCTTCCATCTGATCGCACCATTCCTCGCGCGTCTTGGTCTTGAAGATCGCGCCGATCTTATCGCACATTTCCGGCCAGTGCGTCCGGTCGGTCTGCGGCGGCAGATTGGCCATGTCGAGGCCGAGCGCCTCGATCAGCAGGGCGTAGAATTGCGGTTCGTTCGAGCCGACGCTGATGAATTTGCCGTCGCTGGTCTCGTAGACATTGTAATGGTGGCAGCCGCCATCGAGCCGGTTGACGCCGCGCTCGTCGAGATGCGAGCCCGCGGCGAACCCCCCGTAGCAGGACGCCATCAAGGACGAGGCGCCATCGACCATCGCCGCGTCCACGACCTGTCCTTTACCCGATTTCACCGCCTCGAGCAGCGCGCTCACCACGCCGAAGGCGAGATAGACCCCGCCGCCGCCGAAATCCGCGACCAGGTTGAGCGGCGGCGACGGCCGCGCCGCCGGCCCGATCGCATGCAGCGCCCCGGTCAGCGCGATATAGTTGATGTCATGCGCCGCGGCCATCGCCATCGGCCCGTCCTGGCCCCAGCCGGTCATGCGGCCATAGACCAGCTTCGGGTTGCGCGCGAAGCAATCCTCCGGCCCGATGCCGAGCCGCTCGGTCACGCCCGGCCGGAAGCCCTCGATCAGCGCATCCGCCCCCTCGACCAGCTGCAGCACCGTCTCGACCCCCTCGGGATTCTTCAAATCGACGCCGATCGACTGCCGGCCGCGCTGCAATGTCGCGAATTGCGGCGCCATCGCCGGTTCGACCCCGACCGCGCTGGCCCGGTCGACCCGCAGCACCTCCGCGCCCAGATCGGACAGCAGCATGGCGCACATCGGCCCCGGCCCGATGCTGGCGATTTCGACGATTTTCAGTCCCGTGAGCGGCCCCATGATCTTCTCCCTGTTGCTGGCATATGGCCTGATTATTCATGTTCCCCCGGCGGCGGCAAGGCGCGTGCCACCGACCCCACGACGGGGAGGGTTTCAAAGGCGGCGCTGCGGCAAGTTTCCGCAGCCCGCACGCTCGCCAAAGCGGACGCGGGGCCATAAGATGCGCGCAACTCAAATACAGCGGCCCGCGCCCCCGGCGCGGCAACAGGGGATACAGTCATGACGGAACTCGTAACACTTTCGAAGCAGGGCGCCATCGGCGTCATCACGGTCGACAACCCGCCGGTCAACGCGCTCAGCCCCGGCGTACCGGAAGGCCTCGTCGACTGCGTGAAAGCCGGCAACGCCGACCCGGAGATCAAGGCCATGGTCCTGCGCGGCGCGGGCCGCAGCTTCATCGCCGGGGCGGACATCAAGTTCCTCGGCCAGAAAAAGACCGAGGCGGGGCTCACCTACCGCACCATCATCGACGACAGTGACAAGCCCATCGTCGCCGCGATCCACGGCTACGCGCTGGGCGGCGGGCTGGAAACCGCGCTCGCCTGCCAGTACCGGGTCGCGACCAAGGACGCCAAGGTCGGCCTGACGGAAGTGCTGATCGGGGTACTGCCCGGCGGCGCCGGCACGCAGCGCCTGCCGCGGCTGATCGGTCCCAAGGCGGCGCTGGAGATGATCGTCACCGGCCGCCACGTCCCCGCCCCCGAGGCGCAGGGGCTCGGCATTCTCGATGACCTCGCCGAGAATAACGACGCGCTGCTCGACACCGCCGTCGCCTATGCCGAGAAGATCGCGGACGTCCGCCCGTTGCCAAGAATTAGGGATAACGATGAAAAACTCGCCGAGGCGAAGGAATATCCCGGCATGTTCGACGCGATGCGCAAGAAAATCGAGCGCCGCGCGCGCAACCAGAACGCGCCCTATCACTGCATCAAATGCGTCGAGGCCGCCGTCGAGCTGCCCTTCGACGAAGGCGTCGCGCGCGAGCGCGAACTGTTCGAGGAACTGGTCAATGCCGACGAGGCGAAATCGCTGCGCTTTGCCTTCTTCGCCGAGCGTCAGGCCAACAAGATCCCCGACATCGACAAGGGGACGCAGTCCCGCGCAATCAATACCGCAGCCGTCGTTGGGGCGGGCACGATGGGCGGCGGCATCGCCATGTGCTTCGCCGACGCGGGCATTCCGGTCAAGCTGCTGGAGATGAATCAGGAAGCGCTCGACAAGGGCCTCGCCAAGATCCGCGCCAATTACGAAACCAGCGTCAAGCGCGGCAGCCTCGCCGCCGACGCGGTGGACACGCGCATGGGGCTCATCACCCCGGCCCTCGACTATGACAAGATCGGCGATGCCGACATCGTCATCGAGGCGGTGTTCGAGGAGATGCCGGTCAAGAAGACCGTCTTCGGCGAACTCGACAAGGTGATGAAGGACGGGGCCATTCTCGCCTCCAACACCTCCACGCTGGATATCGACGAGATCGCCAGCGCCACCAAGCGCCCGGCGGATGTCATCGGCACCCACTTCTTCAGCCCGGCCAACGTCATGAAGCTGCTCGAGATCGTGCGCGGCAGCGGCACGGCGAAGGATGTGGTCGCCACCTGCACCGCCCTGTCGCGGCGCATCGCCAAGGTCGGCGCGGTGTGCGGCAATTGCGACGGTTTCCTCGCCAACCGCAGCCGCGCCCCCTTCCAGACAGAGATGAATATCCTGGTCGAGGAAGGCGCCAAGCCGCAGCAGATCGACAAGGTCATGGTCGAATTCGGCTATCCGATGGGGCCGTTCGCGGTGGGCGATCTCGCCGGGCTCGATATCGGCCATGCGGTGCGCCAGCGCCGCAAGAAGGAGAGCCCGAACGAATACCGCGCCCTGCCGATTCCCGACCGGCTGTTCGAGATGGGCCGCTACGGCCAGAAGACCGGCGCCGGCTGGTTCAACTACAAGCCCGGCGACCGCACCCCCTATCCCGACCCCATCGTCGACCAGGTGATCGAGGAGGTCGGCCGCGAGTTGGGCATCGCACCGCGCGACTTCACGGACGAGGAAATCCTGCACCGCCTGCTGTTTGCATCGGTCAACGAGGCGGCCAAGATCCTCGAAGAAGGCATCGCCTACCGCGCCAGCGACGTCGACGTGATGTGGCTCAACGGCTTCGGCTTCCCGCGCTACCGCGGCGGGCTGATGTTCTGGGCCGACGGTATCGGCGTAAAGAAAATCTACGACACAATGCTCGAGTGGCAGGAACGCTATGGCGACCGCTGGAAACCGGCCAAGATGATCAAGGAGTTGGCGGAAGCCGGGAAAGGGTTCCTCGACGAGTAGCCTAGGCGACAGGCCAGCACCTCAAGGGGGACGAAGCGAACAAAGTGTAGG
>JAJFJB010000489.1 GCA_021774435.1 Alphaproteobacteria bacterium
ACGATATCGTTGGGGACTGGCGTAGATAGCCGCGCGGGCGTCGATGAAGGTCTGCGGCGTTATATGCTTCGGGTTTACAACTATATGTCGCTCGGATTGGCGCTGACCGGCGTCACCGCATTCGCGGTCGCGAATACGCCTGCGATTCTTCAGCTCTTCTACGCTCAGACCGCGACGGGGATCCAGCCAACGATCCTGGCCTATATTACCATGTTTGCGCCACTGGCATTTGTCCTGGTGCTTTCGTTCGGCATTCATAAGCTCAGTACACCAATGGTCCAGCTCTTGTTCTGGGCCTTTGCGGCGGTTATGGGGCTTTCTCTGACCCATATTTTCCTAACGTTTACAGGCACCAGCATTGCCCGGGTGTTCTTTATTACCGCCGGCGTTTTCGCGGCGATGAGCCTTTATGGCTACACCACAAAACGGGATCTGACGGGGATCGGCAGCTTCCTGTTCATGGGGCTGATTGGCATCATCATTGCCAGTCTGGTCAACTTGTTCCTGCAGTCGAGCATGATGCACTTCATCATTTCGATTGTTGGTGTGCTGGTGTTTGTGGGGCTAACGGCTTATGACACGCAAAACATCAAGTCCGAGTATCACGTCAGCGATAGTGGTGAGATTGCCGAGAAGAAGGCGATATCCGGCGCGTTGCGTCTCTACCTCGACTTTATCAACCTCTTCATCATGCTGTTGCATCTGTTCGGCAATCGCGAATAGCGCCAATTTACGCGCTTGATGACCAAACCGCCTGGGCTTTGCCCGGGCGGTTTTTCTTTGCGCGAACCGCTTGTCAGAAATTCCCGCAACGGGTCATAGTAAATACATGATAATGCTGTTCACGGATTTTGGTTACGAGGGTCCCTATGTCGGTCAGATGAAGGCCGTTCTGGCGCGCGAAGCGCCGACCGTGACCGCGATTGACCTGATGCATGACGCACCTGCGCATAATCCACAAGCCGCTGCTTACTTGCTGGCCGCGCTGGTGCCGGAGATGGCGGAAGGCTCAGTTTGCCTGAGTGTCGTCGATCCCGGCGTTGGAAGTGAGCGGGCACCGGTTGTTCAGGAAGCGGATGGCCGCTGGTTCGTGGGGCCGGACAACGGGTTGTTCGAAATCGTGCAGCGTCGTGCGAAGTCGGCGCGGCAGTGGGCAATCACATGGCGGCCGGGCAGATTGGCGCGTTCGTTCCACGGCCGCGATCTATTCGCGCCGGTCGCGGCGATGCTGGCGCGTGGTGAAGCGCCGCCAGGTGACACCTATCCCGATGGATGGCACGAGGCGCCTTCGAGGCCGGGCGCCGATTGGCCCGACGACCACGCCGCGGTGGTCTATATTGATCGTTTTGGGAATGCGATGACCGGGCTCCAGTCGAAAAATTTTGATGACACGGCGACGTTCAAAATTGGTGGCGACCGCATCTCCTACGCGCCTGTCTTTTCGCAGGTACCACCGGACCGCGTTTTCTGGTATCATAACTCATGCGGTTTGGTTGAAATTGCGGTCAATTGCGGGAGTGCCGCAGCTGTCTACGGACTCAAGGTGGGTGACGACATAGCTGTCGAAGCAACATAGAGGCCCTCGCTATCGGGGATTGTCATGAGCCAGAATAAAGGCGGGATGCAGGTTTTAAGTCGTAAGACTTATGCGCCCGGCACACCGATATTTCGCCAGGGCGACCCCGGTAATGCTGCCTATATCGTACAGACGGGGCAGGTTGAAATCTGGGTCACCGAAAATGAACAGAAGAAGGTGCTGGGAACGATAGGGCCTGGTGGCATTTTTGGTGAGATGGCGCTGATCGATGCCTCGGAGCGCATGGCATCGGCGACGGCAATCGAGTCAAGCGTGTGTATTATGGTCCCGGACAGGGTTTTTCAGGAGAAGATGTCGAGCGCGGATTCCTTTATCGTCGCGCTGCTCCGAATTTTCTGCAACAACATTCGATCGATGCAACAAGGGTCGGACGAGCAATAGTCAATTGCCTCCCGTTTCGCTCGCCGGGAAATACCCGCTGGTGCGGTTTGCGAACGCGACCAGCGACAACATCACGGGCACTTCCACCAGAACGCCCACGACTGTCGCAAGGGCGGCACCCGAATCGAGTCCAAACACGCTTATTGCCACGGCAACGGCGAGCTCGAAAAAATTCGACGTCCCGATTAAGGCGCAGGGCGCGGCCACGTTGAAAGGGACGCGCCATAGCCAGGCCGCACCATAGGCGACAAAGAAGATTCCATAAGACTGAATGAGCAGAGGGGCGGCGATTAGTGCGATTACGACAGGTTGATTGAGAATGATGCTGCCTTGGAATCCGAACAACAGGACAACAGTTGCCAGCAAACCAACTACGGAGAAGGGTTTGATACCGGATACGAAGCGCGCCACGGCCATGTCACCGTCATTTGCCTTGTTTGCGTGACTAATCAACCAGCGACGTGTGAGGTATCCCGCGATCAGCGGGATGACGACGTAGAGACCAACCGATAGAAGCAGAGTCTCCCACGGCACGGAAATGTCGGTCACGCCCAGTAGCAAGGCCACGATGGGCGCGAAGGCGAATATCATGATGACGTCGTTGACCGAGACTTGGACTAACGTGTAAGTCGCGTCGCCCCTGGTGAGCTGTGACCATACGAAAACCATCGCGGTGCAAGGTGCGGCACCGAGCAGAATGAGGCCGCCGATATATTCCTGTGCATCCTTTGGCGCGATCATGTCGGCGAACAGAACTTCGAAGAACAAGACGCCCAGCGCGGCCATGGTGAAGGGCTTGATCAGCCAGTTGATGATCAAGGTGATTACCAGCCCCTTGGGGCGGTCGCCAATGTGGCGCAGGCTGGAAAAATCCACATTCACCATCATCGGATAGACCATCGCCCAAATCAGGACCGCCACGACTAGATTGACGGAGGCGTACTCCAGTTTGGCAAGGAAGGTGAAAAGGCTCGGGGCAAGATTACCCAAGCCGATTCCGGTCGCGATGCACAGTGCAACCCAGACGGAGAGCCATTTTTCAAAGAAGCCGATGGCCTCACTTTGGCTAATGGATGCTGCGCCATTCGCCGATGAAGTGGCGGGGTCGTTACTCATTGTTGATGTTTTACCCAGTCTGAATTGAATTCTGTCGATGCCCGTAGAACTCGTTTAATCGATGTATTTTCGCAAGTAAAAAATTTTTGCCCTACGCGAAAATCGCCGGTGTTAGGATTTCTCTTTGTTCGAGGCGAATGCAGCCAGGGCGGCGCGCAGCGTTACGATTTCTGCTTCCAATTCGGCAATCCTTTGCTGTTGCGGCGCTTGCAGGCGGGCGATGGCTTCCGCAACCTCGTTTTCCGTAAAGCGTGGCGTTATATGCTGGGGACAATTGATATCCCAAGCTTCGAGCGAGAAAATTAGCGCCCGTTCGGGTTTCCCCTGATAGTCAGAATGCGCTAGCTGAGCCAGGAGTTCGTCATCTTCCTCGACGAATTGTGCGCGTCCCCAAAGCTTGACTCTACGCTGATGCGCATAATCCATCAAAAATATGAATGCTTTTTCATTTTCCGAAAGATTGCCGAGCGACAAATATTGTTGGTTTCCCTTGAAATCGGCAATCGCCAAGGTCTTGTCGTTGATCACTTTCAGGAACCCTTTCGGACCACCCCTATGTTGCACATAAGGTTGCCCATCCGCGTTGGCCGTTGCCAGATAGAATGAATCCCGCTCGGCAATAAACGATGCCAGATCCGCGGTCACGGATGTGCGCCATGCCCCCATCTGCTCCATGCGGGCAAATTTTTCGCGCGAACCAAGGCGTTGCTGTACGGCTTTAACCATCGCCGTAAACGCTATATCGCTGGAATATTTACTTGTC